>QHNT01000039.1 GCA_003218515.1 Verrucomicrobiota bacterium | reverse complement strand
CGATGGGGGAGAGGGAATTTCGTGCGCGTCGTCGTTGTTACTGATGGCCATCGCCAGCAGTTTCACAGTTTTCCTCCGAACAGCGCGTCCACTTTCTTTCTGACATTTTCATCCATTTTGATCAACGGGGGCCACGGCCTTTTGAATCCTTCACCCGCGAGCTTGCGCGTAGCGTCAATTCCCAGCTTCGTTCCAATTGCGATTTCAGAGGTGGCGTGGTCGAGCACGTCGGCCGGGCCTTTGGTGAAGATGCTGTCGCGTTGCGGGTCCGTGTTCGCACACAGCCGGAACAAAACCTCGCTCGTGTTGTGCACGTCCACGTCGTCGTCCACCACCACGATGTATTTGGTGAACATCATCTGCCCCATGCCCCAGAGGCCGTGCATGATTTTGTAGGCCTGCATCGGGTAACTCTTCCTGATGCTCACGAAGACGAGGTTGTGGAAGACGCCTTCGGCCGGCAGCGCGATGTCTGCGATCTCGGGGAAGTTCATCTTGAAGATGGGCAGGAAGAGTTTCACGGACGCGCTGCCAATGTAGAAATCTTCCATCGGCGGGAGGCCGACGATGGTAGCGGGATAGACGGCGTCTTTGCGGTGTGTGATGGCGGTGACGTGGAAGACGGGATACGGCTCGGGCAGGGTGTAGTAGCCGGTGTGGTCGCCGAATGAGCCTTCCTCGCGCAACGGCTCGCGCGGGTCAACGTAGCCTTCGATGACGACGTCGGCGTTGGCGGGAACTTCGAGGTCGTTGGTCTCGCATTTGACGAGTTCAACCGATTTTTTGCGCAGGTAACCCGCCAACAGGAATTCGTCGAGGCCGTCGGGCAGTGGCGCAGTGGCGGCGAAGGTGAACACAGGATCGCCGCCGAGGAAAATCGCGACGGGCATGCGCGTGCCGGTTTCGTAGTAACGGCGGCCGTGGCGTGCGCCGACTTTCTGGAGCTGCCAGTGCATGCCGGTGGTGCGCTCGTCGTAAATCTGGATGCGGTACATGCCGACGTTGCGCTCGCCGGTGTCGGGGTCTTTGGTGACGACGCAGGGGAGCGTGATGAAGCGGCCGCCGTCGAGAGGCCAGCATTTTTGGATCGGAAGGTTGAGGAGGGTCGGTGCCAGCGCCGTTAAATCGTTGAATTGTTGAATCGTTGAATCGGGGAACGATTTAACGGTTGAACGATTTAACGGTTCAACGATGTCCGTCGCTATCGGCCACGGCTCGGTGCGCGTGGGCGGCGCGTCGAATTTGTGGACCACTTCCTTGCACGCGCCCTTCTTGACGAGCTTGGGTTTCATGTGGCGCAGATCCAGCGCAGTGCCGAGCAGTTTGATCGCTTCGCGGAAACTCATCGGCGGCTTGGCTTTCATCAGCGAGCCGAGTTCGGCAGCGACTTCGTCCACGGAATTGGCGCCCAGGCTCATGGCCATGCGCTTCCAAGAACCCATCGTGTTGATTGCCAGTGGAAATGGCGAGACTTGTCCGTTGACAGTCGGTTTCTGGATCAGCAGCGCCTTGCCGCCGCCGGGCGATTTCATCTGGCGATCGGCCAGGTCGGTGATCTCCAGTTCCGTCGCGACGGATTCCTCGATGCGGATGAGTTCGCCGGCGCGTTCGAGCTCTTCGACAAATGCGCGGAAGGAATCGAATGCCATAGGGACGCGAGCGTAACAGATTGGTTGGGCGTGGCAAACCAGCGCGTTGTCGCAACGGAGAACGCCGCTAATGAGTGGTCAACTGGTTTACAGTTCGGCGAGCGGACGCCACTCAGACATGCCTTCCTGCCAGTATTGTGTTTCCGGCGTGATTGATCCCAGTTCGAGCATTTCCTGTATCCGGCCGGGCGCAAACGGGCCGATCTGCTGTTCGTTGACGTAGAGATAGATGGTGGCGGGCTCGTTGACAGCTGACGGCCTCTTTGCTGTCGGGGCGGGTCGAACCGCCCTTGTGGGCGGCTCTTCCTGATCGGGCTTTGCCAGGCTCCGCCGCATCACCAGCATTGCCAATGCACCTGCGATGGTGCCGCCTACGTGCGCACCAAACGCCACGCCGCCGCCGGCACCGGCCGAGCCGAGGAGCAGAATGAGCGACGCGAAATCCATGAGGAACCAAAACGCAATCACAATCCAGGCGGGCAACCAAAACTCGCCACTGAACACCCGGAAGAAAAACCACCCGAAATAGCGGAAATTGATTTTGGTCCGGGGCAGGACGATCAAAAACGCACCAATGCAGGCTGAAATGGCCCCGGACGCGCCCACGATCGGAACGTTTGCTTCCAGGTCGGTCGTGAGGCAAACCTGGCTGAGATTGGCAACCAATCCGCCGGCGAGGTAGAAGAGGGAGAAACGCAGGCGTCCCATGAGGTCTTCCACGCAAGCGCCGAACAGAAACAGATAGATCATGTTGCCGACAAGGGCAGAGTAGCTGCCAAAGGCCCAAGACGGAGCCGGCCAGCTTCAAGTCGCTCACACCCACGCAAGTGCCGCTCAGCCGCATCAACATTGAACGAAAACGCATTCGGTCCTCAAAACAACCGGACAGGCGTGGCGATACAGCAGGTTGGAAACCTGCGCTACGTTCAAAGGGCGCTAAACAGATACCAATTCCCGGGGCTCTGCGGTTTTTGTCTGGCTTCCGACCGGAGTCTTCTGAATTCTCGCCGCGTGCGGAAATGGGTCAAAACGCTCATCGCCGTTTTGCTTCTGCCGCTTTCAATCGGCGCGACCCGGGCGCTGGTCCGTGTGCTGCGGGATAGCGGGGGCGCCGATGCGGTATGGGTGGCGATGCTGGCGGGGGCGGCCTGCTGGCTCGTGATTTTTCTCCTGCTGCCAAAGCCGATGCGGGTTTACGTCTTCGGTCATGAACTGACCCATGCTCTCTGGACATGGCTGTTCGGCGGGCGGGTGAAGAAATTCAAGGCGACTTCCGAAGGCGGCCACGTGGTCGTCAGCAAAAACAATTTTCTGATCACGCTGGCGCCGTATTTTTTCCCGGTGTACGTCGCGATTGTGGTCCTGGTCTTCGTGGTCGGACAGTTGATTTGGGGTTGGGCGCGGTACGTCGTTTGGTTCCACCTGTTGGTCGGCGCGGCGTATGCGTTTCACGTGACGCTGACGTGTCATGCGTTGCGGACGCGCCAGTCTGACATCACGCAACAGGGGTACGTGTTTTCCGCCGTCATCATCTGGCTCGGCAATGTGACCGTGCTGTTGCTGGGGGTGCCGCTGATCACCGCGCGCGTCAGTTTGCTGACTGCGCTGGGCTGGTGTTTACAAAACACTGGCGAAATTTTGCATCGCCTGGGACGGTTGCTCTAAGCTCGGCAACGCGCGTCGGCAAATCAATCTGAATTCGCTCTTGAAAACCGGTGTTACTTCAGGCGAAATGCAACGGCTGCGACGAAATTTATATGAACCTGGGTGACATTCTCAGTCCGGCACAGATCATTTCTGAGATGCAGGCCTCGAATCGCTGGGAGGCCATTGACGAACTGATTAACAACCTGGTGCAGACGGGCAAAATCAAGCCGGAAAATCGCGACCAGATCGCCGCCGTCGTCAAAAAGCGCGAGACCTCCATGAGCACCGGCATCGGGTTCGGCATCGGGATTCCGCACGCGTCCACGGAGTTGATTTACGAAGTCGCCGGCGCGTTTGGCCGCTCGAAAAAAGGCGTCAACTTTGACGCGCTCGACAACCAGCCGGTCAAGCTCGTCATGCTCTTCCTCGTTCCCCAGGGCCAGTTCCAGAAACACCTCCACACGCTCGCCAACATCGCCAAGCTGCTCCACAAAACCGAATTCCGCCAATCGTTGGAGGAAGCGCCCGACGCCGACACGATGTATCGCATCATCGAGAACCAATCGGGCGGCGCCACGGGAACAGCCAGATAAAGACTGCATCTTTCCCCCGATGCAATTGCCGCAGCGGCTCCAATTCGCTTTAAACTCGTGATTCATCAATTGCTCCAGGACCGTTTGCAGGAGGCCGCCCGCCAGGTATTGCCCGAGGCCGAGACCTCGTTGCTTCTTGTGCGTCCCTGTCCCGATCCGAAATTTGGTGATTACCAGTGCACCGCGCTGATTTCACTCGCCAAAGAGCGCAAGCAGAGCCCGCGCCGGCTCGCGGCCGATGTATTGGCCAGGTTGGACGTCGGCGAGTGGTGCGAAAAAGTCGAGCTGGCCGGCGTGGGCTTCATCAATTTTCGCCTCAAGACTTCGGCCTTGGCGCAGGCGCTCCAGTCCGCCATCCGCGCCGGACATCCCTTTGTCCAAAAGGCGAAACAACCGCGCACCATCGTCATTGATTTCAGTTCGCCGAACGTCGCCAAGCCAATGCACGTCGGCCACATTCGCTCGACGGTCCTTGGCGATTGTCTCGCGCGCACGCTGCGGCTGCTTGGGCATCACGTCATCGCGGACAATCACATTGGCGATTGGGGAACCCAGTTTGGGATGCTGTTGGTCGGCTGGAAGACTTTACTTGATCGGCAAACACTGGAGGCCGATCCGCTCGGCGAGATGGATCGGATTTACAAAGTCATCAGCGCGCAGTGCGACCCTGAAAAGCCCGGCTTCAATCAGTCCACACTCGACCGTGCCCGCGCCGAACTCGTGAAACTGCAGAGCGGCGACACGGAAAACCTCGCGATCTGGCGCGAGATGATCGCGCTCTCACAAAAACAGTTCGATGAGATTTATTCGCGGCTTGGCGTCAAATTCGACTACGCACTTGGCGAAAGTTTCTATAACGACAAGGTTCAGCGAGTCTACCAAGAGCTCACCGCCTGCGGGCTCGCAGTTGAGAGTGAAGGTGCGCTCGTTGTCTTTCAAAATGAGCCTGAAGCTCCGGCGAATATCAAGTCACAACCTTTCATCATTCGCAAACGGGATGGCGCCGCCAATTACGCATCCACCGACTTAGCCACTGTTCTTTACCGAAAAGAAAACTTAAAAGCGGACAAAGTGCTTTACGTTGTCGATTCGCGACAGAGAGATCATTTCGACCATCTTTTTTTCACCGTCTACAGGTGGTTCACGAAAACTCACCGCAATCCACCGGAGTTAAAGTTAATCGATTTCGGGACCGTGCTTGGCGACAACAACAAGCCGCTGAAAACGCGGAGCGGCGAAAACGTCAGGCTTCGCGACCTCCTCGACGAGGCAGAGGAACGCGCGTTGAAGATTGTTTCGGAGAAAAATCCCGAACTGAGCGAAAGCCAGCGCCGCGAAATCGCGCGGATCGTCGGCCTCGGGGCGGTCAAGTTCGCCGACCTGCTGCCGAACCGTCAGAGTGATTATGTGTTCAGTTGGGACAAGATGCTGGCGCTCGAGGGGAACACCGCTCCGTACCTGCAATATGCCTGCGTGCGGATTCGGAGCATTTTCCGCAAAGGCGGCGCCGAGAACGCGGAACGCGGAGCGCGGAACGCGGAATTAAGTCTGGCCGCGCCGGAGGAGATCGCGCTGGCAAAGCACTTGCTGAACTTTGGCCTGGTGCTGGAAGCGGTCGCTGACGAATACCGCCCGAACTTTCTCTGCAATTATCTCTACGAACTGGCCGGACGTTTTGCGCGCTTCTATGAGAATTGTCCGGTGTTGAAAGCCGCTGAACCCGAGCGCGCGACGCGTTTGGCGTTGTGTGATTTGACAGCGCGTGTGTTGAACCGGGGTCTTGACGTCCTCGGCATTGAGACAACGGAGCAGATGTAACCGCGCCGCCGACCTCATCTTTTCCCCTTTATTACCGTTCGTCCTTCGGCTAAAAGCGGTTCATGCAACCCGACAATGACGCCCCGGTCTATTGCATTTGGGGCGTGGACAATGTGGTGTATGGGCCCGTCGATTTGCCCACGCTGATCAACTGGGTGCAGGAAGAGCGAGTCACGGCGGACACCTGGATTCACCTCCAGGAGAAGGATGACTGGTTGAAGGCCGGCCGCATCGCGGAGTTGAAAATGTTTTTTCAACCGCGATCGGCGACAGGCGTGCCGGCGCCCACGATCAGCGCGCCCGACGGCACATCGATGACGCTCAAACCCGGCGCGCTGCGGCGCGTCAGGATCCTCGCTGGATTCAGCGACCGGCAACTGGAACGGTTCGTAGATTTCATGGAATTGCACCCGGTGCGGCAGTGGACGGAAATCGTCAAGCAAGGTAGTCCTGGCGATGCGATGTATCTCGTGCTCGAGGGTGAGGTGCGCGTGCGCATGGTGATTGCAGGCAAGGAAAGCATTCTGGTGACGATGGCTCCCGGAGAATTCTTCGGCGAAGTCGCTCTGTTTGACCACGGCCCGCGTTCCGCGGACGTGGTCGCCAACAAGGAGAGCCTGCTCCTCAAGATTTCCGCCGGCGCGTTTCAAAAGCTCATCAACGAAGCGCCCGACCTGGCGGCCCCCTTTTTGTATGCGATTGGACAAACTCTGATTGCCCGCATCCGCGCCGACAACAAGCGTTATCGCGACTCCATCGCCTTTGCCCGCACCGTCCAACAGTAGTCCTTTTGGAACTGCTCACGAACCGCCGCCTCACCCACCTCCGGCCACCCTCTCCTCCATTCACCCCGTCCCTCTCCCCCCTCGGAGGGGAGAGGGACGGGGTGAGGGGACAGCTGGCTGGTGAAGGGCGCCATGCGCGTTCAACGTTTGAGCGGTTCTCTCCGCAAATGGAGGAGAGGGTGCCCGAAGGGTGGCAGAGGAGGAGGTTCATGGGCAGGGAAAACCTCCAAAATTTGGACGCGCATCGGGCCAAAAGCGGTGGGGTGAGACTCCGTCGAGCCCTGATCTCCGCTGGATAGAAGTTAGCTAGGCCTCGACGGAGTCTCGCCCCACTTGGTTCACGGAGAGCAGGCAACTTAAAGGGGAATCTCCGAAAATCAGCAGGCTATCAACCTGGCCAAGGCTCCGTAGAGCGCCCGCGCATCCGCCACGTGCTCGCATTTCCCCGCGCCCGTCACCAGACCAAAGCCGTCGCCATAAGCGACGCCGTTGACCACGCAGGCGTTCGTGCGGTTGAGCGCAATCTGTCGTTCTCCCGCCTGAACGGCGCGCGCCTGGTCCCCGTCCAGTTCGTATTTCCAGCCCACCAGCTGCGACTGCGGGAACCAGCCGCGCAGTTCGCCGATGATTTTCGGCGTCGGTTTCAACTCGACGAGCATTTGTCCTTTCTTTGTGGAGATTTTTCGCTCGACGCATTGGACCAAATCGCCGCTTTCCTTTCGTTCCCAGACCCCGCCAAAACTGAAGTCGCTCACCGCGGCGGCATGAAACACCGCGCCGGCGCCTTCCGTTGAGAGAGCCTGAAGTCGCATGTGCAGATCGGCAGTCGTGGTGAATGTCTCCACCCGCCGGGCTCGATGCTCGCCGCGATAGATCGCGTAATAACCGAGGAGCAGGACCACTTCATGCCCTTGGCCGGTTAGAAAATTCGCCAGTTCAGTGCCGAGCGTGCCGGTGGAAAAGTTCGTCAGCCGTCGAACTTCATCCAAAGGCTCGTAAGTTGGCCCCGCAGTCACGACGCATTTCACACGCGGCAGCGTAGCTGAAAGGGGAACCGCCTGTCATGCCAGGAAAGGGGCCGGCCTGGCCCGGTCCTGGGGGTTGCGCGCCGCTCGCCCCCGCCGCGGCCGTCTCGTTCGCGTGAGACAAGGCCCGCGTTTTTGGGACTTTGACCGCGAGAGGTTTACTTCGCGGCGGCGATGGCCGTTTCTTTTTCCTTCACTGCCACGGCGCCTTTTCCGATGCGTTTGCGAAGGTAGGTAAGCTTGGCCCGGCGCACCGAGCCTTTGCGCTCCACTTCGATCTTATCGAGGCGCGGCGAATGCACCGGGAACACGCGCTCGACGCCCTCGCCGTAGCTGATGCGACGGACGGTAAAAGTTTCGTTCAAACCGCGGCCCCGTTTGCCGATCACTACGCCGGTGAAAATCTGGATGCGTTCCTTGTCGCCTTCCACCACTTTGGTGTGCACGCGAACGGTGTCGCCAACTCCGACGTCCACGGGGTTCTTGCGAAACTGTTTTGATTCAATTAGGTCGAGTATGGCCTGGTTCATAAAGGCTGATTTGGAGTGTTGGAGAAGTGGAGCAGTGGAGTCACGGTCCCCAACGACAGCCCAGGACTCCGCTACTCCATCAATCCACTACTCCGTTTTGTTCCAGCAAATCCCGTCTGCGCTCTTTCGTCCGCTGCTTCGCCTGTTCCAATCGCCATTTTTCAATCTCGGCGTGATTGCCGGAGAGCAACACTTCCGGAACTTTCATCCCGCGAAACTCGGCCGGCCGCGTGTATTGCGGGTACTCCAGCAGACCGCAACTGAATGATTCGTCGTGCGCACTCTGATCGTCGCCCAGCGCGCCGGGCAGCAGCCGCGTCACCGCGTCGATGATCACCATCGCGGGCAGCGCGCCATTCGTCAGCACGTAATCGCCGATGGACAGTTCATCGTTGGCCAACGCTTCCCGCACCCGTTCGTCAAAACCTTCATAACTGCCGCAGACCAGAAGCAAGTGCTCCTGTCGTGCCAGTTCTCGCGCGATGGAATGATTAAACTTCCGGCCCGCTGGTGTCAGCAAAATCAGGCGTGTTTTTTCGCGCGACAGCTTCTCCATTGCCTCAAAGATCGGTTCGGGCTTCAGCAACATTCCCGGCCCGCCGCCGAATGGCTTGTCGTCCACCGTGCGATGGCGGTCGTGGGTGTAGTCCCGCAAATTGTGGATCGCCAGATCGAGCAGCCCTTCAGCGCGCGCCCGTTTAACGATGCTCTCGTCGAGCGGCCCCGCGAACATCGCGGGGAACAAAGTCAGCACGTCGATTTTCATGGCCGTTTTCAGAGCAAGACCAGCGCACGACGGCCAGGTATTCTGCCCCGTGGCGCGGCCCGCATCAACCTTCGGGGCGTTCCTCGACGATTTCCAGTATGCAGCGCCGCCCCTTTTTCGCCGCGCCGATCTGCAGCAGCGAACGGATCGCGTGAATCGTCGTCCCCTGCTTGCCGATGACCTTTCCGATGTCCGTGGGATGAACGCGCAACTCGTAAACGGTCAGGCCGTCGCGCTCCACCGGCGTCACGTTCACCGCATCCGGACGATCCACCAACCCCTTGACCACAAATTCAAGGAACGCTTGCATAGCCAAACTGGCGTCAGCCGGCGGCTGGAGCGGCCTTGGCGGCTGTGCGAATAAAACTGGCCACTGTATCGGTTGGCTGCGCGCCCTTGCCAATCCAATACTTCGCCCGTTCGTAGTCGAGGACGAAGTTGTCGCCTTTCTTCAACGGCTGATAGGTGCCGATTTCCTCAATGAACTTGCCGTCGCGCGGGCTGCGATTGTCCGCCACCACTATGCGGAACACGGGGTTGTTCTTCGCCCCGATTCGTTTCATCCGTATTCTGACTGCCATAAAATCAAAATGCTCATTTCCGGCGGCGCCAAAGGACACTTTCCGCCCTGCGCCTTTTCGGACGCTGGTTCCAAAAGAGGGGTGAGACTATTCATGACCTTTGGGGTTGGCAAGCCCCGTTTTTTGGCCGGTTGAGTGCAATTCAGCTCTTGGATGGACCAACCACGCGACCGCTGAGAAATGACCGGATAGACAAAAAGTGAAATCCGCAAACTCCCGCGAGTGGTCCTGCACGACGACTGACGTCAGCGGTTACGCGTCTCGGGGAGTTACATCCCCATGATCTGATAGCCGCAATCCACGTAAATCACCTGTCCCGTGATGGCGGCGGCGCCGTCGCTGGCCAGGAACACGCCGGTGGCCCCGAGTTCATCGGGCAGGACGTTGCGTTTGAGCGGCGCATGGACCTCGTAGTGCTTGAGCATCTCGGTGAAGCCGGCGATGCCGCGCGCCGCCAGTGTGTTCACCGGTCCGGCACTGATGCAGTTGACGCGGATTTTCTTAGGACCGAGATCGTAGGCAAGGTAACGCGCGCTCGCTTCGAGGGAAGCCTTGGCCACGCCCATCACGTTATAATGCGGCACCACTTTCTCCGAACCGTAGTAGGTCATCGCGACGATGCTGCCGCCCCCGGTCATCAACGGCGCCGCGCCGCGCGCGAGCGCCACCAGCGAATACGCGCTCACGTCGTGCGCGACGCGGAAGGCTTCACGGCTCGTGTTCACAAAGTCGCCTTCGAGCGCGTCCTTCGGCGCAAACGCGACGGAATGCAGCAGCAGGTGCAGCTTGCCAAATTTCTTTCCGACCTCGTCGAACACGCGGGCGATGTGATCGTCCTTCGTTACGTCGCATTCCATCAGCAACGTGTCTGCGCCGAACGTGCCGGCGAGTTCCTCGACGTTCTCCTTGAGCCGTTCGCCCTGGTAGGTGAAGGCGAGCTTCGCGCCTTCGCGGTGCCACGCCTGCGCAATGGCCCAGGCAATGGAGCGTTTGTTCGCGACGCCGAAGACGATTCCGAGTTTGCCGGCGAGCAGGGACATAAAGGCTCGTTAAAGCGTTAGATGCGTTGCATCGTTAAAATCGTTGTCGCTAGCACTAGGGAAATCCGCGGCAAGTAGCAAGGGAGAATCAGGAGAGAGAATTACACTCAATCGTGCGGCAGGTTTTCGGGGCTGATCTGCAACTCCTGGCAGGCGCGGATATAGGACGCGGCCGACCACGCCTGATAGCATTTACCCATCGGTTTGCCGGTGCGGCCGTGCACCCATTCGTTGAACTCCCACTCCTGGTTTTTCCCCAGCCGATTCAACTGGGCGAGCCTCAGCAACTCGCGACAGGCGGCCTCATAAAGGCCAAGCCGGTGAATGAAGCGCACCCACATGCCGCCGATGAACGGCCAGACGCCGCCGTTGTGATAGTGGCCCGGAAGATTGAGCAGATTGACCGTGTAATAGGCGCGCCAGTCCGGATCACCCGCCTGCACCGTCGGGTAGAGGTTGGCCACCGGCCAGGGATCGTTCACACCGACGCCCCACATGAACTTGAACGCGACGCGCGCGCGGTCCACGTCGAGCACATTGTTCAGAAACGCGAGGATGTTTCCCAGCACGTCGCACCGCCAACTGAAACTGAACGGCGTGATTTCCGCGAGCAGGTAGCTGGAGTCGCCGAGTGAAAACTGCTGTTCCGTGAAGGTCACCTGCACCGGCGCCTCGCGCGTCTTGGTGGAAGGCCAGAACGCGTTCAGAATTTTTCCACGGATGAGTTGCGACCAGCGCAGATACTCCGCCGCCCGGTCGAACGTTTTCTGAAACTCGAGCAGCCGGCCAAAGGAGACATTGGCTCGATACCAAAGGACTTCGTCGTAAAGAATATGATAGCTGCGGCCAAACAAGTCGGTCCAGTCGCCGGCTTCGGGCACTTCGAGCAAGCCGTCATTGTTGCTGTCCAGCGCACTCAACCAGTTCATCACCCGCTGGAGGCGGTCTGAGTATTCGGCGAGGAAATCGAAGTCCTGGGTTTTGCTGACGTAGTAGTAGAAGGCGATGATGGCCCACAGTCCGCTGTCGATCGAGCAGATGCCGCCCACGCCACTGTAGTCCGGCTCCCGTGTGTCAATACGCACATTGGCCGGGATCTGGCCGTTCGCCGAGATTTGGTCGAACAGCGTCTTAAGCGTCTGCTTTTGCGCCGCGCGCACGTCGGCGTCCTCCAGCTCAATCGTGCAAACGAGCGTGATCGCGCCGTCGCGCGCCCAGACGCTGCGATAGTTCACGTCCGTGCCGGTGACTTCGTTGTCGTCGAGCGAGCAAGCGGAGAAACCGAGCGGCGTGATGTTCTTTCGCAAAGCGATCAAAGCCTGATCGTATCCGGCGCAAATGAGCTGGCGCTCTTCCGACGTGAGCGTTCCCAGCGCCGCCTCGGTGAACAGCATGCGCAGCGTCGGGTCCATTTCGTGTCCGCGAAGGGTCGAGCTCTCAAACGACGGCGCGGCCGGAATGACGCCAAAGTATTTCAGCCCCTCGAGAACGCCGTCGGCAAGAACCTGGCTGGCGCTGAAAGTCGGCAGTTTGACGACCGCTTCGTAAAGCTCCGGCTGCGCGTTCTCGACCACGATGCCTTTGACGCCGGGCAACAGAAACATGCTGCTGTCGTTGCCGGTGTCACCGGCCACCAGCACGTTCACCAGCGGCACGTTGATTTTGTCGCACAACCATTGAAGCGCGCTGCCCTTGTTTGTTTTCGCCGGCAGCACGTCGAGGTCGCGCATGCTGGAATAGACGACGGTCACCTCCAATCCGGCGTCCGCCAGCTGGCGTTTCAAATTTTCGATCACCTCCGGCGGCGCCTGGTGGAGATACCAGCTCGACTTGTAGGGATGCAAAAACTGCGGCGGCTGGCGCGTGACGCCGGGAAACGAGGAAAGGATCTGCTCGATGCGTTTCAGGTCCCACCCCTTGCTGAAGACCCGATTGTATTCGCTGAACGACCGTTTTTGGCGGCCGTCGTAGATTTGCGTGCCGACGCCGCCGATGATGTAGTCCGGCCAGAAGAGGCAACCGGTCGCCAGCAAATCGATGACGTCCTGCACGAGCCTGCCTGAATTGTAGCATAGCAATGGACGCTGCCTTCTCGGCAGGGCCTCCCAGGCGTCCTTGAAACGTCGCGCGGCTTCCGGATTCCCCAGGAGAGTGCCGTCAAGGTCGGAGCAGAAGAGCTGGATTTTTTCGGTTGTCATGTTGCCGCGTCCGAATCGTTGGAACGGATCGAACCCCGGGCGCGTTCAAAATCAGTCGGCGTCATTCCATGGTTCATCCCACTCCGTGTCGGACAAAGCGAGGCTGACGCTCGCGCGCTGTTCGACCACCGCCACCAACTGCTGCGCGATGCCCGTCCAGGTGAACAGGCTCCGCGCCTTGTGCGCTCCCATGCGCGCCAGACGGTCCCGCAGCCGCGGATGGCGCAACACTTTGAACATGGTGATGCCCAGGTCCTCTTTGTCAAACGGATCGGCATACAGGGCGTGCCGCCCGAACGTGAGCGCGCGATACAATCCCCCATGCACCGTCACGACGGTGGGCGTGCCCGAAGCCATCGCCTCGATGGCCGTCATGCCAAACGGCTCGTAACGGCTGGAGAGCACGAAGAGATCCGCTGCGCGATAGTAATCCGCCAGCAGTTCGTCCGGAATGAATCCTTCGAAAAGAACGCGGTCCTCGAGTTTCAGCCTGGCCACCTGCTCCTTCAACTCGTCGAGAATGCGCTGCTCCGCGTCGTTCAAATCGGCGCCGCCCACGGCCAGGCGGAGCTTTGCCTCCGCCTCGCGCTCGGCCGCGAGTTGAAATCCGTTGATCAAAAGGTCGTAGCCTTTGTTCCGCGCCAATCGCCCGATGGCCAGCACGAGCTTGCCGGAAAAGTTGAGGCGCTGACGAATAGCGTTGCGGCTTGCTTCGCTGACCGGGAAAAAACGATTGTCATCGTAACCGGGCGGAATCATGCGGCACTTTTCCACGGGCACCTCGTAATCCGCTTGAAGCAGATCGAATTGCTGCGGTGTAGTGGCCACGACCGTGTCACAATCCGCGTAAAGCAAGCGTTCGTGATGAGTGCGCTTCGTGAAGTTGTATTGTTTTTCAAATTTCTCACGATCGCCAGGATAATCCGCCTCCATCTGCCGCTTTTTCCAAAGGCCCAGCGAATGCGGGGTGTGGAGATGCGGCAGGTCGAGCACTTCGCTCAAGTGCTGTCCGGCCACGCCGGCGTCCCAATAATGGCTGTTGATGAACTCATATTTCAGGCCGCGCTTTTTGATGAAACGCAGCGCGTTTTCGCACCACTCCGGCAACTTCTCGTAAAGATACTCTTTGGGAACGAAATTGCGTCCGCCACAAGGCACACGGATGACCCG
>QHNT01000038.1 GCA_003218515.1 Verrucomicrobiota bacterium | reverse complement strand
CACCCTAACAATTCCACTTTTGATCTAACAATTCGTCCGGTTTTGATCTAACCCCGACAGAAAAATTTATGTCCGTGCGAGCGAAGGAGCGCATCTTGATACCACCGACATGCCGCTGGTCAATTCCCTCTCCCCACGACGGAGGAGTGGGGAGAGGGTAAGGGAGAGGGGATTCCGATTAGCCGCCAATTCGATGGAACGTGCCCCTCTCCCCAGCCCTCTCCCCGCTCGTGCCTCGCAGGGAGAGGGAACGGGGGAGCGGCGATGGTGGTGGTATCCAGACGCGCCCCGAGCGAAGGCCCGGTCCGCGCCTAAAGCGCCAGCTTGTATCCGACGCCGTGCACGGTCAGCAGATGTTTCGGTTCGCTGCCGTTGTCGCCAAGTTTTTTTCGCAACTGCACGATGACTTGATCGAGCGTGCGGGTGGTGCCGTAGTAGTTGTAGCCCCAGACCTCGTTCAACAGGCGGTCGCGCGAAAGCACTTCGCCGGGATGGCCGTAGAAAAATTGCAGCAGTTTCATTTCTTTCGCCGTCAATTCTTCCACGACTTTGCCCCGTTTGAGCTGATACGTTTTCGGATCAATCGTCGCACAGCCGATTTGGAACACCGTGCCGGCGGCGTCGCCTTCCGCAGGTTTCGCAACACGGCGGAGCAAGGCGTGAATGCGCGCCAACAGTTCGCGCACACCGAACGGCTTGGTGACGTAATCGTCCGCGCCAAGGTCAAGGCCGACCACTTTGTCGAGTTCCTGTCCTTTCGCCGTGAGCATGAGGATCGGGGTCGCCACTTTTTTACCCCGCAGTTCCTTGCAGACGCCGTAACCGCTTTTGCCGGGCAGCATCACGTCCAGCACGATGAGCGCGGGACGCTGTTTACTGATGGCCTCCATGGCCTGGTCGCCTCGATTGCAAACGGCCACCTCGAAGCCGTCGCTCTTCAACACTTCCTCGAGGCCCAGCAGGATGTGCGGGTCGTCTTCAACAATCAGGATTTTCGTTTTCATGCGATAAACCGCGAATGAACACTAATTGACACGAATGCCAGGTCGGTTTCGCAATACCAGGGCTTTGGTTCGTGCTCATTCGCGTTCATTCGTGGTTGAATTCGGCCTCGCAGGCAGACGCAACACAAAACAACTCCCGCCACCCTCGCGTGGCTCGTAAGTGACGTCGCCGCCATGCGCGCGGGCAATCTGTCGCGCCAGAGTCAAGCCGAGCCCCGACCCTTGAATGCCGCTGCTGAGCGAATCGTGGGCGCGATAGAACTGTTCGAAGATTTTTTCTTCGCAACCCTTTGGCACGCCCAGGCCGCGGTCGAGCACGCGCACTTCGACGTGGGCCAATGGCTGCGACTGCCGGCGCACTTCCACGCGCGCTTCCTTCCGTTCGCCTGAATATTTCTCCGCGTTGGAAAGCAGGTTCACGACGATCTGCGCGAGCGCGTCGCGGTCGCCGTTCACGAACAACGGCGACGCCGGCAAGTCGCATTCGAGTTTGAAGCCGCCGGCTTCGAGGTGCGGGCGGTAGGTCCCGACCGTTTCCCGCACGGCGTCGAGGAGGTCGCATTTGGCGATATTATATTTCTTCTCGCTGCGTTCCAGGCGCGAAAAATCGAGCACGTTGTTGATCAGGCGCGTCAGGCGCGCCGTTTCTGCGGTGATGATGTTGAAGTAGGAACGCTGCTTTTCTTTGTCGCTTACGCGACCATCGGCCAGCAATTCCGAGAACATGCGGATGGAGGTGAGCGGCGTTTTCAGTTCGTGCGAGACGTTGCTGACGAAGTCGGTTTTTTGTCGAGCCAGCGTGAGCTGCCGTTTCAAGTCCAGGACAATCAGCCAGCCGCCGACAACGATAGCCAGCACGAGCAACGCAATCAGCAGACCGAGCGTGAGTTTCAATGCCGCGGCGGACCGGCTGAGCTTCGCCGGGTTGAGCAGATAAACGGCGGATTCCCAGTGCGGCAACGCTTCGCCGATTTCCGTCGCGACGAAAGGGCGCTTCCAATTCCCTTGATTCTTCCAGGGGAAGGCCGCCACGGGCCGGGCATTATCGTCGAGCAGCGCAACGCCAATTTCGCCGCGCAGCGATTCCGCATCGCCTTTCACGAGGTTTTGCAAGCTTTCGGTCAGGCGCGGCAGGTTGATGAGCGCGCCGAAGACCAGTTGCGGATCGCGCGGCGAGCGATACCAGAACATCAGGTTGAGTTTGTTCTGGAGAAAGCGGGCGACTGTGCCTTCCGTTGAGTCGCCCACGAGCTGGCGGAACTCGGCCTCGGACGGAGCGACTTTGGAATAGGCCTGCTTGTCCACCGTCTGCTGCGTTTGCTGAGGCTCAACGTTGCGCGCCACTTTCTGCTCCTTGGAATATTTGCCAGTGGCGCCGGAAAAAGCGGGGCTGTTTGCCGTGGGAGACTGGGCCGAGCTGCCCCCGTCGTTTTCCGATTTTTTATCGTCAGCCAGCGAAAGGTTGATGGGACCTTTAGGGCTGTTCCAATAAACCTGGACGCTCTCCCGGCTGCAGAGAAATCGGTCATTCTCCAGGCGAAACTGGCGTGCTTCCGGCCGGCCGCGTTCAAACAGCAATGGGGAGTAAACCTGGCCTTGCAGCGAAACGACAAAACCGACATCCGCCAACAACCAATGCCCGCGGATTCGATCATCGAAAGAATTGGCGACGTCGATAGGCTTGTCGTTGGCGAGCAGCGCTTCGACCTGCCGCGCGAACTCACGCTGGTGTTCGGCGATCAGGTTCGCGGCTTCCCTGGCGACCGAATCCGCGACGCCCTGGTAGAGCAGCGACTGCTGGCGTTCGAGCACAAACTGCTGGTCGCGCAGCGAGCGGACCGCGAGCCAGGCCAGCACGAGGCTCGGCACGAACACCGCCAGCACAAATACAAACGCGACTTTTTTCATTGGCCCGGCTGTGTGTTAAGGCTCTCGAAGAATCGGGCCAGGCACCCGGCCGCTGGCGTGTTCCATTCCGCGCACCGTGCGGCGGGCGGTAAATTTCCAACTCTAAAGAATCGGTTCACAATTTGGGGTTCTTTATAAGCCAATCATAAGACGGGTCCGAAGAAAGGCCAAGCATGGGTTCGGAAGCCCGCCAGGGTCCCATTTCGTGAACTCCCACACTTCGCCATCCGACAGGCGTGACGCCTGCCCTACTTTGCGGCCAACGTTCGCCCATCGCCGTCGTTTTTCGTCGCCGCCTGCAACAGTTCCGACGCGGCCTGGCTGAACTCGCGGTGGGGATGACTTCCGAGTACGAGTTGCACGGCAGGTTGAAAGAAACGACCGAGGTTCATCTGGCGGACCCGGTTTACCGCCTGACGGCGCTCCTCTGCGTCGCCGTCCGAGTAGCGAACGATCTGCTTAAGCAGTTGCCATTCGGTCGTGGGAGCGATGATTTCGGCGCGGCCGACCATGACGCGAACGACTTCGCGCGGCCGTGGCTGCACGGTCAGCGGGAGGGCTTCATCGGTCCAGGCGCGCGGCAGCACGTAGAGCACACGCAACCCGTCCTCTTCAAACCACGATTCGCGCCAGGTCTTCACCATCGCGTCGGCTTCGCGCCTATACAAACCTTCCTGTTGCAGGGCCGCGCTCATCCGCTCGCTGATTCGCGCGGCCAATTCGCCCAACGGCAGGAGGTCTTCGCCGGATTTCAACCCGGCGTAAACATGCTGTCCGGATGCCACGTGGTCCTCGTAAATAAATTTTCCCCGCCCTTGCCGGATCGCGAGGACAAACAAGTGCTTGAGCTCATCCGTGCCGGTGTTTCGCAGGAAAAGATTCGTTTCGTTCCCGCTGTTGAAGGTGATTTGCAAGGGTGTTTTGAAGTTGGCCACACCGCGGTAGAACAGGAACTTCTCGTGCTCCGCGGCTTTATCGGGCGTCTTCACGCGCAGGAAGGCCGCGTCCGTTTCGCGCGCGGCGAAGTAATGAATGCCCGAGGTGTCGGTTGGAATCACGGCGGCGAGGTCTGCGTGCCGGCTGGTCGGCAGGACGCGAATACTTTTCCACTGAATCCGCGAGTCAGGAACGCCTTTCCTGCCGAACAGCGAGGCAATGGTAAATCGCGGCTGCGCGCCGCTTTGTAGTACAAGTCCGTCGAGCGCCGCGGCCAGCTTGTTTGGTGGGAATGCTGACGGACCGATGTCGTGCGCCTGCGGGTACCATTCCGTAATCAACCCTTGCGGGAACCGGACCGTGACATCAATCGTTCGCTCCGTGTCGCTGTAGAAATAAATCACCGGCGTTTCCATCCGCTGCAGCGTGACAAACGCGCTCTTCGAGCCGCGGTTCAAAACGCCCGCAGGCAAGCGGTCCTGGCCCGGCTTGCTCCAATCATAAACGAATTTCGGAAGCTTCGTGGTTTCGAGCGGATTCCACGGGATCAAAACGCCGTCGGCGCCCTGCACCGACGTGAACGTGCCCCATTCATGGGCGACGTAATCTTCAGGCGCATCGCTGCCGGCCAGGACGCTCCACTGCGCGGCAGCCAGAATAAATGAGAGGAAGGTGGTTTTCATGGGGTCCAGTCTGCCGCCGCGAGGAACAAAAGTTGTCACTTGCCCGTCAAAGGGTTGTAAAAAAGTTGTGAGGGCGTTCGCCCCCCCCCGATTTATTTCGGTGAGTTTAATTGCCCCACGGCACGGTGTCTGCTAACTTTGACCCGTCGACGGGCCCGAATCACGGTAATTTGCCAGTGATGGACAGAGCGCGGCTTCGCGTTACGGGCTTGCCCTCGGCGGTGTTGCAGTTTGTCGGTCATGCCCGATAACATGAAAACCAAGCCTCGAACAAATTGTCTCCAAATTCGCGATGCGTGCCTCTGGTGGTTCGCTGCTCTTGCGGCCGCAACGCTTTCTGCGGGCGACTGGCCGCAATATCGCGGCCCGAACCACGACGGCATTTCAACCGAGACCATCCGCACAAACTGGTCGGTGGAACCGCCGCGACAGGTTTGGAAAGTTCCGTTGGAGCCCGCTTTAAGCTCGTTCTCTGTCAGCGGGGGGAAAGCCTTCACCATGGTCCGGCGCCCAGTGGACAGCGGGCAGCAGGAGTTCTGCATCGCATTAAACGCGGACACCGGCGCGGAGCTTTGGGCGTCAGTCCCTCTGGATATTGCGGATTATCCAAACGGAGGTGTCGGGTCGGACGATGGCCCGCGTTCCACACCATCAGTGGACGGAGATCGCGTGTATGTTTTGACCACCTACTTGCGACTCTATTGCCTCAGCGTCACAAACGGAGCGGTCATCTGGAGCAGAGACCTCGTCACTGAATACGGCAGCACCGTAATCCTGTGGCAAAGCGCTGCGTCCGCATTGATCGACGGAGACCTCATCTTTGTCATCGGCAACGCGGCGAACCAATCCCTGTTCGCATTTCACAAATCGGACGGCACTGAAGCGTGGAAAGGGCAGAGCGATGTCATGACGCAAGCTAGCCCCATTGCCGCAACGGTTGCGGGCGTCCGACAAATCATTTTTTTCGCGCAATCGGGCCTGGTCTCGGTGACGCCGGACACGGGTTCCGTATTGTGGCGTTACCCGTTTCCCTTCAGCACGGCTACCGCGGCCTCGCCGGTGGTTGGCAATGACATCGTGTATTGCTCCGCCGCTTACGGTATCGGCGCCGGCGCCGTGCGCATTATCGATTCGGGGTCTCAACTCACCGCGAACGAGGTCTGGCGCGCGCCTTTTACAAGCATGAACCACTGGGCGACGCCCGTGTTTACCAACGGGCATCTTTACGGTATCTACGGTCACGCCGGCACGGCCGCGTCGCTACGTTGCCTCGAGCTGGCGACGGGTAATGAGCAATGGCGAAAATCGGTCGTCGGCATGGGCGGCGTGCTGTTTGTGGCAGGCCACGTCCTTGTGCTGAACGAGGACGGTTATCTGGCGCTGGTGAAGCCTGACCCGACGGGCTACGTGGAAGTGGCGCGGTTCCGCGCGCTCGACGGCTCTCAGGGCTCGGATCCGGGACTTGTGAGGTGCTGGAACGTCCCGGCCATCAGTAACGGACGCATCTATGCTCGCAGCACAACAGAAGCAGTCTGCCTCGACGTGGCCGATGCCGCGCCGTCGTTGAAGCTGAATCCCGCGCTGCTCAGCGCCGGCGGAACGTTTCGTATCTTCATCGGCAACGAAGACGGCTCGCCGCTCGACACCAATCGCGTGGCCAACATCGACATCCTTGCCAGCACGGATCTGACGTTGGGTCTGAGTGGCTGGATTAAACTCACCAATCCAATCGTGGTGACCAACGGGCAGCTTCAATTGGACGACCCGCAAAGCTCGAACACGACACGACGATTCTTCCGGGTGGAGGAGCGGCCTTGAACCAGCGGCTTATGAAGAGGCGAGGAAACAACGACGCAGTTTGCAACGTCGCGAAAAGCATTCTCGGGGCCGTGAGTGTTCGGCAAGTAGTTTGCTTGGACCGCAGCAGCGATTCCCTTCTCCCTCTCCTCCCCAAAAAAGGAGGAGAGGGTCGGGGAGAGGAGGCCGTTTTTCATGAGTTTCCCCTCTCTCCAGCTCTCTCCCCGCTCGTTCCTCAAGGGGAGAGAGGGAAAAACGCCCTCAGCGTTTTTCATGCCGAACACTATTGGCAAGATGCCTGTCCCACTCTGCAGCGCCGCCGCCGGTAAAAATCCGCGCAGAAATGACAGACTCTCGGCTATATGTATCCAGCCCGCCGAACTCCGGCGCGCTCAGGACATCGCGCCCTGTCGGGCCGCTTCCTCTCCCGTTCGGGTTCACTCTTATTGAGCTTCTGGTGGTCATCGCCATCATCGCCATACTTGCCGCGCTGCTGCTGCCGGCTTTGAGCAGCGCGAAGGAGCGGGCCCGCCGCGCCTCCTGCGTGAGCAACATCCACCAGTTCATCATGGCGACTCACATTTACGCAGGCGATTTTCAGGACTACCTCCCGCGCGGTGGGACCGACAGCAGCAACACGAACGACACGCACACGCCGATCCTCTCCACCGCCACTCAGAGCAACATTCTGCAATACGCCAGTCCGTTGAAGGTGCTCGACTGTCCGAATCTGGCGAAATCGTTCGAACAGGATCTGAATTGGCGCAGGCATCCGGGCTACGGCATCGCGATCGGCTATCACTATCTCGGCGGTCACTCGAACACTCCCTGGCCGGCGGCGGCCGGCATCACGAACACCTGGATTTCACCGCAGAAGACCGCCGAAGATCCGGCCCTCGTGCTCGTGGCCGACTTGAACGTTTATGCCTACAGTTTCCAGCGTATCCTGGCGCCGCACACCGCGCGTGGACCCGTCATCCGGGACGAGCCCTACTTCGAATCGAACCCGTCGGCCTATCAACAGACGCCCGCTTCCATCGGCGCAAAGGGTGGCAATGTCGGCTTGCTCGACGGCTCGGTTGCCTGGAAAGGCATCTCCCGCATGAGGTCCTACGTCGGCTCGCAAATCTGGGGCGCGGACGGTTGCTTCGGGTTGTGGTGAAACTACTCCGGGATAGCGCCTACTTGCCCAGCAAATGCTCGATCACCATTTGATCGAGGTCTTGATAGTTGCGGTCAGCGATGAGTGA
>QHNT01000037.1 GCA_003218515.1 Verrucomicrobiota bacterium | reverse complement strand
TGGTCGGCAACTACGTGACGGTGGGGCACTCGGCGATCGTGCACGCCTGCACGATCGGGGACGAGGTGCTGATCGGCATGGGAGCGATCATTCTAGATGGCGCCGTGATTGGCGAACGAAGTCTCATTGGCGCCAACGCCCTGGTGACGCAAGGAAAGAGAATTCCGCCTGAATCCCTGGTCCTGGGTTCGCCGGCCAAAGTCGTCCGCACCTTGACAGTTGCGGAACAGGAACAATTGAGGATCTCGGCGGGAAAATACGCGGCCAACGCCGCCTACTGCCTGAAGAATCGAATCAGTCCGCACCGCCAGTCGGATTCCTGAGCTTTGATTGTGGGAGCACGTTCCACCAAAGAGGCCAACGTGTGCAGCGAAACGCACACTTTCCACCGAGGCCATTTTCTGCAATATTCGTTCCAAGCGCGGCGCGTATGGGTTTGATTTCACGGAATCATACAGACCGAGCAACAAAAGCAAACATTGACGATGGCGGAAACACACGCAAACCTGGCAAATCCCCAAACGACGAAGTCAAAAATCTGTTCTATGACAAATCCTTTCGCTGTCCTCCGACCTTCACGCGGGAGACAGGGATCCGCCATGCGTGCTTTTACGCTGATCGAACTTCTGGTGGTGATCGCCATCATCGCAATCCTGGCAGCGTTACTTTTGCCCGCATTGTCCAAGGCCAAGACCAAAGCGCAAGGGATCATGTGCTTGAGCAACAGCAAACAACTGATGCTCGCTTGGAACCTTTACGCGAGCGATTTTAATGATAAGCTGGTTCGATCGGCTGGATTGGATTCATTGGTCACAACTGTCAGTCCGACTAAAACCTACCCGCTTAACCAGTGGTGCATGGGGTCGATGAATCCAAGGGATAGCACTACCACCCCGACCAATTACGTTCTAATTCAGGATTCCTTGCTTTACCCTTATGTCAAGAGCCTGGCGGTGTACAAATGTCCGGCCGATCACAAGACAACCCGGGACCCTTATGGAAATAAAGGCGGCCCACCCACGATCCGCAGCATGTCCATGAATTGCTGGATGAATCCTATCAATGCCTGGAACCCGGACCATACCACGGGCCCGCTGCCGTACTACCGCAATTTCCGCACCTACTCGAGCATCCTCACGCCGAGCGAGACCTGGGTCACTTTGGACGAGAACCCGACCAGCATCAATGACGGCTGGTTTGTTTGTGATCCGGCCATCGCGACTTGGGTGGACATTCCAGCTACCTATCACAACGGCGCCAATGGCATGGCCTACTCAGATGGCCATTCGGAGATTAAGCGGTGGAGAGACCCGGCGATCACTGTTAAGAACGCCGACATCCGCGCGTCGCCAAGGGACAAAGGCGCCGATTTGAAGTGGCTGAAGGATCGTTCAAGCTACTGATGCGGGGTGTGCAGTCAGACGCACAGTTTTCAACCGGGTGAGATTGTGAGATAAAGCAAGTGCAGCCTGATATGGAAACCAATTCAATGCTGATTTGCACACACCTTAAAGGCCTGGCAGCTGAAGTGTCTTTTACCTGAGTCGAAAGGTCACGAACCCAAGTATTGACGGCAGCCCGGCTAAAGGGTAACTTTGCGCGTTAGTCACCCGAATGGCGAAATGAAAAACCGCGAAACGTTTATGAGAGACTTCTTTTTTGGCAGGCGCAGTTTCCTGCGTAGAAAACGGCATTCCCCGAGGGCATTCACCCTGATCGAGCTTTTGGTCGTCATCGCCATCATTGCGATTTTGGCAGGTCTTCTGTTGCCGGGGTTGGCGAAGGCCAAAGCCAAGGCGCAAGGCATCGCGTGCTTGAATGACAACAAGCAGATGTCGCTTGCGCAGATATTGTTCATCGATGACAACAACGATACGCTGCCGGGGAATTTGGATGGGGGTACTGATATGCGGTACTTGCCCAACACAAACAAGACTTGGACCCTTGGTTGGCTTGAGAATTCCTTCTTCGTTCAGGACAATACAAACACGTTTTATTTAATGGCAGCTCAACTGGGGCGTTACAGTATGTCGCCTGGGATTTATAAGTGTCCAGCGGATAAGAGCCTGAGCAATAAGAATAAAGGTGTGCCACGGGTTCGTAGTATTTCTATGAATGGGTACCTGGGAGAGCGAGGGGGCCCCTTTACAGCGGGTTATCGACAGTTCAAGAAGTACTCCGAGATTCTGAATCCATCCCCGGCAAAATGCTGGGTGTTCCTCGACGAACGGGAAGACGGAATTAATGATGGGTGGTTCGCGGTTGATATGACCGGGTACGATCCTTACCGACCTCAGAGTTATCAGATCGTGGACTACCCCGCCAGTTACCATAATGGGGCAGGCGGTTTCGCCTTTGCTGACGGTCATGCTGAAATAAGGAAATGGCTGGACGCGCGAACCAAACCTAGCTTGAAGCCCGGTCAACCGTTGCCCCTGGGTAAACCATCGCCCAACAATCCGGACGTGAACTGGCTGCAAGAAAGAACGTCCTCCTTGGTGAGAAATCCCACTCGATTCTAACACGTAACCGGATCGGCTTCGAATTCCTTTAATCGAAGCGAATGGCCCGTCCAACGCGGGCCATTTTTTATGACTTGGAGCGGCGTTATCATGTCTCACTGCGTTCCAGCAGAAAATGAACAATGGACCAACTTGGGACTCCAAGGCAATTTGTAGCACGTGCACTAAAGCGCTCCTTGATTAACGATGTCCATCTTTGTCAGAAAAGTTGCATTCCTGTTGCAGAAAGCCTCGGCGCGGGCAGCAGAGCGAATCAAACCCGTCAAGCGCGGTTGAGATGGTGAAGGCAGCCACAAGAAAATCGAGTAGCCCTTCACCGCGGAAAATACGGTGGGGGCTTTCTGCCGGTGTCATTACAGGAGCGATTGCGGTCATGATTCTTGGGCTGGCAGGATTCTTCCATTCGCAGCGGAGCGACCGACACTTGGAAGTGCCCGTACCGAAGGATTTGGACAAGCTTGAACCACAGCTACGCAATTACGTAACACAAAAAATCAAATGGGTGCGCGAACGTCCCCGCGAGATGCACCGCCAGGCGACCCTGGGAATAATCTATGCCGCCAACTCGCTTTGGAGTGAAGCCCGGCTCGCATTCATAAATGCCGCAAAGCTCAATCCGAAAGAGCCTTTGGCCCGTCTCTATGTGGCCATCTCGACGCAGGAATCGGGAGATTTCAACGAAGCTCTCAACATGTTCAGGCAGATCACGGCTGAGTTTCCGGAATTCCCACAGGGATATTACCGTCTGGGCGACGCTCTCCTGCGGTCAGGCTCGGTTGATGAAGCAGAACCCGCTTTTCAACGCCTTATTGCTTTGGCGCCGAAGGAATGGAGGGGATACGCCGGTATGGGTGAAGTCAAGCTGCGCAAGGGTGATTATGCGGAAGCCGCGAAAGTACTGGAAAAGTCCCTCGCGCTTGACCCTGGTGCGAAGACCGCCCATCACTTGCTTGGGCAAGCTTATCGGGGGTTGGGTCGGTTGGAAGATGCCGGACTGGAATTGGCCATCGGTGTCGACCAGACGCGCTATCCTATGGAAGATGACTGGTCGGTCACAGCGTCGCAGCACATGAAGCTGCTCCAGGACCAGATGGACATGGCCAACGAATATTCTTCGCGGGGTCAGCCCGGCAAAGCGGTGGAGATTCTCAAGGAAGCTCTGGCTTCTCAGCAAGGCAATTCCAGCCTCGTGAACGCCTTGGCAATCGCCTACAACCGTTCTGGTCAGCCAGAAAATGCTCGCGACCTTCTCTTAAAGGTCGTTCAGAAGGAAGATCGTTATCTTCCAGCCTACATAACATTGTCCCACAGTTGCAGCGACCTGGGACGGACTAACGAAGCGTTACGCTACGCGGAACGGGCCATCGAATTAGGACCGAATGTCGCCCAAACACATCTGGCGAAAGCGAATGCGCTGCTGACAATGGAGCATGATGAACAGGCCCTCGCAGCCTTGGAGGTTGCGCTTCGGTGTGACCCTCAAAACGCCGAGATCCAAATGGAAATGGGCGACGTCTGTTTGAAAAATCTGAATCGTTCCGAGCCGGCGTTGGAACACTATAAACAAGCCGCCAGATTGAATCCCGCGCTGGCATCCGTTCAAGTGCGGCTTGCACAGCTGTACGTCGAGCGGGGCGACGCCGGCGAGGCGCGCGCTGCTGTCGAACACCTCCGACGCATCTCACCGGCGAATCCGGCTTTGGGAATTCTTGATGAAAGGCTGCGCCGGCTCGCGGGCCGGCCGAACAACGAATGACCTCGCAGCCATTTCAAAGCTTCGCTGAAAGCGAAGCGCACCGGCGATCCATTGTCGACCGCGCAAGGAGTTACGCCTGTCTTCCTGCCATTTCCATTTTGTTGTCTTTGACCAATGGCTGCTTCAAGTCTTCTCCCGAAGGTGCAACACCCGCGGCTCAGAAGACAAACAGTGCAAAACGACTCGACGCGCCGTGGTTTGAAGAAGTTGCCGCAAAGGCCGGTTTCAATTTTCGTCATTCTTCCGGGCACAACAGGCGCTTCTACATGCCAGAAATGGTCACTGGTGGAGTCGGACTATTGGATTACGATAACGACGGTTTGTTGGACATTTTCTGCGTGAATGGCGGTTCATTGGACCCATCATTGACCAATCGTCCGGGCTGCCGTCTCTATCACAATTTGGGAAAATGGAAGTTCGAGGACGTGACCGAACGCGCAGGTGTGGGTGGTCACGGGGAGTACGGCATGGGATGCGCCTGCGGGGATTATGACGGCGATGGCTACGTCGACATTTACGTTACAAATCTCGGAAGAAATTTGCTCTATCGTAACAACGGCGACGGCACATTTGCCGATGTCACGGTACGGGCAGGAGTTGAATGCAACTCGTGGAGCACCAGCGCTGCGTGGTTCGATTACGATGGAGATGGTAACTTGGACCTCGTTGTCGCTAACTACTTGAAGTGGTCGAAGGACACGGAGGTGGATTGCTTCTCGCGAGGAGGCTTGCCGGACTATTGCTCGCCTTTGAACTACAAAGCTCCGGCGATGGACACGCTCTATCACAACAGAGGGGATGGGACCTTCGAGAATGTCACGCTTTCAGCGGGACTCGACAAAGCCTATGGCAACGGACTCGGTGTCGTTTGCGCGGATTTCAACAATGACGGCCGAATTGACATTTACGTGGCAAACGACGGCATGCCCAACCAACTCTGGATAAACCAGGGCAACGGAGGGTTTAAAGACGAAGCCATGATCCGCGGCTGCGCTGTCAATTCATTGGGTGTGCCGCGCGCGGGCATGGGAGTAGCGGCAGTGGATCTGAACCAACACGGATGGCTGGATCTGTTCATTACTCACCTCGTAGGCGAAGGCAACGGTCTGTTCGTAAACACCAACACCAATTTCGTTGATTTCGTAACCCCGAAAGGCCCGGGCGCTCACAGCCTGCCATACACAGGCTTTGGGTTGGGCTTTGCGGACTTCGACAACGACGGGGAACTTGATCTTTACATTGCCAACGGGCGGGTGAAGCTTGGCACCACCGATCTCGATCCCAACGATCCTTATGCTGAACCCAACAATTTGCTTCGTGGCTCAGGGAGCAGACAATTTGAGGAAGTGATGCCCCAAGGGGGCGTCGGCAAGCCGCTGGTCGCTACGAGCCGAGGCTTAGCAACAGGTGACTTGGATAATGACGGAGGCGTGGACATAGTAATCATCAATCGGGACGGCCCTGCGCACCTGTTACGAAACCTCATCAGTCCGCGTGGTAACTGGTTCATGGCGAGGGCTCTGAACCGACGGAATTGTTATGCGATGAACGCGATTTTGCAAATCGAGGCGGCTGGCAGAACCTACTGGCGTTATGTTATTCCTAATGAGAGCTACTGCTCGAGCAATGACCCACGGATTCACTGCGGCCTGGGCAACTCAAAAAAAATTGAGCGCGTGATCGTCCGCTGGCCGAATGGCGAGGAAGAGTCATTTGGGCCATTTGATGCGGATCGCCTTTACGATTTGCGTGAAGGCACCGGTGAAAAGACCAGCGGAGCCTTTTCCCTCAAACGGTAAGAACAAGTTGTAACCGGTTGATAAAGATTGAAGGGCTGAACACTTGGCTATAGACTATTCAATCATGAAAGATTTCCCACGAATTCTCCTTGCTTTAGCGCTCAATGTGCTGGCTTTTGCACTCGTCGGCGGCTGTTCAAAACAAGACGCGGAAGCCAAAAAGGTCAATGTGACCGCAATGATGGATGCCCTCAAAAGTGCCGACAAAGACACGCGAGTCAACGCCTGTGCCGAACTGGCCAAAGCTGGTCCTCGTTCCGCGCCAGCTGTGCCATCTCTCATCTTGCTGTTGAAGGATCCGGATCCTGAAGTTCGCAAGCTTGCTGTTTATGCTTTAGGTGAGATTGGACCCAATGCCAAATCGGCGCTTCCAACACTTAAGGAGATGATGAACGACCCGGACCGTGGCGTGGTCATGGCGGTTGCCAATACGCTCAGGAGCATAGATCCAAAGGGGTTTTCAGATCTTAAAAATACGACTGTCAGCGGCCAACCTTAATTCAGGCCGCCGCGCCGACATAACCGCCGTTGCGCGCTCCTGCCGGGCGTCAGAACTGGACCTTCGGTGCTTACTTCTCTTCGCCTGGTATTTCAAAGAATGGTTCTTCTTTGAAACCCAAACCGAACGCCGGTAATCATTGTTTGAAGTGTTCGGATGGCCGCCACTGTTCAAGTCATAAAGCGGCCGGCACGGGTTCCGTCTTCAGGGCCTTCTCGTAACAGGCCAGGGCTTCCTGGAACCGCTGCAGGCGATTGCAAACCGCCCCTTTGTGGAGATAGGCCAGCGTCATCGAATTGTCGGCGGCGATCGCCCGATCGTAGCTGTCGAGGGCCTGTTCCATCTTATGGAGTCTTTCGAGCGCCATTCCTCGTTTTATCAGCGCGTCCGCGCTTCTCGGATCGAGAGTGATGGCCCGGTCAAAGCAGTGAAGCGCTTCCTCCACCTGGCCAAGATTCAGCAGCGCCTGGCCCTTTCCAATCAAAACCGAAAATTGCGGCACGCTCTCCTCGCCCACTGGCTTTGCGCCTGTCGTTGACGATGGGTGGGTTGGAACGGGACTTTCAAGCTCCGCCGGCAACCGTTGGCCTCCCAATTGTTCCATTTCGAGAATCCGCTTTTCAAGTCGTTCGACGGTGCCGATGAACTTTGCGCTGATCTGTTCGGCCTGGCTGAAAGTGCCGGGCAAAAGTTCACTTGCGGCCAGACCGGGAAAGTTCTGATAACCACTGGCAGGCAGACGCAATGCCAGGTCGGAAAGCCGGTTCATCGCGCGGGTCAGAACTACCACGGCGCAGAGAATACCCGCGAGTACCACGCCGCCCAGTATGCCCGCGACGATGACGAGCGCGCGATACGAACTATGAACAGTTTCCAATTCGCTTTGGCGCTGAGCCTGTAGCATCCGTTCAACCAGGACTAGCCTTTGCTCAAGGGCTTCTGTTCGATCAGGAGCGGCAACGCTGTTGGTGATCGACTCTGGCTCGGCTGGTTGTTTGGCGAAGAGTTCCATCTCACGACGAAGCTGCTGGACAACCTGTTGAATCACCTCGGAGCTTACGGATGAGGCGGGTAGGTTTGTCTCCT
>QHNT01000036.1 GCA_003218515.1 Verrucomicrobiota bacterium | reverse complement strand
CTGCACGCTGTCCAGCACGCGCCCCAGTTCCTGCAGGCGCACCGGCGCGCCGTTGCGATACGCGACGATCAACGGCCGATAGTCGGCGGCGTTCATCAACTGACCGTTCGCCTGGACGGTGAACGCCTGATGGGTTCCATTGAGCGTGCCGGTCGGGAGGTTGACGTTGCCTTGCGACACCGCCTGTTGGACCTCATCGATGCCGATGCCGCGCGAGGCGAGTTTGTTCGGATCGACTTGAACGCGCACGGCGTATTGTTGCGCGCCGAACACTGAGACTTGCGCCACGCCGTTCACCATCGAGATGCGCTGAGCCATCATCGTCTCAGCGTATTCGTCCACCGTCGAAAGCGGGAGCGTGGGCGAAGTGAGCGCCAGATAAAGAATCGGTGAATCCGCCGGGTTGACCTTGCTGTAGGTCGGCGGTGAGGGCATGCCGGGTGGCAACTGACGCGCGGCCTTCGCGATGGCCGCCTGCACGTCCTGGGCGGCCGCGTCGATGTCACGCGCGAGTGAGAATTGTATGGTGATTTGCGTCAAGCCTTGGGCGCTGACCGAACTCATCGAGTCCACGCCGGCGATGGTCGAGAACTGCCGCTCCAAGGGCGTGGCGACGGAGGACGCCATCGTTTCCGGACTTGCGCCGGGCAGACTCGCGTTCACCGAGATGGTCGGATAATCGACGCTCGGCAGGTCGCTCACCGGCAACGTGCGATACGCGATGATGCCAAACAACAGGATGGCCGCCATGACGAGCGTCGTCATCACTGGTCGGCGAATGCACAGTTCGGGCAGATTCATGGGGCCTCCTCCTGCGCTACCGCCTTGGGTTTGAGTGTGTCGGCCGGTTTCACGTCCACCCGCGCGCCGGGCACCAGCCGCAATTGACCGTCGGTCACCACGGTCTCGCCCGGCTTGAGGCCGCTTTGCACGACGGTTTCGCCCTCGCGCCCCGCGCCCACAACCACCGGCCGCAACTCAATCGTCTGATCCGCTTTCACCACAAACACAAAATCACCGTTTTGCCCCGGTTGAATTGCCGGAGTCGGGACCACGACTGCGTTCGCTTGCTCGGAGAGGGTCATGGCTACCTGCACAAATTGCCCGGGCCAGAGGGCGTTGTCCGTGTTATCGAACGTGGCTTTGAGTTGAACCATGCCCGTCGTCGGGTCCACCGTATTATCAATGAAGGAAACGTTGCCCTGCGGAGGCGCTCCATCCAGGTTCACATAACTCGCCTCCGCTTTGAGAGGCCCGTCGCGCATCCGTCGCTTGATTTCAGGCAGAAACTGCTCCGGCACGGCGAATGAAACGAAGATGGGATGGACCTGGTTGATCTGGAGCAACACGTCGTCCTCGGCCTTCACGATGTTTCCTTCGTGCACCAGGAGATTTCCGGTGCGACCGTCTATGGGTGAACGGATGGAGGTGAATTCGAGGTTGAGCGCCGCGTTGGTGATGGCCGCTCGGTCCGCCAGCACCGTGCCGCGGAGCGTGTCGAGGTTGGCCTGCGCCTTGTCGTAGTCGTCACGCGAACTGATGTTCGATTCAAACAGCTTTTTCGCCCGCGCAAACTCAATCTGCGCGTTCTCCAGTTGCGCCTCGTCGCGCGCCAGGTTGGCTTTCGCCTGGTCGAGCGCTGCCTGCGACGGGCGCGGGTCGATGGTGAACAGCAGATCGTCTTTCCGCACTTCCTTACCCTCCTGAAAATGAACCCGGACCAGTTGTCCGGTGATCTGCGAACGCACGGCCACCCTGGAATAGGGCATCACGTTGCCGATCGCCTGGATTTGCACCGGCATACTTTTCGCCATTGCCTTGCCGACCAGCACGGGCACCGGCGCCCCCCCCGCGCTTTTGCCCGATTTTTCAGCGCTGGCCTCCTGGCGGGAACAGCCGGAGAGGCTGAAGCCAACGGCCAGCAGAAGCGGTAAACTCCCGTGAATAAGAAAATGCCGCAGCCGCCCCAAACAAGCAACGGCGTGTCCCGTTTCACCGAAAGAATTCGAGTGTGCTGTCATTCAATTAGCCCCGTTAAGGCAATGGCGGCTTCTCCCGGCGCCAACCGGCGCTCTGCTCGTAGGCGTGCGCGAGTTTCAAAATAGTGGCCTCGCCGAACGGTTTGCCCAGCAGTTGCAGGCCAATCGGCAGTTTCGGCGATTGGGTGAAACCGCACGGCACGCTGACGCCGCAGATGCCGGCGACGTTCGCCGCGACGGTGAAGACGTCCGAAAGATACATTTGCAGCGGGTCGTCGGACTTTTCCCCAACCTTGAACGCGGCGGTCGGGGTCGTCGGCGTGACAATGGCGTCCACTTGCTCGAACGCTTTTAAAAAGTCCTGGCGGATCAGCGTGCGGACTTTCTGGGCGCGCAGGTAGTAGGCGTCGTAGTAACCACTGCTGAGGACGTAAGTGCCGAGGATGATGCGGCGTTTCACTTCCGCGCCGAAACCCGCGCCACGGGTTTTACCGTAAAGCTCGACCGGGTCGGCTCCATCCACCCGCAGGCCGTAGCGAATGCCGTCGAATCGCGCGAGGTTCGCCGAGGCCTCGGCGGGCGCGATGATGTAGTAGGTCGCCGCCGCGTAATCGGTGTGCGGCAGGGAAATCTCCCTCGCTTCCGCGCCGAGCTTTTGCAGTTGCCGCACGGCGGCGTCAACCGCCGCTTTCACTTCGGGATCGAGTCCGCCGATCATGTATTCCTTCGGCAAGCCAAGTTTCAGCCCTTTGATGTTGCCGCCCAGCGCGGCGGCGTAGTCCGGTACCGCCTCCGGCACACTGGTCGAGTCGCGTGGGTCGAGGCCGCTGATGACACTCATGATGAGCGCTGCATCGCGCACGTCTTTGGTGAACGGTCCGATCTGGTCGAGCGACGAAGCGAAGGCGACGAGGCCGTAGCGCGAAACGCGTCCGTAAGTGGGTTTCAAGCCAACGACGCCACACAAGGCGGCGGGCTGTCGAATCGAGCCGCCGGTGTCCGAACCGAGCGTGGCGATGGCTTCGTCCGCCGCGACCGCCGCCGCTGAACCGCCTGAAGAACCGCCGGGAATGCGCGTCGTGTCCCACGGGTTCAGTGTGGTGAAGAACGCTGAGTTTTCCGTCGAGCTGCCCATCGCGAACTCGTCCATGTTCAAGCGGCCAAAGACGATCGCGCCCGCGGCTTTCAATCTCTCGATGACAGTCGCGTCGTAGGGTGAAACAAATTTGGCGAGAATCTTCGATCCGCAATTGCACGGGTGGCCTTTCACACAAAGCACATCCTTCACGGCGACGGGAACACCGAGCAAAGGACGCGGTTTGAAATCCGCGCCGCCGGCGATTGCTGTATCAGCGGCCTCGGCCTGCGCGAGCGCATCCGCCGCGTCGTAGCCAAGGAAAGCTTTGATTCGTCGGTCCACACGCTGGATTTGATCGAGGCACGCCTGCATCGCTTCGCGGGCGGAGCATTCGCGTTTCGCGAGCTTGCCTGTAAGCTCGGAAATGGTGAGTTGGTTCAGCATGAAAAAACCTGGACACGAGTTACACGAATCAGCGCAAATTCATTCTCCAATACGCGCGCGTTCGTGAAAATCGGGTCTTACTCCACGATCTTGGGCACGAGGAACAGGCCGCCGGCGCGGGCCGGGGCGTTGCGCAGCGCCTCTTCGTTGGTCAGGCCCGGACGGACTTCATCTGGGCGCGTCACATTTACCATCGGCACCGCGTGGGCGGTCGGTTCGACCTGGCTGACCTCGAGTTCTTTCAATTTCTCGACGTAGCCGAGAATGTTGGCGAGCTGCGCGCTGAGCTTTTGCTCTTCCGCGCAGGTCAGTTCGATATGCGCAAGACGCGCGGCGTATCGGACATCAAATTCTATCGCAGACATACGCGGTCAGTCCTCGTCGAACTTGCGTTGCAGAAGCGCGTCCAGCTCGGCAACCGCTCGGGCGGCGTCTTCTCCTTCCGCCCAAACGTGCAGTTTGCTCCCCGGCCCGGCCGCGAGCATCATCAGGCCCATGATGCTTTTGCCATTGACCTTCTCGCCGTCCTTTTCCACGAAGACATCGCACTCAAAGCGGTTGGCCGTCTTGACAAACATCGCCGCGGGCCGGGCGTGAATGCCGAGTTTGTTCCTGACCACCAACTCGCGGGTGACGGCGGAGTGTTTGTCGGTCGGCTTCTTCGTCGCGCTCATTCAGCGCGTGATTATGAGGACGAGCAAGGGATTTGCCAATGAAATTCAAAGCCGCAACTTGCGGGACATCTGGGAGATCAGCCGGTCGTTCAATTCCTTGGCCGGATTGTAGCCGGAACGCTTCAGCTTGGTCTGGAAAGCGGCCACTTCAATCAACCGCGCCAGGTCGCGTCCGGGCCGGACCGGAATGATGATGTGCGGGATGTCCACCCCCAGGATCTTCACAAACTGTTCTTCCATCCCGAGCCGGTCCACGTCCTGCACTTCGTTCCAGACTTTCAGCGTGACGACCAGATCGACGCGTTTTTCAGCGCGGATGCATTTCACTCCGAACATCGCGGCGACGTTGATGATGCCAATACCGCGCACTTCCATGTGGTTGCGGGTCAGCTCGGCGCTGGTGCCGATGACTTCGCGCCCGTCCACCAGCGTCACTTTGGTCACATCGTCGGAAACCAGACTGTAGCCGCGCTCGATCAAGGCCAGCACGCTTTCGCTTTTGCCAATGCCGCTTTCGCCGCGAATGATGGCGCCGACGCCGAGGATGTCCACCATGCTTCCCATCTCCGTGCTGCGCGGCGCGAACATCATTTCCAGCGCCAGTGTGGCAAGATTGATGAACTTCATCGTGATGAGCGGGCAACGAAACACCGGCACGTCCGCCCGTTCCGCGGCCTTGAGAAAAAGTTTGTCCGGATGAATGTTCCGGCTGAAAACAACGCAGGGAATTTTATACGAAAACAGATCGGCGTAACGGTGTTCCCGTTCCTCCTTGCCCAGGGACTTGAGGAAGGTTGATTCCGCGCTGCCGATCACCTGCACTCGTTTGCTGGCGAAATATTTGGTGAACCCGGCCAGCGCGAGGCCGGGTCGATTGACCGTCGGCTCGCGAATCACCCGCTTCAAACCGGCGGCTCCGCCAACCAGTTTCATCTCCAACTCGCCGGCATGCTCGGTGTAAAACCGTTCAACGGTGACGACATCGCGTTGCATATCTTTTGAAATCGTTAAATGCGTTAAAACGTTGAATCGTTGAACAGGCAAACGCCCTCGCTCACACGCGCTTCCAGGTCAACGCTTCATCGATTTAACCGTTCAACTCTTTTGACGAGTTGACGAGCTACAGATTGAACTCCGGTCCGAGATAAATCTCGCGGGCCTTCGGGTCGTTGGGCATCTCCGGCCCAAGTCCATGGTAAACCACCTCGCCTTTATGAATCAGATAAGCGCGGTCCACCAGCTTGAGTGTCTCGCGCACGTTGTGGTCGGTAATCAAGATGCCCAGACCGCGTTCCTGCAGGCGCCGGACAATCTTCTGCACTTCATAAACCGCGATCGGATCAATGCCGCTGAACGGTTCGTCGAGCAGCATGAGTTTGGGACTGGTTACCAACGCGCGGGTGATTTCCAGACGCCGCTTCTCACCGCCGCTGAGCGTGTACGCCTTGCTTTTGGCGAGCCGCGCCAGGTCGAGTTCGTCGAGGAGATACTTCAGCCGCACCTGGCGCTCCTGCGCGTCCATCGCGCACGTCTCCAAAATCGCCAGAATGTTCTGTTCGACGGTCAGTTTGCGAAACACCGACGGTTCCTGCGTCAGGTAACCGATGCCCAGCCGCGCGCGTTGATGCATCGGCCAACGAGTGATCTCCCGCTCCTGAAATCGCACGTCGCCTTCGTCCGGCTTCACCAGGCCGACGACGATGTTGAACGTGGTTGTCTTGCCGGCGCCATTGGGGCCGAGCAGTCCGACGATTTCGCCGGCATCCACGTAAATCGACACGCCGTTGACGACACGCCTTTGGCGGTATTCCTTGACCAATTTCTCGGTGCACAACAAGTGTCTCTCCAGGTCAACGGTCGCCGCGGGCGACGAGGGACTTTTTTGCAGCGCTGGCCGCGTTTGTGACTGGGGCAGGTTCACACAGAAACAGGTTGAGCGAAAATCATGATCACGATTTCGGCACAGCCGGCGTTGTTTTCTTCTTCAGTGACTCCGGATTCAATCTCACCTTCCAATTTCCCGTTGCTTTGACCGTCGTGTTCGCCCGGTCCCAAATCACCGGGTCGCCCCATACCTTTCCCGCGCCGGCCGTCAACACCGGATTATTCCCTGACAATTCCAATACCTCTGGAGCGCCCGTGTAAACCGCCTTCGAGCCGCTGCCTTCGATTACGCCCTCCGCATCCGCCACGACGAACTTAACCCCGTTACGGCCCGTCAACACGACCTCTCCGTTGCCGGCGGTGTAAACCCCTTTGTCGCCCTGCGCCCGTTTTTCTCCGCCGGCTTCACGAACGACGAGATCGACGTTCCCCTCCGCGACAACACGTTCCACCTGGTTTGTCCCCAACAACATTTTGCCGGTCACGATCAACTCCTCGCTCGCCAGATTCATCCGCTCCGGTTCGCTGACCCGCACATGGCCGCGATAGGTCGACAGGCTCAGATTCGTGTTCGCTGCGTCCGGTTTCAATTCAAAATCGTCCGAAGCGACCTCAATCGACTTGGGCGGATCAGTCGAGGTCCCACTCGCCGCCACGTTGGTCCGGGCAGCGGACCCGGACCGTAACGTCGAAGCGCCGAGTGCGCCGGGAGGCAAACGCATCCGGACGTTGCGCGCGGCTTGATACGCCTTGTTTTTCAAGTCGAACGCGAGGACTTCGGCCGTTCCCTCGCGCTGGCTCATTTTCCACGCTGGGCTTCCCGTCACCTCGACCAGTTCGTTCGTCGCAGTGTAAACCGCCTTCTCGCCGGTCACGCGATTGTCCCCTTGCTCCATCACCACGCTCCGCTCGGCCGTGACGCTTTCCGTCCGGTTGCTTTGCGCCGACGACATGATCGTCATCAACTCGCAGTCCAGGTTTCCCTTTCCGCTGTTCACCCGCACGTTGTCGCGGAACACCGCGAGGTTGAAGTTTGTGTCCGCGACATCCGGCTTGAACTCGAAATCACCGGCCCGCACCTGCGCCGGCTGGCCTTCTGCCGCGGCCGCGTTGGTTTCCGACGAGCTTTCGGGCAGAAGAAAACCGCGCTGCCCAATCGAACCCGGCGGCAGTGTCATCTCCACGTTGCGCCGGGCGTGAAACTCCCGCGTCCTCCGGTTCACCACCAACTCCTCCGCGCGGCCCTCGTACTGGCGAAGGCGCCATGCTGGATTGCCGGTCAACTCGATCACCTCCGTGGCCTGGCGATACGTCGCCTCGTCGCCCGAGGCATGGACCTGATCCGAGTCAATG
>QHNT01000485.1 GCA_003218515.1 Verrucomicrobiota bacterium | reverse complement strand
GAGCCAGCGCATGCAAAGTTTTGTGCTCGACGAAGCGGAGAACCCGTTCAACGTGCTCGCGCCCGGCAAACGTCCGCGCGTGACCCTCACGCCAACGCTGGCGTTGAAGAACGGCAAGCCTTTCCTTTGTTTTTCCGTGCAGGGCGGTGACACGCAGGACCAGAACCTGTTGCAGTTCTTTCTGAACGTCGTCGAGTTCGGCATGACCGTGCAGGAAGCCTGCGAAGCGGCGAACATTACCAGCTATCAGATGCGCAGCTCGTTCGGCGAACACAAGGCGGAGCCGGGCCGGATGACGCTTTCGGATGAGGTTCCCTCGTGGGTGCGCCGGGAACTGACGCGGATGGGCTACACTTTGAACTTCGTGAAAAAAAACTCCGGCCCGATCACGGCGATTTACTTTGATCAGGAGCACGGGACCTTCTGGGGCGGCGCCAGCAATCACGGTGAGGATTACGGCATTGCCTGGTAAATTCTCAGCCCGCCAGCGGATGCTTCCGCGCTTTCAACGGAAAACCCACGCGCCCACTGCTCAACGCCGCGCGATAGACCGCCATCACCATCTCGACCGCCCAGGCGCCGTTGCGACCGCTGCATTCCGGCTCGCGATCGCGCGCGATGGCGTCGAGCCAATCGCCCACGGGGCCGGGATTGTGCGCCGGCGGGGAATTCACCAGCGGAGCATCGAGCGGTTCCCATCTATCTGTCTTGCCTTCGGACTTCCACGCTGTGGAGCGCCGAATGAAAACGTTGGGGGAGATATCGCAGTTGATGCGCGCAGCCTCTTTGCTGCCGTAGAACTCGATGCCCCAATGCCCGACCGTCTCGCGCAGCTTGGCATCGCTCGTGAACGTGGCGTTCATCCCGTTTGCAAACCCGAATTGCGCGAATACCTGGTCGCCGGCGACGTATCCGACGTTGTCCGGCACGATGCGGCGGTCGCCGGGGGTTATGTCGTGCCCCTGCCAAAGCACTCGGGCGGTGCACCAGAGGGGATCGCCGAGGAACAGGCGCATCAGGTCGAACAGGTGTGTGCCGAGCACCATCATGTCCTCTCCGCCAGCCCTAGAATCCTGTTTGCCATAGGCGCGCAGTTCGACCAGCTCGCCAATCAGCCCTTCCGCGATGGCCTGCTGGAGGCGAACGATCACCGGCATCATCCGAATTGTGTGGGCCACGGCAATCTTGAGTCCTCGCTGGTGCGCCTCGGCAAGGAGTTCGTCCGATTCGAGGGGCGCAGTGACGAAGGGTTTCTCGCAATAGACATGCGCGCCAGCCTGGAGCGCGCCGAGGGCGATCGCGTGGTGCTGGTCCGATTGTCTCATCGCAATGCTCACGAGATTGGGACGTTCCTTTTCCAGCATTTCGCGATAGTCGGCGTAGCTTCGCGGCGCATGAATCTTTGCTGCTGTTTTCGCGCGACCATTCGGGTCGGGATCGGCGAGTGCGACGACTTCAATGCTCGGTCGATTCGCGAAGATGCCCTCCAGTCCATGACCGTAATCGCCGCGGCCGGTATGACCAATGACGGCGGCTTTGAATTTCGCAGAGGATTCGGCAGTGAGGCACGGGAAGTCAGTGGCAGCAATAACACCGGCTGAGGAAACTAATCGCGCGAAATTCCGGCGGGTAATGACATTTCTCCCCGCCTGACGATCGGTGGTGTTCATGCGATAAGATTACCAGCACCTTTGCCGGTGATGAAGCGTAGAGTTATTATCCTGGCGATTGGCAAAAGTGGCTTCCGAAATCCGCGTTGAAGCGGGCTGAAGCCCGCGCTCCGGAGCGCGGCACTTACGCCGTTTCGGCGGGTTCGCGCTCGTGAGCCGTAAAATTCCTTTCGGAAATTACTTTTGGCAGATGCCCTCATTGTGACAATCGCTACGTCGGCCAGGCTGCGCAGACTTGCTTCTATTGCTCGAAAACTTCATTCTCACGCCATGAAATCTCCACATCGCTCCCTGTTGCTGCTCATGGTCGCACTTTCACCCGTTAGTGCCTTCGCTCATTCCGCCGTCGAACCCGCCCCGCGCGCCGATCAGAGCTGGAAGGACAGGCAGGAACTGCTGAACAAACGCGCCGCTGAAGCCGGTGACAAGGCGCAAATCATTTTCATCGGCGACTCCATCACGCAAGGATGGGAAGGCGAAGGAAAGGAAGTGTGGGCGAAGCATTACGCGCACCGCAATGCTGTCAATCTTGGCATCGGCGGCGACCGCACGCAACATGTCCTCTGGCGACTTGACCACGGCAACCTCGATGGCCTCAAGCCCAGGGCCGCCGTGGTCATGATCGGCACCAATAACTCCAACGGCGAAGACAACACCGTGGAACAGATCGCCGAGGGCGTGGCGGCGATCGTGAAGCAACTCCGCGAAAAACTGCCTCAGACCAAAGTGCTGTTGCTGGCGATCTTCCCCCGCAGCGAGAATCCGAGCCCTCAACGCGGGAAAATTCTTCAGGTAAATCAAATCGTCCAGAAACTCGCCGACGACCAGAGCGTTTTTTGGATCGACTTCGGATACAAGTTCGTCAACAGCGACGGCACTATTCCTCACGATCTGATGCCGGACTACCTGCACCTTTCCCGGCGCGGCTATGAAATCTGGGCCGAGGCCATCGAGGACAAGCTCTCCACTGTCCTTGGCGACACGCGCGTAAAGGCAGAGCAAAGTGGG
>QHNT01000035.1 GCA_003218515.1 Verrucomicrobiota bacterium | reverse complement strand
TTCGGGAGGAAGCGGCGTTGATCCGCGAACAACAAGAGCAGCTCCGAAAGAAGCTCTCCGGCCTGCCGCCGATCTGACCTGCCGCCACGGCCAGACTGCGAGACGTCACAGCGGGACTAATCCGTTGCAATTCCGAGCTTGCCAAACCGGCGGTGCGGACACAGGATGGAATAATTCTATGAACAGGCGATTTCCGCAACAGGTGGCCTTTACCTTGATCGAACTTCTCGTCGTCATTGCGATCATTGCGATTTTGGCCGGTCTGCTGTTGCCTGCCCTCGCCCGCGCGAAGAGCAAAGCGTTGACGATCAAGTGCAACAGCAACATGCACCAGCAAGCTATCGGCTTCCATATGTATGCCGACGATAATCTGGATTCCTATCCTGTCTATCCGGACTGGGGCGAGCTGGGCGGCACGACCGGCACCATGACGCTCCACGATGCGTTCAAACTGACGGCGGACAAACGGCCGTTGAACAAGTACGTGCCGGCCCTGCAAACGTTTCATTGTCCCTCGGACAAGGGTGATTCGCTGTGGAAGAGTACCTTCCCGAAAGGGACTCGCAGTTGTTACGCCGCCTGGGGCAACAGTTACCTCACGGTCTGGGCAGTGGAGACGCTGCGCGTGAAGCATGTGACAGGCAACTCCATGGCCGCGAAAGGCACCCCCGACGCGACCCCGATGAAAACGAGCGAGATCGCTCGCAGTCCTTCCAACAAACTTATTCAAGGCGATTGGCCGTGGTGGGCGGATCGCGACAAAAACGATCCGTGGAGCCAGTGGCACAACTACAAGGGACAATACCGCTTTAATGTGATTTACGGCGACGGCCACACCGCCTATTTCCAGTTTCCGATGCAGGCGTACCAATGGAACTACACTGGCCCTAAACCGGACCCGAACTTCACCTGGTGGTAGCGGGCAGATCTTCGATTCCGATTTGGATCACACCCGTGGCTTCGGACGGAGCCGGACGAAATGTCCCATCGCGAGGAGGAATCGGCAGCGGCCAGGAGTTGATAATATCTCGATTGTTATCCGCGGCCCGGACGGGTAACATTCGAGGCATGAAACGCACATTCTTGATTTCATTCGCCGTCGGTGTCTCCGTGATCGCCTGCCTCGGGGCTGACTCCGAGGAAGGGTTCGTGGCCATTTTCGACGGCAAAACCTTCAACGGATGGAAACCGGCCACCGAACATCCCGACACCTGGAAAATTGAGAACGGCGCGTTTGTCGCCCACGGTCCGCGCGATCATTTGTTTTACGTCGGCGACACGAGGCCGTTCAAGAATTTCGAGTTGAAGGTGGACGTGATGACGGAGCCGGGCTCAAACGGCGGCATATATTTTCACACCCGATATCAGGAAACCGACTGGCCGAAGTACGGTTTCGAATGCCAGGTGAACGTGAGCCACAGCGACTGGAAGAAGACCGGCAGTCTGTATGATGTCGTGAACGTCGCTTCCACTCCGGCGAAAGACGACAAATGGTGGACGCAGCACATCGTCGTCAAGGATAACCACGTGACGGTGAGAATCGACGGGCAGATCATCTTCGAATACACCGAGCCGCCCGGAACTCAACCCGGCAAGGATTTCACCCGCAAGCTGGACGAAGGCACCTTTGCGCTCCAGGCGCATGACCCGAAAAGCGTCGTCCGTTACAAGAACATCCGGGTGAAACGGCTGGACTGAGGCAGTGCGACTGCGACATCGTTGGCAGAGTGTGCGCGCTGCGGAATGCCTCGTAGCCGTGGACGGCAGTCCGCGCACTCTCAAATAGACAGCGCCGACTCACGTCGTCGGCTACGTTCATGGTTCCGGTGCGCCGCTGCGGCGGCGATGCGTGCCGCTCTTGTCAGGCGGGGCGAGAGAAGACCTGCAGCCAGAGCGATTTGAACAGGGCCATGCGCACAATGTCCTGGCGCTTGTCACCCACTTTGATGTCCTCGAAGAAGATTCCCTCCAACTCGAAGCCAAACCGGCTGTTGAGATTGAGGTTGTGGATATTGATGTCGCGCGAGTGGATGTAAACCTTGTTCAGGTCCAGGATGAGGAACGCATAATAAAGAAAGCCGAACGTGGCGCGTTTGCCGATGCCTTTGCCTTGCAGCCCGGATTCACCCACCAGCTTTTTCATCTCCAGTTTGCCCGCCACGGGATCGATGTTCTCACCGCCGACGATTCCAACCGGCTGCTCATTATAATAGATGCCAAAATAGTCGCGTGTGGGATGAGTGAAGTATTTTTGCAAATCGGTTTCCTGCTCGGGAAAGGCCGGCACGAAGCTTTCACGGATCGCGGGGTTCTTGAGCCATTGGACGACTTTGCTGATGACCGCCGGTTGCAGCGGCCGGAGCGTTACATGCTGAACCGTCAGTCGCTTGCGTTCCTTCCACTCATCCTTCACGGTATCGAGCGTGAAGATGTGGTTGTAGTACTGAACGCCTTCGCCGGGCTTCTTCTCCTGCGCCATGAGGTTGTCAAGCAGGTGCGACGCGACTCTCAGGATTTCGTCCTTCCGGACACCATAGTTGATGAGTTCGTTGTAAAAGCCCTTGGAGACCAGTCTGAGCATCTGGTCGCGCTCCTGTTTGAGGACCGTCTTTTCATCATTTTGTTCGCGCATACTTCGACCTTGGTTGGAGTTTTACGGTTCATCCGTTCGGCATCTTCAGTTCGGCCAACGTCAGTCCTTCGCGTTTGCGCAGAGTAGCTTCGACTTTGGGAACAAACATCTGGGTTTCGGCAGGCAAACGAGCGGCAATCGCATCGAAGGTGCGCCCCTTCTCTTGCCTGAGCAGGTTCTCGACGCGGGTCTCGCCGGCGTTGTAGGCGGCCAATGCCAGTCGCCAGTCGCCGAAGCGCCCGTAAAGGCGGCGAAGATACTTGGCGGCGGCGCGAGCGCTCTTCTCCGGCTGCAAGCGCTCGTCGGGCAGTGAGATCGAGAGGTTGAGGCTGCGCGCGGTGAGCGGCATTAACTGGAACAAACCAGCCGCCCCTGCGGGGCTGCGCGCGGTTGGATCAAAGGAAGACTCGACTTCCGCCACCCAAATCAGTTCGGGCGGCAGTTTTTCTGCGGCGAAGATATCCTTCAGACGCGCCGCGTGTCTTTCGGCCTGGGCGGGCGGGGAACGATGCTTTAATTCTCTAATCCAGACCGAACGTTCGAGTTGTGGCGAGGGATTCGGCAACGGCGACGGCAAGGATTTTTCCGGAGCGGCTTTGGCCTCGCGGCGCAGTTCCCTGGCGACGTCGAAGTAATCGAGATGGGTTTCCAGCCAGACGGCATACGGACGTGTTTCGTCGAACTGTCGCAGCACCGGGAGCAACTGAGTCGCCGTCCCCCTCAGGGCGCCGAGGTCGTAAACATAGGTGCCTTGGAATTGCCGCCGCACTTCAGTGAGAAACTGTTGCACGCGATCCTTATCCACACCCAGCTCATCCAGCGCTTGGCCATCGAGATTGTCCCGCACCCATTCCTGGACTGACTGAAGAATTTCATCGGGTTGAGGCAGCTCGTCCTGAGCGGTGACCTCACACGCACAGGCCAGGAGCAGTGCCAGAGGAATCGATCGGCGGGCTTTCACGGAGTGAAATTAACACATCGGCGAATTCAGCCCAACCACAAATCCGGCGAAAACCGGCAGCCAGGATGGCTGCCCTACGACCGCACGTTTCAGGTTCGCCGCTGCTCGTCCGGCCTACGGCCGGATCGGCAGAAAGCGAATCCGGCGGACGTACCCGTAGTCGTTTTCCACAATTAGAAGGTTTCCCTGCGCGTCGAGTGCCACGCTGCGAACTTCACTTACCTTGAGTCCGGGCGAATGAAACCAGGCGCCGTCTCCCGCGTGATTGCCGGCGGCGCCATCGACCAACAGGTGGATGATGCCGGCGGCATCGACATACCAGACCTGGCTGCCTTTGTGCGTGGCGAGCAGGTAACCGCCGGTCGGCAACGGCCAAACACCGCGGACTTCGAGCAAACCGGTTTGCAGGGCCGGGAAACCGTCGCCGCCGTTGTTGTCGCCGCCGTCGCCGGCAATGACGGTGCGGCTGCCGTCGGGTGAAACGAGGAAGACCCGGTTGTCAGCGCGATCGGTCACGAGGAGGTTGCCGGCGGAATCAACGACCAGGTTGCCGAGTTCTTTGAACTGGTTGTTGAGCAGTTGCACCCCGCCGATCGGCGTCCATTTCTTCAAGTCGGTGCCGGAGGCGAAATAGACCAGCGATTCGTCGGCGCTGACCCAAAGGCCGCGGCCGGTGCTGATGCCGCCGGCCACCGTGAACAGCGTGGTCATGACGCCAAGGGTGTCCACGCGCCGAATCCTGCCGTTGTCCGTGTCGAGGATGTAAACCGTGCCGTCACCACGCACCCATTCGCCGTTTGGGAAATTCAACTGCAGGCTGGTCGCCGGCGCGGGTCCGTCCCCGTTGAACCCTCCGACGTGCGTTCCGGCGAAAGTATGGATCGTTCCGTCCGAGGTGATCTCAAGAATGGAATGGCTGTCCTTGTCAGCGATGTAGATGTTCGCGGCGTCGTCCGCCATGGCGAAGTGCGGTCGCGACAAATCCGCGTTGGTGGCCGGCGCGCCTTCGAACTCCGGTTGCCAGTAATTGGTGACGTCAGAGCGCCCTCCGCCTCGGCCGGCGATGGTTTCGATGATGCCATAAGCGGCGAGCAGGTTGCTGTAACCCGAAGGCGTCGCGGAAATGTCGGCCGTGAGCAAACGATAAAAGCGGTTGTCGGATGGAGTCGGCAGGCTGGCCTGGCCAACACGGTTCGTTGAAAACAAATTGCGCCGCGGGAGCCAGGGACCCGTCGGCGCAGTCGCGGCTTCGATGCTGCAGACTCCGTTGGAAGAGGCGCCGGTCCAACTGATTCTGCCCGTGGCCGCAAACGAACTGATTTGAAAGTCAGTCGCGTTCGAGGCCATGACCAGTGGCGTGAGGAGCGTCGCCACAAACAACGCGCATCTCATGTAGTACAACCGGAATCGATCCATCAGACAAGGGGAAGGGGGCCTACGGGGGCAACAGACCAAACCCCCGCTCTATTTATCGAGGATGAACAACTGATAATGCTTGGAGAGTTTGCTGTCGAGTTGGTGGGTGGGAAAGCCGCGATACTCGTAGTCGAACCGGTAACGATAGGTGACGACGTTGTTGTCCGCCGGAACGGGCACGAGCGTTTCCCAACGATTGGTGAGCATCAGTGTGCGCTGCATCGGGTATTGGTCGAGGCCGACAACAACCGACGCTTTGATGGAATCCCTGATGAGGCTTTGCTGGCGGCTGTCCCACTCGACAGCGAGAGCGTATTGCCCGTTGTCTTTTCGTGGCAGACGGCTGGGAGTCAGATTGGTGATCTGCGAAGTCGCGCACCCGATGAGCAGGAAGGGGAGCACAAACAAGGGGAGAAATTTCTTCAAATTCAGCATAACGGGCCAGAGCGTTACACAAGCGTTGGCGGCTTGTAAAGTTGGATTTGGACTGGCGCCATTGGAGATCGAAACCGCAGGCGTTTTGCGTTTGACCGTGTTCGGGTGGGGCAGGTAGGGTGCGCGGCTGAATTTCAAGTTTTAGTCTATGCTCGCACACATTCGGCGGCATCAGAGGTGGCTTTGGGGGGTCATTGCCACGCTCACGATCATTTCGTTCGTCTATTTCCTGGACCCGTCCACCGGCCGGCGGGGCGGTGGGCGCAGCATCTTCAGCGGGGCGCCGAGCGATTATGGCTACTTCAACGGCCGGGCCGTCACCGCCGAGGAATACGAGCAGATGAAGCAGGAGGCGCGTTTGGAGTACCTCTTTTCTTCCGGCCGCTGGCCCGAAGAGGTCGAAGGCGGTCAACAATTCTTCAATCTCGCTGTCCAGGTACCGAGGCGGCTTCTTTTTGCCGAAAAACTGAATGAGCTGAACATTCAGGTGAGTGATGAAATCGTGGCCGGTTGGATCGCTCACGCTTTCCGGGACCACAGGAGCGGCGCTTTCCACGTGGAATTCTACCAGCAGTTTCTGAAAACGACACTCCCGCGCGGGCGTGTCAGCGAAAGCGAATTTCGAATGTTCGTTCGGCACCAGGCAGGGCTTGAACAACTCATTTCGCTGGCCGGCCTCACTGGCAGTCTGGTGACGCCGCGCGAAGCGGAGGCGGTTTGTCGCCAGGAGAACGAACAACTCTCCACCGAGGCCGTCTTTTTTTCGGCGTCAAATTATCTCGCGAGCGTGCAGGTGCCGCCCGCGGCGTTGGCGGAGTTTTACACGAACCACCTGTCGGAATACCGCATCCCTGATCGGGTGCAGGTCAGCTACGTGAAGTTCGAGATCACGAATTATCTGGCGGAGGCTGACCAGGCCCTGGCGCAAATAACGAATTTGACCCAGCAACTGGAACGGTTCTACCAGCAGCGCGGCGCCGATTTCTACAAGGACGCCGACGGCAAGGCGATGCCGCACGACGCAGCGATGCAAAAGATCAAAGAAGAGCAGCGGCGGGCCTTCGCCATGACTTCGGCGCGCAAAAAGGGCACCGAGTTCATGGAACAATTATATGAGCTGTACCAGAAACAGCCAAATCAGTCCGACAATCTCGATAAACTGGCCGCGGCGACCGCCTACCAGTCAGGCGTAACCGAACCTTTCACGCAACGGGATGGGCCCAGGGATCTGAAAGTGCTGGACACGTTCACGCAGGTGGCCTTCGCACTGACCCCGGAGCAGCCCATGCCGAGCGATCCGCTTCCGGGTGAGGACGGTGTTTACGTCATCACGCTGAAGAAAAGGATTCCGAGCGAAGCGCCGCCGCTGGAAGCCGTTCGTGAAAAAGTCACGGCGGAATTTCGTCAGCACGAAGCGACGGACGCGGCGAGAAAAGCGGGCGAGGCGTTTTACGGAACGTTGACCAACGGGTTCGCGCAAAACAAATCGTTCGAGGTCGTTTGCCTGGAAGCCAACGTCATTTCGCACAAGCTGCCGCCAGTTTCGCTCAGCACGCGTTCGCTGCCCCAGGAGTGGGAGGGCCGCGTTGACCTGAGTTTGCTGAAGGACCTCGCTTTTCCATTGACTCCGGGCAAGACGAGCCGCTTCGAAATGACGCGCGACGGCAGACTCGGAATGACCGTGCATTTATTGTCGCGGCAGCCGGTGGACGACGCCAAGCTGAAGGCCGAACTGCCTGAGGTTACGACCGGCTTGCGCGAGGAGCGACGACGCGAGGCCATCAACGACTGGATGCGCAGGGAATTTGAGTCGGCGCATTTCACTGGCGGGCCGTTGCAAAAGAAGACCGGCTCCAGGTAAGGCCGGGCGGCCGTTTTCCGTCAGTTTCCCCTCTCTCCCCGCTCGTTCCTCGCGGGGAGAGATTGCCCCGAGACGATTCGCGCGTTGAACCCCTGAACCGTAGCCGCCGACGTGAGTCGGCGCCAATCCTTTGCCTCGAAAGCAAACAAGTGCGCCGACTCACGTCGGCGGCTACGAGGATTCATGGGGAGGGAAAGGCGTCCTCGTCGTTTTTCATGCCGAACAAGTATTAGCGAGCTGCCCTCCGCTACGCCGCTAAGCACATGCGGTTGAAACGCCGAGCCGCGTCAGTGGTGCGCCAGCAGTCTGATCAGCTGCACGCCGGTCACGATGGCCACCCCCAGAACGCTGGCGCCGGAAAACTGCGACATGCGCAGCAATGTGTGGGTGGAAAAACGTCCGTGCCCGCGCGAGGCCAGGAAACTGAGCAGTGTGAACCACGCAAAACATCCGAGCGCCAC
>QHNT01000034.1 GCA_003218515.1 Verrucomicrobiota bacterium | reverse complement strand
GATGAGCAGCACAGGTTCGGCGTCGCCCAGCGCGAGCAGCTCGTGCGCAAAGGCCGTTATCCGCACTTGCTGGTGATGACTGCGACGCCCATTCCGCGCACCCTTGGCCTGACGCTCTACGGCGATCTGGACATTTCGGTGATTGATCAGTTGCCCGCCGGGCGCGGGCGCCTCAAGACCTTTTTGCGTACCGCCGACAAATTGCCGAAGGTCTTTGACTTCATTCGCGGCAAACTCAAGGAAGGGCGGCAGGCCTACCTCGTTTACCCGCGCGTCGAGGAATCGGACGGCGGCGACCTCAAGGCCGTCACCAGGGAATGGGAGAAGTTGCAAAAGGAATTCGCGCCGTCTCAGATCGGCCTGCTGCACGGGCGGCTCATCCCCGAAGAAAAGGAACGCGTGATGGCGGACTTTCGGGCGAACCGCGTCCAGGCGCTCGTCACGACTTCGTTGATTGAAGTGGGCGTGGACGTGCCGAACGCGACGGTAATGTTGATCGAAAACGCCGAGCGGTTTGGCCTTGCGCAACTGCATCAACTGCGCGGCCGAATCGGGCGCGGAGCGCATGAGTCCTACTGCGTTCTGGTCGCCGACATCAAAACGGAGGAGGCGCAGCGGCGATTGAAAGTGTTGGAGGAAACCACCGACGGCTTCCGCATCGCCGAGGAGGACTTGAAACTGCGAGGCCCGGGAGAATTGCTCGGCCAGCAGCAGAGCGGTGTGCCCTCGTTTCGTTTCGGCGAGCTCGCCTCCGACCGCGCGCTGGTCGAACGCGCGCGCGCGCTCGCGAAAGCGTGGCTGGAAAAAACCTGAAAAAACCGCTTGGCGTGTCATGGTTGGCGGCTAAACTGCAGCCATGAAAAAGCTCATTACGTATCTGTTCCTGGCGTTGGTCAGTGTCACGTTCTTCGTTGCTTGCAGCGACAGCGGGGACATGTCCTCTCCACCGGCAACGAATGCCCCAGCGGCGCCGAAAAAATAAGCGACGAACCAGACGGTTTGACAGGCCAGGCTCCGCGACGGCGGCTTGGCCTTTTTCTTTCGCCCTTGGATTTGCGGCAAAGTCCGCTAAATTATTTCCATGAAAAAAGTCCTTTTACTTCTGGTTCTGGGCGGGTTGGCGCTGGCCGGTTGCGGGAAAAAGGAGGCGAAACCCACCGCCGCCTCCACCAATGAGAATTATTCCAGCGGCAACCCGGTGACCGCGCCGGTCGATTACCTCGGCGCCATTGCCAAAGCCAAGAAGAATTCGGAGAAGACCATCGACGCCGTGGCGCTGAACCAGGCGGTGCAACAGTTTAACGTCACAGAAGGCCATTATCCCAAAGACCTCAACGAACTGGTCACGGAAAAATATCTTCCTAAACTCCCCGAAGCACCGTACGGGATGAAGATTGTTTATGATGCGAACACCGGCACGGTGAAGGTCGTGCCGAAATAGGCTCGGTAAGAGCCCACGAACCGGGGTGGGGCGAGACTCCGTCGAGCCCTGATTTCTATCCATTGGAGGTCAGGCTTGACGGAGGCTCGCCCCACCGTTTTTGGGCGGCGTTCCCTGCCCATGAACCGCCCCCTCTCCCGGCCTTCGGCCACCCTCTCCCCACCTTGCGGGGAGAGGGCAGGGAGAGGGGTGCCAATCTGGTTCATGGTCCCAATGCATGCGCAAAAGCGAATGAAGGCCGCCCATGAACCGTCTCCCGTAGCGGCGTCTCGGCAGAGGCCGCAGTTCGTCGGAACAACCAGCCAGCGGCGCTCTGCCGAGACGCCGCCACGTCAGGGTTCATGGACATGCAAAACCGTGGAAGCCACCCATGAACGTCGTAGCCGCGGACGTCAGTCCGCGCACTCTGAGTGGTCAGCGCCGACTGACGTCGGCGGCTACGGTTGATGGGTAATCTCTGGCCGGGGCGTCGAAGGTGCGACGCGCAGGGCCGTTGCCTGGATAAACCCCCATTTTCCTCTCGCCAAAGTTCATCGTTGCAGGCAAACAGTTCCCCCTCTTTCTCGATGAACGAGCAGATTGTCATTTTCGATTTTGGTTCCCAATACACGCAGGTGATCGCGCGCCGTATCCGCGAGTGCAACGTCTATTCCACGATCCTGCGCTATGACACGCCCGCAAAGGAAATCGCCTCGCTCAAGCCTAGGGGCCTGATCCTTTCCGGCGGGCCGGCCAGTGTTTATGCCGAAGACGCGCCGTTGCCGGACAAGGATATTTTCAAGCTGGGCATTCCGGTTCTCGGTATCTGCTACGGCGTTCAAATCCTGGCGCACTTTCTGGGCGGCAAGGTCGAGCCGGGCCAGAAACGTGAGTTCGGTAAAGGCACCTTAACGGTTCGCGACAGTTCGTGTCCTTTGTTCAAGGACATGCCCGAGACGCTCCAGGTCTGGAATTCGCACGGGGACAAACTCACCCGTTTGCCGAAGGGATTTGTTTCGGTGGCCACGACGGGAAATTCGGATTACGCAGCCATCGAAAACCGCGCGACGAATTCCTACGGTTTGCAGTTTCATCCCGAAGTCGTCCACACGCCGCGCGGCCGCGAGATTTACGGCAACTTCGTCCATGGCGTCTGCGGCTGCGGCCGTGACTGGACCATGCGCAACTACGTCGAGCAGGCGGTCGCGGAAATCCGCGCGCAGGTCGGCAGCGAGAAAGTCATCCTCGGCCTGAGCGGCGGCGTGGATTCCAGCGTGGCGGCGGCGCTGATTCACAAGGCCGTCGGCGACCAGCTTACTTGCATTTTCGTCAACAACGGTCTGCTCCGCGCGCGCGAGGCTGAGATCGTGCAGGAAGTGTTTGGCCGCAACTTCCGCATCAGGCTGCTCTACGAAGACGCGTCGAGACTATTTCTCACGCGGCTCAAGGGCGTGACCGACCCGGAGCGCAAACGCAAAATCATCGGCCGGACATTCATTGAAGTTTTTGAAAGGGCGGTAGCGTCGAGCCTGCGGCTCGATTCGGCGCGCAACGCCGACGCTGCCATTCGCAAAGCGAGGTTCCTGGCGCAAGGAACGCTTTATCCTGACGTCATCGAGTCCGTGCCCATCGCGGGCAACCCGGCGGCGATGATCAAGAGCCATCACAACGTCGGCGGCCTGCCCAAAAAAATGAAGTTCAAACTCGTCGAGCCGTTGAAATGTTTGTTTAAAGACGAAGTGCGCCAGCTTGGACTGGAACTCGGCTTGCCGAAGGAAATCGTTCATCGCCAGCCTTTCCCCGGCCCCGGCCTCGCTGTGCGCCTCCTGGGCGAAGTTACGGCCGAGCGCTTGGAGATCTTGCGCCAGGCTGACTGGATCGTGATCGAGGAGATGAAGCAGAGCGATTGGTATTACAAGGTCTGGCAAAGCTTCGCCGTGCTGCTGCCCGTGCGCAGCGTCGGCGTGATGGGCGACGAACGGACCTACGATTATACGATCGCGCTGCGCGTGGTGGAATCGCAGGACGGCATGACCGCCGACTGGGTGAAGCTGCCTCACGAACTGCTCGAAAAAATCTCCAACCGGATCGTCAACGAAGTGAAAGGCGTCAATCGAGTCGTGTTCGACGTCACCAGCAAACCGCCGGGGACTATCGAGTGGGAGTAAAGAATTCCGGGACGAATGCGGTTCAGTTTGAATGGGGAGCGCGCCCGCCTCGGGCGCAGTCTGGCGCGCCCCCGCGCCAGACCACATCGGCGTCCGCTCGCGAGCCATACGGTGCGCATCTTCCCCGCCCGGCGGACGAGCCGTCCGCCAGGGCAGTAAGGGCGCGTGCGCTCCCCGGCCCGAAAGTTGAGTGAGAGTGGATTGATTGCCGATTGTGGATTGTCCGCTAGATTCGCGGAGTCATGAACGAGCGCATCGGCATTCTCACGGGCGGCGGCGATTGTCCCGGCTTAAACGCGGTGATTCGCGCGGTGGTCAAGGCCGCGGCCAAGCGTGGGTGGGAAACCGTCGGTTTCCTCGAAGGTTTCGAAGGGTTGCTCGACCTGCGTCATCGCAGCCTCGACTATCATGAGATGGACGGTTTGCTTCTCCTGGGCGGCACCATCCTCGGCACCACCAACAAGGGACGGTTCGCGGCGAAGACCGGCCATGGCGAGGTCAGGAAAATCCCGACAGAGACGCTCGATCGGGCGAAACGCAATTTTGACCAAGTCGGTTTGCGCGCGCTGGTGTGCGTGGGCGGCGACGGCTCGCTCACTATCGCGCAGCAACTGTTTGAGCGCGGCGTTCCATTGGTGGGCGTTCCCAAGACCATCGACAACGATCTTGAAGCCACGGTCATTACGTTCGGTTTTGACTCCGCCGTCGCTTGCGCCACCGACGCGCTCGACCGTTTGCGCACGACGGCTGAAAGCCACAATCGCGTGATGGTGCTGGAAGTCATGGGACGTTACACCGGCTGGATCGCCGCGCACGCGGGCATCGCCGGCGGCGGTGACATCATTCTGATTCCCGAAATTCCGTTTCGTTACGAAAGCATCTGCGCAAAGATTGCTGAGCGGGAACAGCAGGGGAAAAAATTTACGCTGCTTGTCGTCGCGGAAGGCGCTTGTGAGCGGGGCAGGGGATTTGTCGGGGCGACCGATGAGAAGAATCGCGAGGCGCGGCTCGGCGGGATTGGCGCGGTTGTGGCGGCGGAAATCGAGAAGCGGACCGGCAAGGAGACACGCGTTTGCGTGCTCGGCCATTTGCAGCGCGGCGGCGGTCCGACCACTTTTGATCGCCTGCTCTGCACGCGATTCGGCGCGCGGGCCGTGCAGCTCGTTGCCGACGGCATGTTTGGTTACATGGTCGCGCTGCGCCCGCCCGACACCGTCGCGGTGAAGATCACCGACGCCATTGGCCGTCTGCGGGCCGTGCCGCTCAACGGCGACATTATGCAGACCGCCCGGGCGCTGGGGATCAGTTTTGGGGATTAGAGCGGTTGCCAATCGAAATCTCCGAATGCCATTGGAAGCTCCAGCGAAGTTGTGCGATGAAGCGGCGTCAAACGCCGCGCGCCGGAGCGCGGGCTTCAGCCCGCTTCAACCTCCGAAACGGAAATGAATTCCGGTAACCCCTCCGGTTTATGCTTGTGGGAAGTCGCGAAGCCCAGTAGCCGCCGACGTGAGGAGGCGGATTTCCAGTCGAAGGCGCTAGTCCGCCTCCTTACGTCGGCGGCTACGGCGAGGGATCGCCACCAGGCTCAAGGCCACAGTCGCGCGCGATAAAAACGGTGAGTGAAGTTGGTCGCCGCCGGGTCAAGGTATTCGGCCGCGCCCTTGGTCAGTTCGACAGCGGCCAGTCCAATCCAACTCGTCAGATCGATCGAAGCCTCGACCTGGTAAGAGCGGCTTGGCTCGCCCGTGAGCTGGAGCGGCAGGGCGCCTGAGGTGAGGGGCCGTCCGGCTGCAAGGCTGGCTAGTGCCGGCTTTTGTTCGGGTAAGGTGACGGTAATTTCCGGCAGGCCGTCCGACTTCAGCAGAAAGAAGTCGCATTCCATCTCGCTGCCGCCGTTGTCGGCACCGGACACCAGCCCCGCGAAACCCGTGCGCAACGGCTGGCCTGGATAATAGTCCCAGACCAGGAGCCAGCCGGTCGGTTCGGGCGTTAGTCCGTCGGCGCGCCAGGTCTTCGCCCAGACATCAGGCAGACTCGGCAGACTGTTGGGAGCGTGCCGCAGGCGCAACCAGTACCAGACGTTGGTTGCCCAGGAGAAGGTGGTCTGTGGCCCCCAACCCAGCGATGCTTCGCGCAACGCCATTTGTCGTCCGGCTGGCGCGGTGGAGCGGAAGAGGTAATTGAACCCCGATGGATTGTTCGTGTCGGCGACGACAGCGACGCCTCCGGGCAAAGCGTCGCCGGCCGCCAGACGGGTGACGCGCGCGCGCGCGAGCAGTTCCTGCGTTGCGGCGCTGGCGCCCGGTAGCAGGACCTGGAGTTGACGAAAGTCCTTCGAAGAGGAGTGGATCCTGAGCAAGTCGTTGGTTGGTTGAAACAGATCGCTCGCGGGGCCGAGGGCGACCCATTCCCTGGCCAGTGGCGCCGTGAAATTGGCCTGGTAGCCGCGGAGCACTTGCCCGGCTTCGTCGGGTACCCCTGGCCGCACGACTTTGACTCGCCGCGCGAAGAACGCGTCGGCGGAAACTGCGAGGCGGAAGTCGGCTCCGCCGTTTTGGGAATTCATGAAATGGGCGCCGGAAAGGTTGAACCGAGCCGTGCGCCACAGTTGGTTTCCGTTCAAATAGACTGTTGTGGAGCTCCGCGTGTAGGCCCCGTTGAACGGGGCGTTGGTGTCGCTGCCGTCGAATTCAACGGCGAAGCTGCCGCCCGACGAATCGAAGTATTCCACGTCCACCTCAGCCTGCATGGAAGGGGCCCACTTGAACGAGTCATCGATCCTGAAATAGATGTAGCGACCGCCCGTGGGGTTGGGCGCCGCGGCGCGGCAGTCGCTCCCGGCCACTTTGGTGGCCACAGTCGCGCCGTCCGCAAATTCGAATTGGTCCAACCCGGTCTCGACATTGGTGGCTTGCAGTGTCGCGCTGACCAATTTCACGTCGGAGTAAGGCCCGCGAGGCAGAGTGGGTCGGACCCCAGCCTTGAACATGTCCACATATTTGCGGGTCAGTTCGATGTAAGCGCGGCCGTACTCTTTGGACGCGGCGATGTCGGTCGCTTCGTGGTATTCGTTCCACGTTTCCACCGCCACGACGCGGGAAGGGTTCCAGAGAAACCGCGTCCAGTTCCGCTCGAAAAAACCGCTTCCCTGGCGATCAACAATCAGGGGCGTGCGGCCTGGCACGGCCGAGTCGTTGTAACCGGGTCCGAGTGAAGCGATGCCGGGATTTTTCAGTCCCAAGGCGCCGCCCCAGGCATATACGTTGTCCGTCTGCACGCGCCAGGAGATTTCCCGAATGAGGTAGGGCACGCGGCCGCCGAAATCGCGCGCGAAGGCCTGCTTGACATAATCGATGCACGACTGGTCATGCGCGACGGCGAAGGACGAGTTGTAGAGGAAAACCACTGGTTGGCCGTTGATCATCGCCCAGTGGCGGGGCGGGATGAGCGAGAAGAAATCGCGGATGCTTTCGTAGAACCATTCACGCCCGCGGGCGGTGGTCAGGTCAATGTGTTCGCCCCACGAATTGTACTGAAGGGTGCTGGTGTCGTAAAAGAGGCCGATGCGCGGCGGTTGTTTGCCCGCTTGCAGCACTTCGTCTCGCGCGTTGATCAGCGGTCCCAGCCCGGCGTAGCTCCAGTAGTGCTGCGAACTCGTGGGGTTCCGCTCCGAAGGCGCGCCCCAATAAACCGGCAGCACGATGTCGATCCCGGCGTCCATCATGTCGGTAAGCTGGGTTTCATGCCACGCTTTTGACTTGTAGGAAAAGTCCGTGAGCGTCGGCGGATGATCAGTCAGCGCGTCTGTCCCGTCGCCGTCCACGATGTGCGCGTTGGAATAGATGTCATACCAGTAGAAATAATACGTGGCGACCAGGGGCGTGTTGGTGCTGAAACTGGAACTGTTCGTGAAATCGGCTGCGGTCAAATGCACGTACGGCCCCAGCGGCGGAAGGCAAGCAGGGGTGTCATTGGATTGGACATTTGTTTTGTTCGTGCCATTTCTGTCGGAGCGCTCATCGCGAGCGGCATCCACAAACTACGAATGGACGAACGCGCCGTCAAAGAGCAACCCTGCGTGGTGATGACACCGCTGCCCTACCAGTTGGCAAGGCCCCATGCGCGGCGAGAATTTGAGGTCCGGCTCTCCATGAACCGCCCCCTCACCCCATCCCTCTCCCCCTCGGAGGGGGAGAGGGTGCCCGGAGGGCGGGTGAGGGGGTGGTTCATGGTCCCAATGCATGCGAAAAACGAAAGGGGGCTTTCCATGGACCGGTCGGTTTGTGGCGCAGATTGGCAATCTGCTGTGTCGCGGGTTGCCAACCCGCTGGTCGCTCCGATCCATTCCCACGCTCGCCGATTACCAATCGGCGAAACAGCCGACTACCAGTCGGCGCTACTCGACGGCCACGGTTCGTGGCGCCGGTTCGCGTCCAAATTTTGGAGGTTCCTTTTGGCCTTTACTCCGGCAACGCGTCCAATAGGATTTGAACAATCCCTTAACCACGCGAGGTCTTATGCGAAAAGCGGTTTTTCTGACCCTGGCCGTTTGCACGAGTCTGGAGGTTGTAGGCGCGCAAACTTCATTTGTTGTTCGATTGGATTCATCCCAGGAAGTTCCTCCCACCTCAAGCACCGCTACTGGTTCGGGCACGTTGACGCTCAACACCGGCAATACGTTGAACTACGACATCAGTTATACCAACCTGGCGGCGGACTTTCTAGCCGCGCACATTCACGGCCCGGCGGGGCCTGGCACCAACGCCTCGGTGCTTTTCCCATTGACGAATGTGCCGACCGACACCCGGTCGGGCGCGCTGCGGGGAACGACGACCCCGTTGACCGCTGCGCAAGTGGGCGATCTGAGCAACGGTCTGCTCTACGCGAATATTCATACAATTGGTTCCCAGGATGGTGAAATCCGCGGGCAAATCCTCGTGGGCGGTCCGTTCGATCCGGAAAACTGGCCGCTCACCATCAATTCCTCCAAAGTCGTGCACTTTGTCAGTACCGATCAGTCCTTCACTGCCCCTGGCGCTTCCTGGTCGGCTGACACGCTGCAAATCCTGAGCGGTGGCGACCAGAGCACCTCTGCCACCACCATTGGAGGTCACAGCGGATTGAAAGTCACCGGGAATTATTTGAACATGGCCGACCAACTCTACCAGGAATGGACGAATTACGACACGATCGATATCCTCATGCAGGTGTATGGCGACGCGGCGCTGCTGGGAACCGACGGCCAGCCTCGCAGCTTTGTGTTTCTCACCGGTTCATTGCCGGACTTGCACTTCCCCAACGGCGGTTCGCTCCCGGTCGAAGCGAAAAACAAGAAATGGGACTGGATATTGTTCCGGATCGAGAACGCCACACGCGCCGATGGCACCCGCTACGTGGGCATCGTCCCGCCCGATGCGCAGGGAGCTACAGCCTTCGGCGGGGTTAATGGCGGCACGATCCGCGCAGAAGGCGTGCCCAACCTCATCGTGCGGCTGGTGGCCTTTGGGGAGCGTGGCGCCTTCGGCGAGCCCCAGCAGATCAACCGCTTCGCGCCGGCGGAAACCTGCGCTCCGGAACCGGACACCAACCTGGCGCTCGCCGACATCAGCCACAACACCAACTCACACCTGGTCGTGCTCAATGACAGCGACCAGACCGTTACTTACCAGGATAGCGTCGGCCCGGCCGGTGATCTGCGCCGGGCCGTTCGCGCCAATGGTTCTTACATGAATTTCGGTATCACCGATCATTACCTCGGCCTCCCGTGCAACGATCCGCGCAACGTCAAGCTTTGCGTCGAATTCTACGACGATCCCGCGCTCGCCGGCGCTGTGTTTGGACCCGAAGCGTACGCCACGGACGGAACCGGCGGCACCGACATGTATCCCTCCAACAATCTCCACACCCTGGAGGGGAGCGGTAAATGGGTGCATCGCGCCTTTAATATCACCGCAGTCGATCTCAAAGGAGTCAACACCGGCTCCCTCGAAGGCGGTCCGCGCCTGGTCTTTCAAAATGGCCAGGTGTTTATCTCGCGAGTTGAGCTGGGCATTTACCGGACGGGCACAAATACGCTGGCCGGTCTCGACCCGATTCCGGATTGCTTTGAAGACCCCAACATATGCAGCGATGCTTACGGCAACTACGCGGAACTGGACCTCGGCAAGGGGATCATGAACGGATTGGACGTGGGCAACTCCGGCGGCGACCAGTTTATGGTCGTAGAAGAAGCCGGGCCGGTCAATGACCGGCGCCAGGCCGTGCGGCCCGACAGCACACCCGGCATTTACCTCAACTTTGCCATCAACAACGAACCGTTCGGACCCTCGACGCAGGACAATGCGCGCTTGGCCGTTTGCGTAACTTATTATGATGATCCGACTCTGGTCGGGGCGACTTTTCGTCCGGAGGTTTATCAATCCGATCGCGGTGGTCTGGTAACATTCGCGTTCACGCCCGCCAACGTCGTGGCAAGAGTGACCGGCAGCGACCGGTGGCTGGATGCCTATTTCGAAATCCCCGACATGAATTTCTCCGGCGTGAACCAGGGGCCGCAGGCCGCCGCGCGTTTTGTCATTAACAAACCGGTCGGCTCGCAGAGTTTGCCGGGCGTTTATTTCACCCGCGTACGCTATGCGGTGATTCGCCCCTGCGGCCCAATGGCCGGCGTGAACCTGCTCGAGGACTGCAAACCGCCGACGCTAAGCGGGGGCCTCCGCCTGGGAAACAGCCTCACGCTTTCGTGGACGACCAACGTCTCGGGTTACGCCGTGCAGATGAAAACAGACCTGGCACAGCCTCAGTGGACGGACGTCGTGGTCACGCCTTCCACTCAGGGCGACCAATACGTCGTGACCTTGCCGCTCACCAACACGCAGGCGTTCTTTCGTCTGGCCCGCTGATGGCGCGGAGGGTACTGCGGAGTCCCTTGGATAAGCGATGCATACGGCGAAGGGCCGGGGGGATTGGGGTTGACTCGTGGCGTGACTGAAAGGAACCTTCTTCCACCTTTGGCGATGAAAAAATTTTGCGTAATGCTATTGGAAGATGACCTGGTGACGGCGGTCGCGTTGGCCAAGACGCTGCACGTCGCCATGCCCGATGAGCTCATCCTGACGGCCCGTTCCTTGGCCGAAGCGCGGATGCTTCTGGAAGAGTATGAAATCGACTTTTTCGTTCTGGACGTGAATCTGCCGGACGGCTCCGGGATTGATTTCATCGCGGATATCAGCGTCAAGAACCCGGCCGCCAGCGTGGTCGTCATGACCGCGCAGCCGCTGCCCGAATATCGGGACCAGGCGGAAGCGTATGGGGTGGTGCGTTTCATGGAAAAGCCGGTTCATTACCTTTCGATAGCCGGGCTGGCGCGGGATTGCCGCGCTGCGCTCGCGGCACAGGCCAGCGGCAACACCGGTTTTTTCGCCGCCTCACTCACGCGGCTGACGGTGCTTGATATCATTCAACTGAAGTGCCTGAACAACGCCACGCAAGTCATCGACTTCACGTCGGCCCAGGGCGGACGCGGGCGCATTTATTTTCAAAACGGCGAGATCATCCATGCGACGACCGCCAAATCAAAAGGCGAGGCGGCGGTGAGCGAAATCATCGGCTGGCGCGGGGGACGCGCCCAGGAAGGCTCCGGCGCCCCACCTGCGGAGCGCACCATTTTCGTCACTTGGCAAAGCCTGCTCCTCAACGCCGCCCAAACGGCGGACGAAAACCGCGCTTCCTGAGCCGCTTCGCCGGACTTTCTACTTCACGATCAACGCCAGACTCTCGGAATGGCTGTCGAACTCCGGCGCATACATGCACTGGATGTTGGCGATGCCGGTCTGGTATTCGCCACGGAGTTGCACGCGGGTGGAGTATTCAAACACGTAGGTGCCTTTCGGCAGGTAATCGATGAAGAAATGACTGGCGGTGTCGCGCGTGGATTCGTAGTAAGCGAGCCCGTCCTGATATTTGTATTGCGAAACCACGTTCACCGGTTCAGTGCCGCTGCCGCGCTGATCTTTCAGATGGACGTATTCCATGTCACGATCGACACGCAGTTCGATTCGCACCACCAGTTCGTCGCCGATCTGAAGCGCGCCTTTGACCGGTTCAAGGGTCGGGCCTTTCTTCGTGCTCACTTTCGTGAAAAGGGTCTTCTTGAGCTTTAGCGGCGTGCCTTCGTAAGGCGTAACCCGGCTAATATCCTCGAGGTATTGCCAATGGACTCCGCCCCAGGCGATGCCTTCGTCCGCCTTTTTCACCGTGATCTCGCCGAGCTTCGATTTGATTTCTGAACTGACGAAGCGGCGCTCGTAGAAGCCGGTGCCGGGTTCGACGGGATTTCGGATTTCGGATTTCGGGTTTCGGGTTTCCGCGCCTGGCTTCGCCGAGCCGGGAGTCACGTTCACGCCGCCCACGGTCACCTCCACCAACTTGTCACTCGCCAGCAAATCGCGCCCGCGCAGCAACAACCCATAAACGGCGTCCGCCGTGGCCTTCGTGGTCTTCCAATCCTGCGTCTGCTTCTGCTTCAGCAGCCACACTTTGCAGTCCTCGACCGCCTGCTTGTCGCTCATCACTTCGTCGAAGGCCTCAATCATCAGCGCCTGCGTCTCGATCGGCGCACGATACCACCACCAGCTCAACTCCGCCTCGCGCCAGAACATCCCCAGCTCCTCATTCGTCACGCTCCGCTCCTTGATGGATTTCATGATATCGGTCGGCGTTGAATCGGTGGAACCGTTAAAAGCGTTGAATCGTTTCAGCGCGATGGCGACGTGACCTTGCGACTGCCGGTCGGTGACCTTCAGCCAATGGTCGCGGGCTCGCGCCAGGAAAAAATCGATGGCCGCCTTGTGCTGTCCGGCCACCGGCTTGTCTTTCAGAAAAAAGCTTCGGCCATAAAGATAGAGCGCGTCCGTCGCGCTGGGGACGTATTTCGCGGGTTCGGCCATTCTTAAAATCTCGCGGTAATGCTCATCCATCCAGGCGTCCAGTCGGTCGAGTGATTTGATCGCGGGAGCGACGTTGATATCGGCGCCGAGATGCCGCATCCGGCCAAAGCCGGTCGTGATGTAAAGCGTGATGTAATCGTTGCCGCGCCCGCCGGGGAACCACGGCCAGGAACCGTCCGCCAACTGCACGTCGAGGAGCTGTTGCAGCGTCCGCTCCGTCTCGTAATTCAGCCGGTTGTCGTCG
>QHNT01000033.1 GCA_003218515.1 Verrucomicrobiota bacterium | reverse complement strand
CCTCAGGAAACTGCAGGTATGAGCAATGAAGCCAAAACCTGTCCGCGCTGCGGGTCGCACATTCCGGAAAATGCACCGGGCGGGCTATGCCCCAAATGTCTGCTGGCGGGCGCGGCCGCGACGACCGGGGCCGGCGCAACGCCCGACAAACGGCTCGCGCCGCCATCCATCCATTCACTGGCCGCGGCGTTTCCACAGCTTGAAATCGTTGAACTCATCGGCCAGGGAGGGATGGGGTTTGTTTATCGCGCCCGTCAACCAAAGCTCGATCGCGACGTGGCGCTAAAAATCCTGCCCCAGGCGTTCGCCGGGGACCCGGCCTTTGCGGAGCGTTTCGCCCGTGAAGGCCGGTTGCTGGCGCGGCTGAATCATCCGAACATTGTCAGCGTTTACGACTTCGGCCAGGCCAACGGCTTCTTTTACCTGCTGATGGAATTTGTGGACGGCGTCAACCTCCGGCAGGCGATGCGCGCGAGCCGCTTCACGCCGGGACAGGCCCTCACGATCGTGCCCCAGGTTTGCGAGGCTCTCCAATACGCGCATGACGAAGGCGTCCTGCACCGAGATATCAAACCGGAGAACATCCTGCTCGACACGAAGGGCCGGGTGAAGATCGCCGACTTCGGCATCGCCAAAATGGTCGGCGCTGATCAGCCTGCGAGCGGCATCACTGCCAGCGGTGCGGCGCTCGGCACGCCGCATTACATGGCGCCGGAACAAATCGAGAAGCCGGCCGAGGTTGATCATCGCGCGGACATTTACTCGCTCGGCGTCGTGTTTTACGAACTCCTCACCGGCGAACTGCCGCTGGGACGCTTCGCCCTGCCTTCCGCCAAAACTCCGGTCAATGCGCAGGTCGATGAAGTGGTGCTGAAGGCGCTGGAAAAGGAACGCGAGCGGCGGCAGCAGAGCGCGGGCGAAATGAAAACAGAGGTGGAGACGGCTTCAAAGGGAGGGAATCCTGAAACCGCTTCAAGGCAAACTTCAACGACAGGCGCACCTGACGCGGCTGCGTTAAGGATAAGCCCGGAGATGAAACCGTTGGTGTTGCTCGGACTGGTCATTGCGTTGACGTACGGAGCCGCTCGGCCATTAGGGAAGATTCGTGTTCTAATGTCGGAACTGTTGCTCACCTGGCAATCGCCCTACAATCTCGGCGGGAAACTGATTGTCACCCTTGGTTGTGGACTCTTCGGTTATTTTCTCTGGCTGGTGTGGAAGTACCGGCAGCGCTTGCTTGCTCCGTTTGGAATTGCGCCGCAACCGTCCGTCACCCGGCCCGGCGCCGAAACGTCCCTGTCGCTGGACGGCGTTCTCTATTTAGTCGCTTCCGTAACATTGCTGGTCATGACGGCCAATCTGATGAGCATCATATTATTGCCCGTCAGTTCATTTGTCTTGGTGACAACTGGCGGGGCGCGATTCGTGCTGTCGCCCGCCCCGCTGCAGGCCGGACCATTCGGTTTGCCGACAAACGGCCGGATGGGAATGGGGCCTGGCGGGCTGGCGCTGCTCGTCTTCATGGCTTTGAGCGGCTGGCTGGCGTGGAGAGACTCCAAAAGACATGACCACATCGAAGCGCCAGTCAACCCGCCGGCCTGGTTGAAGCGAGCGGGGCTTCTGTTTTTCGGTGCCGGCGTTCTGGCACTTTTCATCAGCGCACTGGAAACGACACCGTCTCGGTCCGTCTTCCATTCCGCAACGTTTGCCATCGTCACCGGGGTCGCATTGCTTACCCGAGACCGAACGTGGCGCTCAGTGGCATTGGCGTTGAACTGGCTGGGACTGGGCACGGGATTACTCTTACTCGGATTTGGAAACTTACTCGGATTTGGAAACTTTTGGATACATGAACTTATCCCCGGAGGCGTGTCCCGCATCGCGCCATTTTTGCCTTTGCCGAGTGTCATCTTCCTTGCCTTGGGATTGGCCTATAACATTTTGTTCATCGCCGGGCTTTGGGTGCTCAATCGGCCTGACGTGTTGCCTGAATTCGGACTGGCACGGAAAGGTCCGATCAAAAATGTGTTGCCGGCGCGATAGGCGGCCGAGACTCGAACAACGGTCCGTTGCCTCCATGCTCGCCTGCGGACAATCATCATGAGTTCGTCCAACGACACGTCGCGTCCCGCAGTCTTCGCCACCACGCAATGGACGCGTGTGCTGGCGGCGCGCGGCGAGTCGCCGGACGCGCGCGCGGCGCTCAGCGAGTTGTGCGAGGCGTACTACCGGCCGGTGCTCGCTTTCATCCGGAGCTGGACGGGGGACGACGACCGCGCGCGTGATCTGACGCACGATTTCTTTTCGCGGCTGTTGGGCGGAAAAGGCGTCGCGGGCGTGGACCCGCAGCGCGGCCGTTTTCGCTCCTTTTTGCTCGGCGCGGTTAAACATTTTCTCGCCGACGTGCGCGACCGCGAATTGACCGCCCGGCGCGGCGGGCAGCACGCGCACATTCCATTGAAGGCGGAAACCGACACCTCGCCTGGCACCGACCCGCCCGATCCGCAAACGCCACGGCTCGAGAAGGAATTTGACCGCCAGTGGGCACTGACCATTCTGGATCGGGCGTTGAAGACGCTCGCCTCAGAGCACGAGCAGGCTGGAAAGTCGCGGCAGTTCGAAGTCCTGAAAGGGTGGCTGACCGGAGACGCGGAGGACCGGTCGCAAGCCGACGACTCCAGGCTACTCGGCATGAGCGAGGGCGCGGTGAAGGTGGCGATTCACCGGTTGCGCAGAGAGTTTCGCGCGCTTGCGAAACAGGAAATCGCGCAGACCCTCGAGGACCCGGCGCAGGTGGCCGACGAACTGCGCTACCTCCTCTCCATCCTGGCTTGAGCGGCGGTTCGGATTCCTTTTGCCATGCCTCGTTCCAGTTCGGGTTACCACCAGAAATGAGGGACGCTGCCATCGGTTCGGACGCGCATGTCCTGGAACTTTCGCCATTCCACGTGGCTGTCCAGAAACAGCAAATTGCCTCCAGCAGGCAGCCGGCTGCTCGCCAAATGAGCTGTCGAATGAGGCTTGGTGCCACCACCCCATCCACCATAAACGTGAGTGAAATTCCTGCCACCGGGCGAAGTGTTCCGAAGTTGGGTATTAGAAAGAGTTCCATCAGCAGCGATCACACGCTCGGAAGCGCCCGGATTGATCGATGTGCCATCAGGCATCAGCCAAGCTCTCGGGTTCAACGACTCAGTGATGTTCGTTGCGAGAAGGCGACCGGGTCCGCTCATCTGGGGCGGACGCGGCGGCGGCCCAAACGCAAAAGCATAGCCAACCACGCGGTAACCTTGAGCGTTGTCGGTGGCGACTTCACCTGATTGTCCGGTGGTAAATCTCCACAACTCGTCGTCGTTCTGCTTCCAGAAGGCGGGACAGTAGAGGATGCTTCGTTTTCCGCCGTTAATGACAAAGGCGTTGGCCGCCTTGGCGGGCAGGTCCCAGGGCCAAACCGCACCTGAACAATCCGGGAACCGATCCCGGTTATCGTCCGAATACATCCGGATGGCGAGTCCCAATTGTTTGATGTTGCTGGCGCACTTTATCCGGATGGCAGTTGTTTTTGCCTTCGCCAGGGCAGGCAACAACAAGGCAGCGAGAATCGCAATGATCGCGATGACGACCAGCAGCTCAATGAGAGTGAATGCGCGGGCGCGCCTTCGGAACTCTCCGATCCGATCAGACACGTTCTTCCGATCAGACACATTCTTCTGATTCATATCACGGCAGGGCAATATCACGGCAGGGCATGTTGACATCAAGATGAACTGCACGGCAGAGCGTCGCAATGAGATTTCACGTATTTTTGTTTAGCTTTTTGCGGATTGTATCATGCCGGGTTCAGGGGCGGTTCTGGGCGCGGAACCGGCTCGGCGGCATGCCGACCTCGCGCCGGAACGCGACGCTCAGGTATTCAACGTGGGGGAAACCGGCCCGCTCGGCGATCTGTTCCAAAGGCAGGTCGGTTTCGACCAGCAGTTGCTTGACGCGGTTGAGTCTGACCCGAAGGATTTCCTCGTGCGGCGTTCGCCCCAGCAACTTCTTGAAACGCCCCTCCAGCAGCGTGCGCGAGTGCGGCACGGCCTTCAACACGTCCCTCACTTTAATGCCATCGCAGGCGTGCTGGCGGATAAAGTGAACCGCCCGGGCCACGTTGCGGTCGTCCATGGCCAGCACGTCAGTGGACTGGCGTGTCGCGATGCCCAGGGGCGGGATGAGGTGCGTTTCGCCCTTCACCTTTTTGCCCGACATCATTTCGTCGAGCAATTTCGCCGCTTCGTATCCGGTGCGGTGCGTGTTCGGAATGACGCTGGACAGCGGCGGATGCGAGAGTTCGCAGAGCAGGTCGTCGTTGTCCACGCCGATGACCGCGGCTTCGTCCGGCACCGCGACGCCGATGCGCCGGCAGGCGTCCAACACCTGTTGGGCGCGGAAATCGTAGCAGGCCATGACGCCGACGGGCTTGGGCAATTGGCCAATCCACTTTGCCAGATCGTCCACCAGCTCCTCGTCGTCGAGCGCGAAGCCTTTGGTCGGACGATAAATGAAACATTGCCGGCCGGCTGCGCGGGCGCAGTTTTGAAAGTGTTCGCACCGCCAGTTTGACCAGTTGAATTGCCCGTCTCCCGCGTAAGCGAGATATCTGAAGCCGCGTTCCAGCAAGTGATCCGCGGCGAGGTGGGCGATCGCGCCGTCGTCGGTCTCGAACCAGGGAAGCGAAGGAATCAGCCGGGCGGCGCTGACGTCCACAATCGGCACGCTGAGCTGACGCAACGCCTCGGCAATGGAGAGGTTTTCGACCCGGGCGATGATGCCATGGCCGTTCCATCGCGCCAGCCAACCCGGCGGGCGGTCGCCCCGATTGTGTTCGGACAGGTAGAGCGACCAGGGGCGGTGTTCGCGGATATAAGACACAATGCCGCGGAGCAGTCCGCGGGCGTAAGTGTTCGAGGTTTCGACCAGCAATGCAACTTTGAGCGGCGTTTTCACAACGCTGTGGGGTCCATCTGACTTACCGTGCGCGGTTCTGTAATGAGAGAGCATCGTCCCCGCCTGTTCCATGCAGGGAATGCACTTCGACCTATCGAAGATACACTTTGGTTCTGGCGGCGGGAAAAATCACAAGAAAAATACGTGGAAGCTCATGGCCCCAATTGCCGCGCTCCGAAGAAATTGACTCTTGTGACCACTTCTGAGCGATGCGCGTCGCACCATGCCTTCCGAGGCGAGCAAGCACCCGGGGTCTTTTGGTCTGTCCGGCGAACATGTTGGAGTTCAGCCTTCAGGCTGTTCCGGGCAGCTAACATGCTAAAGCATGAACTCCAACAATTCACGGTCGCAAAAGAAAAGACCCTGATCAAGCGCCCGGAGATGCGTCCGACACGCTTGGCTTAAGGCCGGTGAACTGTTACAAATCAACCACGAGTCAAATGAAAGTGTTGCCTCTGTTTCGTAGCGTAGCCGTCGTCTGCGCCTGTCTCTTTGCCGCCCATTTCGCCGCAGTCGCCGCTGCTGAAGAAACGATTGGGCTGCGCATCCTGTTCCTCGGCGACAACGGCCATCACCGGCCCGCGGATCGCTTCAAGCAGATTGAGCCGCTGTTGCGCCGCCACCGAATCGAGCTCGACTACACCGAGTCCCTGGACGATCTCAATCCCGCCAAACTCACCGGGTACGATTGTCTGACGATCTACGCGAACTGGACGAGGATTTCGCCGGACCAGGAGCAAGCCCTGCTGGATTTCGTCGCGCACGGCGGTGGGTTCGTTCCTCTGCACTGTGCTTCATATTGTTTTCTGAATTCGCCGAAATACATCGAACTGGTCGGCGGGCAGTTTAAGACTCATGGGACGGGCGTGTTTCAGGAGACCATCGTCAAGGGAGACCATCCGGTGATGAAGGGGCTCTCGCCGATCGAGAGCTGGGACGAAACCTACGTTCACACCCGGCACAACACCAACCGTGTTGTGCTGGCGGAGCGTCGCGACGATCAGGGCGCGGAGCCTTACACCTGGGTGCGCGAGTCCGGGCAGGGGCGTGTGTTCTACACGGCCTGGGGCCATGACGAACGCACCTGGTCGAATGCGGGTTTCCTCGCGCTGGTGGAGAACGGCATTCGCTGGGCTTCCGAACACTCCCCCACGCAACTCAAACCGCGGGCCGGGCTGAAACCGTTTGAATACGTCGAAGCGCCGGCGCCGTTGCCCAACTACACGCCGGACGCCCGTTGGGGCACGCAGGGCGAACCGATCCGCACCATGCAAAAGCAGCTCGAACCGGCCGAGTCGATGAAACATCTGGTCGCGTTTCCCGACTTCAAGGTGAGCCTCTTTGCGTCTGAGCCGGACATCGTGAAAGCCATCTGGCTCGCCTGGGATGAACGCGGACGCCTCTGGGTCGCCGAGACGGTAGATTATCCGAACAACCTTCAGCCGGCCGGCGAGGGGCACGACCGGCTCAAGATTTGCGAGGACACCGACGGCGACGGGCGCGCCGACAAATTCACCGTTTTCGCCGACAAATTGAGCATCCCGACCGGATTTGTTTTCGCGAACGGCGGTGTCATCGTCATTCACTCCGGAAGAACAGAGTTTCTCAAGGACACCAACGGCGATGACAAGGCGGACGAACGTCGCCTGCTTTTTTCAGGCTGGGGCATGGGCGACACGCACGCGACGGCGAGCAACTTGCGCTACGGTTTTGACAACTGGATCTGGGGCACGGTGGGCTACTCGGGTTTCCGCGGCACCGTCGGCGGCAAGGACATCCGGTTCGGGCAGGGCATCTTCCGTTTCCGGCCCGACGGCTCGCAGTTGGAGTTTGTTCGTTCCAGCAACAACAACACCTGGGGACTTGGCATCACCGAGGACAATATCATCTTCGGCTCCACGGCGAACGGCAACGCGAGCATGTATATGCCGATCCCCAATCGCTATTACGAAGCGGTCAATGGCTGGTCGGGGAGCGTGCTGGCGACCATCGTGGACAGCCAGCGCTTTTATCCGATCACCGACAAGGTCCGGCAGGTGGATTATCACGGGCGTTACACCGCGGGAGCGGGCAGCGCGGTTTATACGGCGAGGGATTTCCCGCCGGAATACTGGAACCGCGTGCAGTTCGTCGCAGAGCCCACCGGCCACCTCCTCGGCAAATTCCATATCGAACCGCGCGGCGCGGATTTTATCGCGCACAACGGGCGCAACTTCATCGCCAGCGACGACGAGTGGACCGCGCCGGTTTGCGCGGAAGTGGGCCCCGACGGCGCCCTCTGGGTGAGCGACTGGTATAACTACGTGATCCAGCACAACCCGACCCCGCGCGGTTTCCGCACCGGCAAAGGCGCGGCTTACGACACACCGTTGCGCGACAAGGTCCACGGTCGCATCTATCGCATCGCTTACAACGGAGCGCGGGCTTCGGCTGGGGCATCAGTGTCCACCTCTCCCGCCCTTCGATCACCCTCTCCCCCATCGGGGGAGAGGGCCGGGGTGAAGGGGCTGATCAACCTGCGCAACGCCACGCCGCAACAGCTCGTCGCCGCGTTGAAGAACGACAACCTGTTTTGGCGAATGACCGCGCAACGGTTGCTCGTCACGCGCGGGCAGAAGGACGTGGTGCCGGCGTTGTGCCAGTTCCTGCGCGACACGAGCGTGGACGAAATCGGTCTGAACCCGGCTGCGATTCACGCGCTCTGTGCCGCGAAATGCGGCTTCGCTGAAGGCGCTTCTCGCCGGCAAACTGCTCAATGATCCCGAACCGCAAGTGCGCATCGCCGCGTTGTTGGCTTGTTCGGAAATGCCCGTGTCCGACGCCGTGGCCGAGGCCATATTCGCGATGATACAGCAGCCGCGCAATTCAGAAGACCACTGGATTCCCGACGCGGCGACCGCCGCTGCGGCGCGGAATGACGCCGGCTTTCTCCGGACGGTCCTGGCCGGTTACAAGCCCACGGCGGTTGGACCGGCGGCGGATTCGCTGCAGAACCTCCTTCCAAATGCGTCATTCGAGGAGCAGCGCGATGGCAAACCGACCGGCTGGCGGACGGTAACGCACAGCGGCCGCGGCGAATTTTCGGTCGCTGACATCGGGCACAGCGGCAATCGCAGTGTGAAAATCTCCTCCGAGCAGGGCGGTGACGTGAGCTGGTCCGCGCAAGTCCCGGTCAGACCGCGAACCGACTACCTGCTCACCGGTTGGATCAAAACAGCAGGCGCGCAAAAGATCGGCGGCGCGCGAGGCGCAATGCTGAACGTCCATGAGATGCAGGACCCGGTGCGGGGCGGCACCAAGGCCATCGCCGGCGACAACGACTGGACGCAAGTACAACTCAACTTCAACTCCGGCCAGATGACCGAGGTCACGATTAACTGTCTGTTCGGCGGCTGGGGTCGCGCCACGGGAACAGCCTGGTTTGACGATATCGAACTCAAACCCGCGCCCGGCTCACAACTGGCCGGCGAAGTGGGCCGCGTCGTACGCCTCGTCACCACGCATTACGCGCAGCGCGGTCCGGTGGACAGCATCGTGCCGACGCTGGCGGCGCTGAAGGGCGCTTCGACGGAGCTGGCTGTTCCTGTTCTCGACGGGCTGGTGTCGGGCTGGCCGCAAGAGAAAGCACCGACTCTCGGAGCGAGGGACAAGAAAACGCTCGCGGACCTGATGGAATCGATGCCTGAATCGGCGCGCGACCGTTTGCTCGCCCTGGCGCAGCGCTGGGGTCAAACGGAACTGTTCGGAGCCAATTTCCCCGTCATCATCGAAACGTTGAAAAAGCAGGTGACCGACTCGGCGGCGAGTGATGAGCAGCGCGTGACCGCCGCCAGGCGCCTCATCGGTCTCGACGCCAAGATGGAAACCATCGAACTCGTGCTCAAACAGGTTACGCCGCTGACTCCGCCCGCTCTGGCGACCGGATTCATCAACGCGCTCACCGAGAGCCGCAGTCCGGATGCGAGCCAGGCAGCCATCGCAACCTGGAATCAATTCACGCCCGGCACGCGCCGCAACGCCGTCGCCGCTTTGATGCGCCGGCCGGAGTGGACGCGCAGCTTGCTCGACGCGGTCGAGAAAGGGGTCATCATGCGGACAGACCTGGCGGCGGACCAGTGGTCCCAGTTGAAACAAAGTCCGAACCCGATGATTGCGCGGCGCGCAGAGAGGCTTTCGGCCGTTGGAAATGCGGTCTCCGCCGACCGCGAGGAGATCGTAAAGAAGCTGCTGCCCCTGGCGAAAGAAAAGGGAGACGCCGCGCGCGGGAAGGAGGTTTTTACCGCGAGTTGCGCCGTTTGCCACGCCTTCAATGGCGAAGGTGGAAAGGTCGGTCCTGACCTGACCGGCATTGCCGCGCGCGACCGGGCCGAGATTCTCACGGACATCCTTGACCCGAACCGCTCCGTCGAAGCGAACTTCCGTCTCTGGAACGTCACCACCAAAGGCGGCGAAACCTTCTCCGGCCGGCTTGAAACGGAAACGCAAACGACCGTGGAAATTCTGGACACCACGGCCCAGAAACACGTCATCCGGCGCAAAGACATTGCGACGATGGACGGTTCACAACTCTCCATCATGCCCACCGGCTTCGAGGCGCTGCCGGCCGAAGATTTGAAGGCGTTGCTGGAGTATTTGTGCCAGCCGCACCAGTAATGGAGAACTCTTGACGCTGTCGTTTGCGCGGATAAGACAAGACGCAAACAATATGAAAGACAGGCTTCGCCGATGCGCCGCAATCGCGTCGTTTGTCTTCGCCGGCTGGTTGAGCGCCTGCGTCTCCTCGCCGACGCAGAAAGGGGCGACGGTTTTGATTGGCAGCCCCGAGGCAGCCAGTGCGTTCGTCCGCAGGGTGGATTACAGCGAGGCGCCGGAGATGCAGGAATTGGCGGAGCGAGCCCGCCGGATCGGCAACGAAGTCTATCCGAAGATTCTCACGCTCCTCGCGGATAACACTTCAAAGTTACCCCAGCAGTTCGACATCGTTTTCAAGGAGCATGTAGAATTCCGCAATTTCGCGGGATACGAATGCGGAGCCTATGCAATGGGTAAGAAGATTTACCTCGCGGCTGATTTGCTCCAGCGAAACCCCAACCTTCTCGATGTGCAATTGGTCCATGAGATAGCACATGTGGCCCAACACTATGATTGGCCTAAAGTGCCACCCTACTGGACAGAGGGAATTGCTGATTATCTGCGCTTCAAGCTCGGTTACACCAACGGCTGGAGTTGTCCGCAATGTTCCGCCTTATATCCGCATTACACCGATGGATACACCTGCGCGGGGGCACTCTTGCTGTACGTGGATACGACGTACGGTTCGAATGTAGTTCGTCAACTTAACAAAGAACTACGATCGGTCACCTATTCTGATGCGTTTTTTGTCAAAGCCAGTGGCAAGAGCCTGAAAGAACTCTGGAGTGAATTCCGAAAGACACCGTTCTTCACGCCCGCTGCCGGTGATATCCTCAAGCTGGAAGAGTCACTCGGATACGTAAACGGCCAGCCCCCCGTCGGCTTGGATGTCGGTTCTATTTCTCGAATCAATGAAGCCCGGGCTGAAACGTATATCAAACAACAGCCCGGAGGGCGCCTTTGGACGGAAGCCGTCCAATTCTTAAAGAGTCTCAAGGACAAAAACCGACTGCCCGGCTGGTCAAGAGGCGAGCATGGAAAAATTTTGTTTCAGACGTACATATCTGATCTGCAGAAGGTAATTGGTGATTTTGAGCCATATCCGTTCTCCAAGACGCTCGTTGTCAACAAGAACAGTGATCACTCCATATACCACTACATAGTAGTTCGAGAATCCAAGGACGCTTCGTGGAAGCTGGATAAAGCGTGGCGGGCGAGTCGGAATGGACGAATTGTTGAGGAGTATCCGGTCCCATGAGAATAATTCTGTTCGAGGAATTGGACTTGCGTTCTGGCAGATTGAAAAGCTGGTTGCGCAAGCTCTTAGGCGAGGTCGTCGCGTTGTTTGTGTTCTTCACGACCATTCCGCCGCGAGCCGACGAGTTTCAGTGGTTATTGGCACATGCATCCCTCGTCAGCGAACGGCAAGAGAATCCGTCGTCGCACGACTCACCACAGGAATCTCCTCAAGCCGCGCAACGGCGCGACGAAGGTCCCAGGCGCGTGTTTAACGACCGCATCACACCGCACTGGTTCGCCAACAACACGCGTTTCTGGTATCGCAACGACCTGCGCGACGGAGCGAAGGAGTTCATCCTCGTCGATGCCGAACACGGCACTCGAGAGGCGGCGTTCGACCACGCCAAACTTGCCGCCGTGCTCTCCAGGGTTGCGGGTGCTGAATATCGCGCGGAGACACTGCCCTTTGACAGCATCGAGTTCATCGAAGATTCGAAGGCGATTCGCTTCAGCGTGGGCGAAGTGATCTGGAAATGCGACCTGACTTCTTATGAATGCGCAAAATCCGACGCGAAGGCCTCCGCGGCTTCGTCTGGCGAAACAGCCGGTGATACCAGCACGGCGGCGGGGCGCGGACAGGGTCGCGGCCAACGCGACGACTCCGACCGATCTTCTGATCGCTCGCCGGACGGGAAGTGGACCGCGCTCGTCAAAGAGCACAACCTCTTCGTCAAGTCTCGCGACAATGAAAAGGAAATTCAATTAAGCACGGATGGCAAGGAGGGACTCGCTTATGGAAGGCCGTCGTGGGCGCCGGACTCGAGGACGCTGGTCGCCTTCCGCATCGAGCCGGGCGAACGCAAGGAGGTTTACCTGATTCAGTCCTCACCTCCGGGCGGTGATCGCGCCAAACTCCAGACCCGCCCTTACGCGCTGCCTGGCGACAAGTTCACGACTTACGAACTGAATCTTTTTGACGTGGCCAATCAAAAGCAGATCAAGCCGGTCGTGGACCGTTTCGAACATGAGTGGCTCGCGCCGCGCCTGCATTGGAAGAAAGACGGGCGCCGGTTCACCTATCAGCAGGCTGACCGCGGTCACCAGCGTTTCCGCGTGATTGAGGTCGATTCCCATATCGGCGCGGTCCGCAACATCATCGACGAACGGAGCAAGACCTTCATCTGGACCGCCCACACGGAAAATCTGAACCTGAACCTGGTAAACTGGCTGGAACAGACCGATGAAATCATCTACGCGTCGGAAAGCAACGGATGGCGGCATCTCTACCTCATTGATGCGAACACCGGCAAACTCAAGAACCCCATCACCGCCGGCGAGTGGATCGTGCGCGGCATCGACCTCATTGACGAGACGAACCGGGTGGTATGGTTTCGCACGAGCGGTGTTTATCCCGATCAGGATCCGTATCTGATGCACTACGGCCGCGTAAATTTCGATGGCACCCGTCTGGTGTGGTTGACGGCAGGTAACGGGAACCACACGGTCCAATATTCGCCGGACCGGAAATACCTCATCGACACCTGCTCGCGCGTGGATAAGGCGCCGGTGAACGAGCTGCGTGGGGCCGCCGACGGCAAGCTCGTCTGCAAACTCGAGGAGGCCGACATCACGGATCTCAAGTCCGGCGGCTGGGAACCGCCGGAGGTCTTCGTGGCAAAAGGTCGCGATGGCAAGACCGACATCTGGGGCATCATTTCCCGGCCGCGCGCCTCCGATCCGAACCGGAAGTATCCGATCATCGAGGACATTTACGCAGGACCGCAAGGTTCCTACGTGCCGAAAACGTTCAGTTCCACTTCACGCTACGAATCGCTCACCAGACTCGGCTTCGTCGTGGTGAAGATCGACGGCATGGGCACGGCGAACCGGTCGAAGGCGTTTCACGATGTCTGCTGGTACAACCTCAAGGACGCGGGTTTCGAGGATCGCATTCTCTGGATGAAAGCTGCCGCGGAGAAATATTCTTACCTGGACCTCGCACGCGTGGGCGTTTACGGAAATTCCGCCGGCGGACAAAACGCCGCCGCCGCGGTCCTGTTTCATCCGGAGTTTTACAAGGTCGCCGTCGCCTCTTGCGGTTGCCACGACAATCGGATGGACAAAGCGTCGTGGAACGAGCAGTGGATGGGTTATCCAGTTGGCCCGCAGTATTCAGAGTGCTCGAACATCGACAATGCCCACCGTCTCCGCGGCAAGCTGTTCCTGATCGTCGGCGAAATGGACAACAACGTTCCGCCGGAATCGACCTACCGTTTTGTTGATGCACTCATCAAAGCCGGCAAGGATTTCGATCTGCTCGTGATTCCGGGAGGTGGTCACGGCATGGGAGGCGCCTACGGCCAACGACGGATGCAGGATTTCTTCGCGCGCCATCTCCTGGGCAAAGAACCGCCGGACCGGAATGCGCCTTCTACCGAACAAAGGGATTCTGGAACCGAGTAAAGGAGCATGATACGCGACCACTCCTACTCCAGCCCCTATGGTGAACCCGGTGGGGCGAGACTCCCGTCGAGCCCTGATTTCTGTGGTCGGGAGATCAGGGCTCGACGGGAGTCTCGCCCCGCCGTTCATGGCCCATGTGCGCCAAGAATGGCGTCCGCGGGCTGTGTCCAAGAAAACGACTGAACGAGTCCTGGTGACCGTCGCGTTCGCCGGCCTGGTATTGACCGGCGTTGCGCGTGCGCAAACCACCGCGAACACGGAATATCCGCCCGTAACCGCGCCGCCTGACTCATTCTTCGATCTTGTCCGCGACAAGGACCGGGACGCAGCCCGCCGGTTCTACAAAAAATACATCGACGTGAAGGGCATGCCGGTCGCGGCGTCGGCCGAGGTGGCGGATCTGGCGTTGCAGCGCACCTACTCCATCGTCACGCATTTGCTGGCGGGCCGGCCCGATATCATCGAGGCGATGGTCAAAAACAAAATGTATCTCATCATCATCGGCAAGGACCAGGTCTATACCGACATGCCCGAGTATCGAAACCATCCCAACCCGGCCTATCAAAACGAGCGGGTACGCGGCACCGGCGGCAAGCCCACCAGTTTCGGCGAGGAAAACCTCCTCAGCCTCGCCATCGATCGCTACGACGACGAGAGCATCGGCGTCCACGAATTCTGTCATACCATCGACGGCACACTGCGCTCGATTGATCCGACCTGGCCTGAACGCAGGAACGCCGTCTATCGAAAAGCCATTGAGAAAGGTCTGTGGAAGAACACTTACGCCGGCTTCAACCCCGGCGAGTTCTGGGCGGAGATATGCCAGTCCTACTTCGATTGCAACCGCGTCAACAACTGGAACCACGGCCCCATCGGAACGCGCGAGCAGCTCAAGGTTTACGATCCTGAGAGTTACGAACTGGTCAGGAGCGCTTTCAACCTGAGTCCTCAACAGGATTGGCGTTACACCTGGCTGCAAAAACTTCCCAACGTCATCCCCCCGCCGGCCCGGTTTAAAATCGATCCCTACTACACCAAATTCACCTGGGCGCGCGAGTTCCCGGTCGTCGGACG
>QHNT01000032.1 GCA_003218515.1 Verrucomicrobiota bacterium | reverse complement strand
AGCCGTTGTCGGAAATGCCTGCCGAACTCAAACAAATCATTGAGGAGATGAAATGAAGCGGGCTTTAACACGTAGCAGCCGAGGTAACGAGGCTCTGATTTCCTTCCCGGTTGAGGGAGCAGAGAGCCTCGTGACCTCGGCTGCTACAAGCGCAGAATGAAAACAGCGACGTTTAAGATTTGGCGCGGCGACGCCAAGGGCGGAAAGTTCGTGGACTACTCGACCGAAGTCTCCGAAGGGATGGTGGTGCTCGACGCCGTGCACCAGATCCAGGCGAAACAGGCGAACGACCTCGCCTGCCGCTGGAATTGCAAGGCCGGCAAATGCGGCTCTTGCTCGGCCGAAGTCAACGGCCTGCCGCGCCTCATGTGCATGACGCGGCTGAACGATCTTCCGCTGGACAAACCGGTGACCATCGAGCCGATGAAGGCGTTCCCGCACGTCAAAGACCTGGTCACCGACGTTTCGTGGAACTTTCACGCCAAAAAGAAGATCAAGCCGTTTAAACCGCGCCCGCCTGATACGCCGGACGGCACCTGGCGCATGGCGCAGTCCGACGTGGACCGCGTGCAGGAGTTCCGCAAGTGCATCGAATGCTTCCTCTGCCAGAACGTCTGTCACGTGTTGCGCGAGCACAAGCTGCACGACGAATTCATCGGTCCGCGATTTTTCGTCCAAGTCGCCGCGCTGGAAATGCACCCGCTCGACATCGAAGACCGCACAGAGGAATTGAAGCAAGCCCACGGCATCGGCTACTGCAACATCACCAAGTGCTGCACGAAAGTCTGCCCGGAAGGTATCACGATCACCGACAACGCGATCATTCCGCTGAAGGAACGCGTCGTGGACAATTTTTATGACCCGCTCGGCAGATGGGTTAAACTGTTTCGACCCAAAACCTGAAGCATGACTGAATCCGAAACCCGAATGACAAAGGAAATCCAAATGACGAAACCCGAATCCCGCGCGGGCCGGTGGCTTCGTCATTCTGGCTTCGTCATTCATTCGTCATTCGTCATTCGTCATTCGTGATTACTTGGCCATGTGTGAGATCAAGCCACTTTCCCGAGAGGCGATTCCGGCGGCGCTGGACAAGGCGACGCGTTACCGATTGCTCAACGAACCGGCGGAAGCGGAGAGCATCTGCCTGGACGTGTTGCGAACCGACCCGGAAAATCAACAGGCGCTGATCATCCTGCTGCTGGCGCTGACCGACCGGTTCAGCAAAGCCTATGGTGTCAGCGACACTCAAGCGCTGGAGTTGCTGCCGCGGCTGCGGAGCGAATACGAACGGACCTACTACGCCGGCATCATTTATGAGCGCAAGGCAAAGGCGCAGTTGCACCAGGGCGGACCGGGCGCCAGCTTCAACGCTTACGAACTTTTCCGGGAAGCGATGACCTGCTTTGAAAAGGCGGAAAAGCTTCGGCCGACCGGGAACGATGACGCTTTGTTGCGTTGGAACACCTGTGCTCGCATCATCATTCGGAACAAGCTTGGGCCGCGCCCGCAGGAGAACGGGCAACTCACCCTGGAATAGCGCCGCGCTATTGCGACTCCTTCAGGATCGTCACGAACTGTTTCATCGCCGGCGAGAGCACCTTGTTCTTTTTGTAAACCGCCGCCAGTTGTCGGAAGAATTGAGCGTCTTCGAACTGCACCGCGGCGAGCGTCTGCTTGGCAACCTCCTGCATGATCGTGCCTTGCGGCACGATGGCGATGCCTGCGTCGATTTCCACCGCCCGTTTCACAGTCTCGATATTGTCGAACTCCATCACCGGCTGCACCGTCACGTTGTGGTCTTTGAGAACTCTGTCGATCGCTTTGCGCGTCGGGATGTCCGGCTCGAAGGCGATGAACTTCTGGCCGATGATCGCGCTGAGTTTGGTGGTTTTGTACTTTGCCAGCGGATGTTGCGGGTGGCAGATCAGCACCATGTTGTCCCGGCGCAACGGTACGATCTCAAGCTTGTTGTCCCTGTTCGGAAACGCAACGAGCCCGAGGTCCACGAGGTTGCCGAGCACGTCTTCGTACACCTGGTTGGCGCGCCGGTACTCGACGTGCACATGGACGGTCGGATAAGCCTTGAGAAATTTTTTCATGTACGGCGGCAGATCGTGCAGCCCGATGCTGTAAATGGTGGCCACGCGAATGGTGCCGGAGATGATGTCCTTGATTTCCTGCAACCGGCTGTGCAGCGCGTCATAGACCTGGATGATTTGCTTGCTGTATTCGTAAAGCACCTGGCCCTCGCGCGTCAGGCGGAACTTTTTCTTGCTGCGCTCGATGAGCAGCGATCTGAATTGCCGTTCGAGCGAACTGATCTGCTGGCTGACCGCCGACTGTGTGACGTGGTTGATTTGCGCCGCCTTGGTGAAACTCTCCGTCTCCGACAGGTCACAAAAGACCTTCAAACTCTCGATTTGCATGCGCGAATTGAAATCGAAAAGCGCCAAGGCGTCAACTTAGGACGCCCCCGCCAGAGCAAGCACTTGTTTGACTTTGCGCAGCAGGTCCTGGGTGGTATAGGGCTTGCGCAAATAATACTCGTCCTCTTCGTCATTGGATGAGGGGCGCACGTAACCGCTGGTGCTGAGAATCGGCACAGCCGGTGCCAGGCGACGGATGTGATCGCTCAGTTCTCGCCCGCTCATGCCCGGCATGACGAGGTCGGTGATGACCAGCTCAATATTCGACGGCGCCTGCCGGAACAGTTCCAGCGCGCGCATGCCGCTGTTGGCGGTCAGAACCTTGTAGCCGAACGCCGACAACACAGTTTGCCCGAGCGTCAATAGCGTCTCCTCGTCGTCCACGATCAAAATGGTCTGACTGCCGCGCAGATCCTCGATCTTCGTGCCTTCATCGCGGACGATTTTTTTCTGAGCTGGCAGAAAGATGCGCACGGTTGTGCCCTGGCCCGGCGGGCTGGTGACGGCCACCGTGCCGCCGTGGTTGGTCACGATGCCATAGACCCACGCCAGGCCGAGGCCGCGATGCGGCGGGTTCGGCTTCGTCGTAAAGAACGGCTCGAAAATGCGCGGCAAAACCTCCTGCGGAATACCGCATCCGCTGTCGTCGAACTCAACACAGACGTAGTGGCCGGCCGGCAGTTGGACGGCGGGGCTTTTGACCGGTTCATTGAGGCTCTGATTGTGTGTGCGAAGCGTGATGCGTCCTTCTTTTCCCACCGCTTCCACGGCGTTTTCCAAAACCTTCATGAAGCCCTGTTGCATCTTTGCCTCGTCGAAATTCACTGTGAACAGTTGCTTTTCCAGTTGCAGCGTCCAAAGAATGTTGGCCGAGCCTGGCTTCTGGAACAGCTCCACGGCGCGCCGGAGGATGTTATTCAGATTGCCGGGGGTCTGGGCGTGGGGGTCCTTTTCCTGCCGGCTGAAGGCGGCCAGGTCTTGCGCGGTTTCCGCCGCTTTCTGCGCCGCCTTTTCCACCTCCATGAGTGAATTGCGCCAGGGATTGCTCGGCTCCATTTTGCTCAAGACGAGCGAGGTGTGGCCCAGCACGCTGGTGAGCGCGTTGTTGAAATCCAGCGCGACCGTGCGGGCCAGTTGCAGCGCGCAATCGAGTTTCTGTTTCTGGGCCGCGCTGGCCTCGAACGAAAACGCGCCGGTCTGCAAATCCGTGTCCCCACTTTTAAACTTACTTTGGCCCTCCTCTTCCGACTCGAAAGCCGGGCCCGGCTCGATAACGCGCGGCGCGCTGGCGTAAAACAGTTGAAACAAAAAGAATTTCTGCCCATCGCGAAACAGAGAACAGACGTAAGTGTTGAATTGCGTCGTCGCACCGCCTTTCACGCGGAACTCCAACAGCGTCATTGGCGCCGAAGACCGCTCCGACTTCGCCAGGAACTCTTCCGGGGTCATGTCGGTTTTCGGCGACCAGACCGAGGCGGACAAAGACGGTTCACCCTCCATCACGGTGCCAAAGGTGTTCACCGCCGCCTGATTGGCGTGACGAACAATGCCCGAATCGTCCACCAGGAAGGCGGGCCACCCGGCATTGTCCAACCCGAAACCTGAATCAAGCTTCATGAGGCAGCGACTGACGCGGCAGCAAGTTACTTTTTCAGGACCCCGGTCTCAACCACAATCTTTTCCGGCCAAAGTCGGCCGAAGTCAGGAAATCTTCTCTAATTTTGCGGCAGCGATTTGGGGATCGGGAAGTTTCATACCCTGGTTCGACCGGATGCTCCGAACTCCAAGGCCGAACCCCAAAGGACCCCCGACTCTCAAGCTCCGAAAATGGGATCGGGGCCGTCTGGTGGTTGGAGCGTGGAATTTCTCTGGAGCCTGGTGTTTGGGATTGAGAGCTCTTCATAACGCCATCACCCGGTTGCCTCTACCGCCGACTTGCTTTATTCTTCATCCGGACGTAGCCTCGTTGCTCTTGGTTTAATCTATGCAATTAAGCAACGAAGAGGTTCGCCGTTACTCGCGGCATCTGATTCTTCCCGAAGTCGGTTTGCCCGGCCAAAAGAAAATCTGCTCCACCAGCGTCCTGTGCATCGGCGCGGGCGGACTCGGCTCGCCCATCGCCATGTACCTCGCCGCCGCAGGCATCGGCAAGCTCGGCATCGTTGACTTCGACAACGTGGATTTCTCCAATCTCCAGCGCCAGATTTTGCACACGGACGCCGACGTCGGCCGGCCCAAAGCGCAGTCGGCCAAGGAAACCATCAACGGCATCAACCCCGGCGTCGAAGTCGTCCTCCACAACGCACGACTCACCAGTGAAAACGCGCTTGAGATCATCAAACCATACGACATCGTCGTGGACGGCACGGACAATTTCCCCACGCGTTACCTGACCAACGACGCCTGCGTGCTGCTCAAAAAACCGAACGTTTACGGCTCCATTTTCCGTTTTGAAGGCCAGGCCAGCGTTTTCGCGCCGCACCTGGGCGGGCCGTGTTATCGCTGTCTTTATCCCGAACCGCCCCCGCCCGGCATGGTGCCCAGTTGCGCCGAAGGCGGAGTGCTCGGCGTGTTGCCCGGCATCATCGGCTGCATTCAGGCCACGGAGATCTTGAAGCTCGCCCTGGGCAAAGGCAGTTCGCTCATCAGCCGTTTGCTCCTGTTCAACGCGCTCGACATGAAGTTCCGCGAGTTGAATCTGCGCAAAGACCCGCAATGCCCCCTCTGCGGCGACCACCCGACGATCACGAAGCTGATCGATTACGAAATGTTCTGCGGCCTCGCGCCCGAACCGGAGACGACGGCGCAGAACCCGGACGAAGTCTCCGTGCACGACATGAAGAAGGCGCTCGAAGAGCCAAAGCTCAGCGTCAAGGTCATCGACGTGCGAGAGCCGGACGAATACGAGATTGCCCACGTTGATGGCGTGCCGCTGTTCCCGCTCAGCACGCTGCCGCAAAGATTCACTGAACTGGACGCGAACCAGCAATATTTCATCCATTGCAAGAGCGGCGTCCGCTCGATGAAGGCCCTGAAGTTTTTGAGGGAACAAGGCTTCAAATATCTAAAGAGCGTCAAAGGCGGCATTAGCGCCTGGGCCGATGAAATTGATCACAACGTGCCGAAGTATTGATTCGGCGTCGAAAAAAATGACGCGTCGGCCGGAGTTGAAATGAAAACCATCGTCATTCGCTACTGCAAGACCTGAGCTTCGTATAAACCGCGAGCCGTCCGTGTGGCGGCCCTGTTGGAACGCGAACTCGGAGTCAAGGCCGAACTGGTCGAAGGCAGCCTCGGAGAGTTTAACGTGCTGGTCGGCGAGCAGGCCGTCGCCAAAAAGGGCTTGATCTTCTTTCCGCCGGACAAAAAGGTCCTCGCCGCCGTCCGCAAGGCGCTGGCCGGTCTGTCGATCGACTGAGTTTGAACCACGAATCGGCACGAATTCACACGAATCATGCAGAGTTGCAGCCTGGACCAATCGGCCGATGCGTCATCCCATTCGCCTGCGGTCGGGTGACGAGGACCTCCAGCGTCCGAGTATATTTGTGTTCGTTCGTGTGCATTCGTGGTTGAGTTGAGCGCAGTTTTTCCTTCCGCCTTCATCCTTCCTCCGTCATCCTTTCCCTGGTATGGGCACTCGACGCGAGGCGCGGGAACGCGCCGTTCAATTCCTGTTTCAATACGATTTGAATCCTCCGGATAATCTGGAGGCGGCGCTCGACCAGTTCTGGGTCTCGCAACAAACCGCCGCGCTCGCGGAAGAAAAAGGCCCGGCCACCTGGGGAGAGAAAATCGAGTTGCCGCTGCCTACCGCCGAGGAGTCCGCCGTGCGGCTCTTCGCCGAACCGCTTATTCGGGGAGTCATCGAACATCGGAACGAAATCGACGAGCACATCAAAAAGCATGCGAAGAACTGGGAGCTGCATCGCATGGCCGCCGTGGACCGCAATGTCCTCCGGCTCGCCATTTATGAAATGCTTCATCGCGAAGACATCCCGCCCGTCGTCAGCATCAACGAAGGCGTCGATATCGCCAAAAAGTTTTCCACTCAGGACAGCGGCAAGTTCGTCAACGGCATCCTCGACAAAATCAAAGGCGAACTGCTGCGCCCGGCGCGCATTGTCAAATGAGTTTCCAGTTTCAGGCTTCAAGTTTCAAGTCGGCCGCCCGCCGCAGGGACGGAGCCCGCGAGCCATTCCGCATTCCGCATTCCGCATCCCGCGTTTGAACGATGTTCGCTGACCTCCATCTGCACACGATTTTTTCCGACGGCACTTACACACCCGAAGAACTGGCCGGGCGCGCCCGACAACTCGGACTGGCCGCCATTGCGGTGACCGATCACGACACGGTGGAAGGGTGTGACCGCACGAGCGCCGCCTGCCAACCGGCCGGCCTCGAGTTCATCCCCGCCACAGAACTGACCGCGGAGTTCGACGACAACGAATTGCATTTGCTCGGTTACTTTGTCGATACCCGAAATCCCCGTCTGCTCGCGGAAATGGCAAACTTCCAAAAAGTCCGCCAGAACCGCATCCATGAAATGGTCGCCCGGCTGAACCAGCACAACATTCCGCTCCAGGCCGACGCGGTTTTCGCCATCGCGAACTGCCGCTCGCCCGGCCGTCCGCACGTGGGCCGCGCTCTGGTGACGGGTGGTTTTTGCGCGAACCTCGACGAGGCCTTTGAACGATTTCTGAAAAAGAACCGGCCGGCGTGGGTGCCGAAGTTCAAAATCTCCGCGCTCGATGCGATTGCGTTGATCCATCAGGCGGGTGGACTCGCAGTTATGGCGCACCCCGGCTTGAACCGCACGGACAAAATCATTCCGGACCTGGTGAGCGCCGGCCTCGATGGCCTGGAATGTTTCCACACTAAACACACTCCCTCGACCTCCGAGCACTACGTGCGCATGGCGAAGGAATTCAACCTGGCCATCACCGGCGGCTCGGACTGTCACGGCCTGAGCAAAGGCAAACCCCTCATCGGCACCGTCAAGCTGCCGTATGAATATGTCGAGAAACTTAAGGGCAAAGTGGCGAATCGAAAGAGCGTTGAAGCGTTAAACCGTTGAATCGTTGAATCGGTTCAACGTCTCAACGATTCAACGATTAGACCGTTTAACGAATGAGTCTTTTTCAGAAACTCAAAGCCGGTTTGCAGAAAACCCACAGCCGGCTGGCGCTGTGGAGTCGAGACAAGTCTCTCCTCGAACCATGGCGAACTGCGCAAAACGTCCGGCGGCCCCACAGTCGTCTCCATCGTCGGGGTCAATGGCACCGGCAAGACCACCACCAGCGCCAAGCTCGCGCATTTGATCCAGGCGCGCGGTCAGACAGCGTTGCTGGCCGCGTGCGACACCTTTCGGGCCGCTGCGATTGAGCAGCTCAAACTGTGGGGCCAGCGACTCAACGTGCCGGTTATCGCGGGGGACTACGGCGCCGACCCCGCGGCCATCGCGCACGACGCCGTGACCGCCGCGCTCGCGCGCAAGGCCGACTATCTGCTCGTCGATACCGCCGGCCGGCTGCACACCAAACACAATCTGATGCAGGAATTGCAGAAGCTGCATCGCGTGATGGACAAGAAACTTCCCGGCGCGCCGCACGAAGTTCTGCTCGTGCTCGACGGCTCGACCGGCATGAACGCGCTGAACCAGGCGCGCGAATTCAACAAGGCCGTAAACCTCACCGGCCTCGTCATCACCAAGCTCGACGGCACGAGCAAAGGCGGCATGGTCGTGGCGATCCAGAAGGAACTCGGCCTGCCGCTCAAATTCATCGGCGTGGGCGAGCAACCGGACGATTTGCAGCCGTTCGACGCCAAACAGTTCGCCGCGGCGTTGTTTGAGGAATAGAAAATCCTCTTTCGCGCACGCGCGATTTCGGCTACTTTGCTGACGTGAACGCAGTTCTCGAAAATACGGAGAAAGTCTGGACGTATGAAGAATATTTGAGCCTTGGCGATGACGTCCGCTTTGAAATAATCAACGGCAAGGCTCTCATGTCTCCAGCACCGGAACTTTCCCATCAACGTTGAGCACGCCGGATTTTCCTCGCGATCGAGCGGCACGTTGAGGCCAACAAACTTGGCGAGGTTTTTTTCGCTCCGGTTGATGTGGTCCTGGATGAAAAAAATGTCGTCCAGCCTGATCTCGTTTTCGTTTCGGCTGCCAACGCCGGTTTGCTCGAACGCCGTGGCATCATCGGTCCGCCAGACCTGTTGGTGGAAATCATTTCCGCCAGCAGCTTGCGCCGCGACCGCTACGATAAACGCGAACTCTATGCCCGCTTCGCCGTAAAGGAATATTGGCTGGCAGATGTGGCCAACCGCTCCCTCGAAGTCCTCACCCTCAAACCGGCCGCCTACCAGTTGCTCTCCTGCGCCACGAACGCGGGAAGAATCCGCTCCGAAGTCCTGCCCGGATTCGAGCTGGACCTTGCGTCGCTGGATTGAAACCTGCATCTCATTACAGCCTCGGCGAGCTGATAGGCGACTTGCAGCCGTTCGACTCCCAACAGTTCGCGACAGCGTTGTTTGAGGAATGATTCCATGAACGAAACGGAGACCCACCTCACACAGAGCAACGAGGTGCTGACAGGCAGGGCAGACCTGAATAGGCTCAAACCGTTTTTTCCCAGTTGGGAAAACCGTCCTTTCCGGTTGAGTCGTTTCCCGTCAGGGCTACGATGCGCAGCGATGTCTGACGCCCGTTTCATGGGCTCGCCCGACGCGCATACGGTCAGACTTCGCGAATCTTATGCCAGCGTAGCGGCGTCTCGGCAGAGCGCCGCATTCTTTTCTCCCACTTTTTAGACGTCGGGCTTTCTCTCGATTGTCGGCTCTTTATCGGACAATCGCTATGAGGTTTTATTGAATTTCAATTTGCGGCTTTCTCCCGAAAGCCGCTACGTTCCGACCATGAAACCTGCCACGCTGACGCCGCAACCGGAATGGCATCATCTCCCGCGGCTTGGACCTCAATTCTATCGTGGGTTCGCTGTGGTTCATTGGACGACCACTCTCGAACGCCGCGCGACGGGCTGGCTGGACGACCGTTTCCATCTTCACTTCCGCGAACTCCTCCTGCACGCCGCCGCGCGCGAAGGCCTTTTCTGCCCCGGCTATGTTCTCATGCCCGACCATCTGCACCACGTTTGGATGGGCTTACGCATGGACGGCGATCAGCGCAACGCCATTAAATTCCTCCGCAAACATCTCGCGGCAGAACTCGCGCGCCGTTCGCGCACGGGCGCTGAATTTGAACTTCAAAAACAATCTCATGACAGCGTGCTGCGGGAAAAGGACAGGTTGCGCGGCGTGTTTGAAAAAGCCTGTTTTTATGTGCTCGAGAATCCACGCCGCACGGGACTCGTGGATCATCCGCGCGACTGGCCGCACTTGGGCGCAATCGTGCCGGGCCATCCTTTTCTCCATCCGCTGAAGGACGATTTCTGGGAATTGTTCTGGAAACTCTACCAGCAACACCGCGAGCCGACGCCTTCGTAGCGGCGTCTCGGCAGAGCGCCGCTCTCTTCTTTTGCTTTTTCAGATGGCGGCTTTCTCCCGAAAGCCGCTACGCTGGGATGGTGACCGACACCCATTTCCTTCGCCTCGCGCTCCGGCTC
>QHNT01000031.1 GCA_003218515.1 Verrucomicrobiota bacterium | reverse complement strand
TCTGTTCAAGCGCGCCTACAACAAGAACGAGGACAGCCTCATCTCGATGGAAGATTTTCCGGGAATCAGCCGCGCCTACCGCGTGATGCTCCAGAAGGTCCTGGATGCCGTGCCGAACACCACGCCGGAGCGCAGCACCCTGGGCGGCTTCTCCAACGGAGCGCACACTGTCGCCGTGTTGCTGGCTGGACACGACGAGTTCATTCTGAGCCACTTCCGGGCGTTCTACTTCGTGGATGGCGGATTCGGGCCCCTTGCCGCGAATGTGCTGCACAAGACCGCGATGAAAGGTTGCCGCTTTCTTCTTCTGCGCGGCGACCAGCCGGAGGGCATGCCTGAGCGTGAGCACAATACCCATCTTGCTCGTGCGCTGGAGTGTGAGGCGCGGGAGCATCATCTTGATTTCACCTCCATTATCATGCGCGGCCACGGGCACGAGTTGCCTCCCGAATACCTGGCTCTGCTCGGCCAATGGGTTCGCGGCGAGAAGCTGCCTGAACCCGGTAAGAATTAACCATGCCCAAACAATCGAATTACATTTCTAACAAATCAGACACCATGGTCAGAGGAACCTAAACATGAACTTGTTTCGCACACGTAGCCTGATTCTCGCCCTTTTGGCCGCTCTTACTCTGGCGTTACCACTCGCCCACGCAGCCGACGAGCCACCGAAGAAGAATTTCTTTCTGCGCAAAAGTCCGCGTGCGGCGGCTTACGTTCTCAGCCGGCTGTCCAACAAGGAATCGATCGAAGCGCTTAAGGTATTTGATGAACGCCCGCCCTCACCCCGGCCCTCTCCCCCAGGAGAGGATGAATCGTGCTCCGCTCTCGGACGATACAGACGCGCACAGTGGTCCGCCGTCTCGTCCAGCCCAGGGCAAAGAAGCGGCGGTTGCAACGGTGGGAGAGAATTTTCCCTGTGCCGCCGCTCCGCTCTCCCTCTCCCCGGGGGAGAGGGTGAACCATCCGCCGCTCTCGGACGATGCGGATACGCCCGGTGGTCGGAGGTGCGCTGGGCTGAAGCACAAAGCGGCGACGGCCAAAGTGGTCAAAGCAGTTTTCCAGCGACGCAGCCAGGCTCTCCCTCTCCCTTGGGGGAGAGGGCCGGGGTGAGGGCGAGCGTTCCTCTAACTTTTTTTCCCCTGCGCAGGCAAGGGCTCGGTGTAAGGCGGCAACGGCCGCGGCGCGCGAGCCTGCAATTCACGGAAGATCGTGTCCCGATTCACTTGAGCCTCGCGCCTGAGACGCGAGTTCCAGAACCGCAGCACCTTGATGCCAAGCGAAGCGAGGAACTTCTCCCGCTCCGCGTCATGTTTCCGTTGTTCTGGAAATCCGTGCTGGCCTCCATCCAGTTCAATCGCCAGCCGCGCCTCTTCGCAGAAAAAATCGAGCGAGTATTTGCCGACCGGATGCTGTCGGCGGAATTTGTAACCGCTGAATCGTCGCCCGCGCAGCCAGCGCCACACGAGCTTTTCTGCCCAGGTCGGCTTCTTCCGGAGAACGCGAGCCAGGTTGGTGTCGGGCATGGCCGGCATGATAGCGACGTAGCGCCAATGAAAAAGAACGGAGTTAACGCTCGCCCTCACCCCGGCCCTCTCCCCCAGGAGAGGGTGAACCATCCGCCGCTCTCGGATGATACAGACGCGCACAGTGGTCCGCCGTCTCGTCCAGCGCAGGCGAAAGAAGCGGCGATTGCAACGGTGGGAGAGAATTTTCCCTGCGACGCAGCCGCGTTCTCCCTCTCCCCGGGGGAGAGGGCCGGGGTGAGGGGGAGTGTAAATTCTGACTTTACCTCCGCGCCGCTGTCGCCTTCACACCTTTACTCCAAAAGGAACAGGAACCTGCCGGCGAGGATCCGTAAGAGAACCGCGGATGCCGGACGCTCGCCCCACTGAAAACGCAAACGGTACCAGTACCCAACAGGCCATGTCGATCACGCCATCGGGCGCAATTCCATCCACATCGCAGCGCGGAAGGTCTTTTGCGGCTCCAGCACAATCAATTCGTGGTCCTTCAAACGGGTGAAGGAATTCGGCAAAGCGGTCCACGGCTCCAGGCAATAGAACGGTTCGCTGGTGGTCCTCGACCAAATGGCCACGAAACGATGTTGCGGCGCTTCCTCGAAGTTGAACGCCACTTCCAGTTCGCTGACCGGGTCGATCAGAATCAATTCCTGCTTCTTCAAATCGGTAAGGAACATCGTGTCGGCGACGTCTTCGTCCACGCTCCAGTTCTGCGCTGGAAATGGCCGGGCGGTGAACCGCTCGAATTGGCCGACCGGCGTCAGGCGTTTGGCGTCGGGGATTTCCACGAAACAGGCTGCGCGCTCGCTCCTGGTTGTCGGCGGCACGGCGAAGTAAGGATGAAACCCGGCGCTGAACGGCAGCGGCGCGTCCGAGCGGTTTTCGACGACCTGTTCCCAGTGCAAACGTCCCTGGTTGAGCCGGTAAGTCAGGCAGAAACGGAACGAGAAAGGGTAGTTGGCGCGTGTCGTTTCGTTGTCGGTCAGTTCCATGGTGATGGAAGTGGGCGTCTGTTCCTTAACCGACCATTTCGAGCGGCGGGCAAAACCGTGCTGCGGCATTTCAAAAACTTTGCCGTTCCATTCGTAATGATGATCCTTGTCCCCCACGCGGTTCTTGCTGACGAGCGGGAACAGAATCGGAATGCCCGCATACATCTCGCGCGGATAACGATCCACCACCGCCTGCGAAAAATGGAGCGCATCCACCAGGCCGTGCTTCTGCGTCTTGCGCGCGTAGCGCAGCATCCAGCCACCGAGTTCGGGAGCAATGACTGCGATCGTGCCGTCGGTGTCAGTCAAAGTGGCGAAGCTTTTTGCGGCCATAAGGATGATGAGGGATCGAAGCTGAGGATCAGCTGTTGAAGGACATGGGCAAACCGCGCATCAACACAGGCACAAGCTAAGCGAAAAACCGGGTTTTGTCACGCCGGCTATTTTTTCTCCTTCGACTCTTTCGTTTCTTCCTTTTTGTCGCCATCGCCCTTGGCTTCCGGTGCTTGTTTGGCGGCCTTCAAAATGTCGGCGGCGGGAAGAATGATCGCGGTCAGATTCAGGTTTTCCGGACGGAAACTGAGAAGCTTGATTAACGTGCCAAAACCGCCGCTGCTTTTCGCCCGGGCCGTGCGCGTGACGAACACGCCCAGCAGGTTCCCGTCCAGCGTAAAGGCCGGCGAGCCCATCGTGGTCGAGGTCATCGCGCTATCGGGGACGTAGAACAGGCGCGGTTTCAGGACCACGGCTGTGATGCGGTCCACCGAAACGGCATAGGCGCGGCCGGCTGCTTCGCCGAGGCGGTTGAGGGTAATGATTTGATCCAGCACCTGGGCCCGCCCTGATTTGGCCAGATCAATTGCGAGCATTGGCGCAGCGGGCCTGGTCTTGGGCCGGATGAACGCCAGGTCCAGGTCCCTGTCGCGCAAGACGACTTCGGCAGGCATTTCGGTACCGTCGTCAAGCAGGATTTTGACGTCGCTCAATTCCGTATCCATTTTGAGCGGCACACCGCTGTCGCCGTCCTCGCCGGATATGCCGGCGATGATGCTTTGGATCATGTCGCCTGGTTCGCAGGCTGAGAGGGCGAGCACCGTGAGACCGGAGGCGTCCACCACCGTGCCGGTGAGGTCCTGTTTGGATTCGTTGGATTGGCCGCCCATGCCCGGAACGGAAAACTTTGTCTTGATCACGATCTGCACGGTGACAATGGCGCGCTGGTTGTTTTTGAAAACCTCGCGGCCTTTCTCCGCCAAATCATCCGCGCGTCCAGGCGCGGCCAGGACCGCCAGCAACACAGCCAGGGCAACGATGGTGACGTTCGATCTAAGGCGCATAGATATCCTTTTGGTTCGGAGTTAGTTTTTCCAGTTCGGCTCGAGTTCCAGATACAGCGTGCGAATGCCGCGCATCACCTTCATCACGACGACGCTCTTTTTGTTCTCCGCGATTTGCTCCATTTTCCGCCGGAGAGCGTCCGCGTTTTCCACGGGTTGCCCGTCCACCTCCACGATCAAATCGTCCACGTAGAGCGAGGCGAGCTCGGCCCAACTGCCCGATTTGACGTCCTCGACGAACGCGCCGCGCTGATCGGCGCTCCATTGCTGCTCGGCGGCGTCGAAAAACGAGACGTCGCGAGCGGTGAACTCGAAATCGTCGTTGCGATATTTCTTCATCTCGCGCGGCAAACGCGGCGAGCGAACCAGCTCGACGGAAACTTTTCGTTCGGCCTTATCGCGAAGAATCTTGAGTTCGACACTTTTGCCGATGTCGTACTGGCGGATCAACGTCGAAAGTTCGTCCTCGTGTTCAGGCCCGGAGGCGGTCAGCTTTTCGCCGTCCACGGCAAGGATGAAGTCGCCCGCTTTCAGCCCCGCTTTTTCGGCGGTGCTGTCCGCATAAACGCGCGTGATGTAACAACCTTTCAGCGCCGGCTGCCCAAGTTGCCTGGCAATCTCCCGGCTGATCACGTGCGTTTCCACGGGCAGCCACGCTTTGGTCACTTCCAAACCGGGGTCTTTCAATTCCTGGATGCCCACCTTGACCACCGCGAGGTAAAGCGACGCCTTGCGCGCAAACGTGACGAGCGCGGGCACAGGGTCAGTCTTGTCGTCGGTCAGCTTGCGGGTGAAGTCGATCAAATCCTGAACGCTCTTCACCGGGGCGCCGTTCACCTCGACAATGACGTCTTTCGCGTCGAGCGAAGGCTTGGCTTCCCCGGCCGGTCCGCCGGGACGGACGGAAGTCACCAGCACGCCCTCCAGAGTGGAACGCTTCATTTCCCTGGCCAGGACGAACGAGAGGTTTCGCGCCGTGAGACCCCATTGCTTTAGCTCCTGTTGTTTGGGATAAATCTCGCCGCGCTCCGCCGGCAGCAACGGGAGCGTGATTTCCTTGCCGTTCCGTTTGACGACCGCGGCCACTTCCTTGCCGATGGGCAAACCGGAGACCAACCGCATGAAGTCGGGCATTTGCTCGTCGTAATGCACATCAATCGCCGGGCCGCCCAAACGAAGCAGCACGTCGCCGGCTTTCAAGCCCGCTTTGGCGGCGGGAGAATCCTCCAACACGCCGCTGATCAATACGCCGTGCTCCCCCTTCGCGTGTTTGAACAGCGGCTGCACGTCGATGCCCAGCCAGCTTCGCTGCACTTTGCCCCGGCTCATGATTTGTTCGGCCACGCTTTTGGCGAGGTTGCCGGGAATGGCGCCGCCGAGGCCGAAGCTGATTTCGTTGATGCCGATGATGTCACCGCGCAGGTTGACGAGCGGGCCGCCCGAATTGCCCCCGTAAATCGCCGCGTCATGGCCGATCCAGCGGACGAGCGTGCCGACGTCCTCGCCGTCGAGCCTGAAACGGGCGAGCGGACCGAAGAACCGCGGCATGATCATCTCGGTATTGCTGATGATGCCGAGGGTGACGGACTGCGACAGCGCCATGGGACTGCCCATCGCGAGCACGTAATCGCCGACGCGCATCCTGGACGAATCGCCGAAGCTGACCGCCGTGAACTCGCGCGGCCCATCCGGCTTGAGTTTGACGATGGAAATGTCCGTGAGCGGGTCTGTGCCCACCAGTTCGGCCTCGATCTCCTCGCGGTTCCACAGCGTGCAGAACATCCTCGCCGCGTGCCCGGCCACGTGATGGTTCGTGATCAAATAGCCGTCCTTCGTGATGATCGCGCCGCTGCCGACCTCCTGCATTTTCACTTCGCGTCCCTCGGCGAATTCCGCCGACACCACGCGAATCCGCACCAGCGCCGGCCGGACCCTGGCGATGGCCGCGTCCACCTGCGACCGCAAACGTGACGACACGTCCTCGTTCTTTGCAGAAACGCTCTCGAAGGTTGAAACAATTAGAGCCGCCATCAAAAACAATCGGCGCGACAGGTCCGATCGTTCGGGCAAACCCGTTGTGGAAGCGGCCTGAACGCCGCGTCCCGGAACGCGGGCTTCAGCCCGCTTCAATACCGGCACGAGAATGATTCGTCGGATTGGTTCCAAAAGACCAAAAAGAAAGGAGAAATACCGCCACGCGCCTGGATTGCGGCCTTTGGACATGGGCACACTTGTAGAACAAACGCGCACGCTTGCAAGCACCGAAACCGCGGCACTTGCAAGTCCGGCACTGTAACGTCGGCCGTCATCGGTAACAGAGATTTTTTGATTCGCAAAGCAAAAGAAGATGGATACTTTCAGTGAGATGAAAGTCTTCGCGCTGTGCTTTGCGTCTCTTTTCTACGCACATACCGCGTTGCCGTGCATTTGGATCACTGGAACTAAATATAGCGGTGAGCGAGTACGGGTTTCTGGAGTTTCCGGAGCGTCTATGTTGCGCCATTACATGCAAAAGAACCCGCAACCTGATGGTATGAAGATGGAAGCTGATTTGCGTGGCGCAACGAATTTTAACGATCGCAGCGATTATTCCGTTGCTTTGATGTATCTCGGTCGGAGCAAAGAAGCGGTCGAATTATTGCAGCAATTGGAAACGGAACAGCCAGGGCAGTATTTCATCGCAGCGAATCTCGGCACGGCGTACGAGCTGTCGGGGAACAACCAGGAGGCATTGCGTTGGATCAAAGAAGGAATTCACCGCAATCCAGATTCGCACGAGGGGACAGAGTGGTTGCACGTAAAAATTCTCGAGGGCAAAATCGCGCAACAGAAGGACGCTCATCATTTCGAGAACCATTCGGTGCTTGAACTCCTGCCGGAAAAGATCGGCTATCGGATAACAATTGGGGAAGAAAAGTTATCCCCGAAGGAACTGACCGAAGCGATTCAATATCAGCTGGCCGAACGGTTGCAATTCGTGAAGCCTCCCGACCCTGCGGTTGCGAGCCTGCTGTTCGATTACGCGGCAATCGAAGCCGCCACGAAAACCTTGGAATCCGCCAGAAGTATTCTACAAATGGCAATCGCATATGGGTATCCGTCCGAAAAGGTGGAGCCTTTGTTGCGGCTTTACGACCGGCGAATCGCGTGGGGGAAAGCCAAACAGTATGGGGTCTATGCCCTGATCGGAGCGCTGGTCGTTTGCGGTTTATACTGGTTACGCCAGCACGGTCATTTTGTTCTTTCCCGCCGCGATTTGAAGCAACTGCGTTGATTTTTCGACTTTTTTACCCGAACAAATCCAACTGCGGCGGCGGGCCGAGCTTTTGCAGTTTCTCGCGCTCGGCGCGGTGGCGGGCGTGCTGGCGGACGTTGCCTTCGGGTGTGAGTTCGGATTCTTCGAGGTTGCGCAGGATTTCCTTCGCGCGTTCCAGCACGCCCTTCGGCACGCCGGCCAGTCGCGCGACCTGGATGCCGTAGCTTTTGTCCGTGCCGCCCGGAACGATTTTGCGCAGGAACACAATCTGGTCGTGCCACTCGCGCACGGCCACGTTGAAGTTCCGCAGGCGCGGGAGGCGCGCGGCGAGCTCGGTCAGCTCGTGATAGTGCGTGGCGAACAGCGTCCGGGCGCCGGCCTGGTTGTGCAAACATTCGACGATGCTCCACGCGAGGCTGAGGCCGTCGAAGGTGCTCGTGCCGCGGCCGATCTCGTCGAGGATGACGAGGCTGCGCAGCGTGGCGTTGTTCAATATGTTCGCCGTCTCGCTCATCTCGACCATGAAGGTGGACTGGCCGCGCGAAAGGTCGTCGCTCGCGCCGATGCGCGTGAAGATGCGGTCCACGAGGTCGATGCGCGCCGCCGCCGCCGGGATGAACGAACCGGTGTGAGCCAGCAACGCGAGCAACGCGACCTGCCGGATGTAGGTGCTCTTGCCCGCCATGTTCGGCCCGGTGATGAGC
>QHNT01000309.1 GCA_003218515.1 Verrucomicrobiota bacterium | reverse complement strand
CAGGTGGTTTCACCCGAAGTTTCCGCAGACCGGCGCGTCACCTTTCGCGTTCTCGCGCCCAAGGCCGAAGCGGTACGGCTCAGCGGCAGCGACATTCCTGGCAACGGCCAGGGCGCGGAGATGAAGAAGGGAACCAACGGCGTTTGGGAAGTGACGCTTGGCCCCATCGAACCGGGCGCCTACCGTTACAACTTCAACGTGGATGGCGTTTCCGTGATCGATCCGCGCAACTCCGCCATCAGCGAATCCAACAACAACGTCTGGAGCCTGGTCTATGTTTCCGGCGCGGATTTCATGGACACGAAGGACGTTCCGCACGGCGCGGTCTCTTCCGTGGCGTATTACTCGACATCGCTGAAACGTTTCCGCCGCGTGCACGTTTACACGCCGCCCGGTTATGAATCGGGCAAAGGCAGGTTCCCTGTCTTCTATCTGCTGCACGGCGCCGGCGATTGCGACCAAGCCTGGACCTCCGTCGGACGCGCCGGTTTCATTCTCGACAATCTCATCGCCGCGGGAAAGGCGAAGCCGATGGTGATCGTGATGCCCGCCGGTCATACCAGCGCGTTCCGGTTCGCTGGACCCCGGCCGGCCGCGGACGAGTTCGCGCAGGATTTCCTGAACGACATCATGCCTTATGTGGAAAAGCACTACCGCGTTTACGCCGACCGCCAGCATCGCGCGATGGCCGGCCTTTCAATGGGTGGAGGACAGACGTTGAACATCGGTATCCCCCATCTCGACAAGTTCGCGTATCTCGGTGTTTACAGCGCTGGAATTTTTGGGATCACCGGCGGCGGACCGGGCGGCGCGCCCCAAGGTCCGAGCTTCGAGGAGCAACACAAGGCAATCCTGGATGACGCGAAACTGAAGAAGGGCCTTAAGCTGTTTTGGTTTGCCACCGGGAAGGATGATTTTCTGGTCAACACTTCACGAGCGACCGTCGAGATGTTCAAGAAGCACGGGTTCAGCGCCGTTTACAAGGAAACCGAAGGCGCGCACACGTGGATCAACTGGCGCAATTATCTCAACGAATTCGCGCCGCAGTTGTTTCAATGAGGACAGCGTCCCGGCATCGACGCGGCAAAGATCGTCCATTTTTTCCGAGCGTGCCCAAACGCGCAGCGTGTAGCCTCAAGCTTTATGCAGGTTGCCAAAAGTAATTTCCGAAATGGTGGGGCAAACCTGCCGGTTTGCCGCGACGACCCGCGGCTCGTCGCCCACCATTTCGGAAATTTCTTTTGGCAATCACTCTAGTTCATACGCGCGACCCGAGCTCAGCCACGCAACCTGAAGGTTGCGGCTACAGCCGGTCGCGGATCCAACCAGCGGGCAAAACATACAGATCTTAACGCGCAGGTTTTTTCGCGGTGTCCGCCGGATAGTCCTGACGGGCTTCGGCAGCGAGCGGCTTCGAGCCGGTTGGCGGAGTGACGCCGGCTGCCAGCATCACGCGATGCAGCGCGGCGATGGTTTCAGTCGAAGGTTTGAAATTGCCGGGCCGGTATCCTTCCGCGATGCGCAGCGGCGTCCAACCCCATTTGTTCGTTCGATTCCAGACTTCGATTTGCGCGCCTTTGTCAGCGAGGAACTGCACCACCTTCGGCAGATTCTTGTAGGCTGCGCCGTGCATGGCGGTCTCGCCGTTGGCATCGACCGCATTTACGTCCGCGCCGAGTTTCAGAAGCAATTGCGCTGCTTCGAGCACTTCCGGCTCCGTTCCGGCGACCTCATCCGCCTCTGCTCCACCGATCCCAACTCCGCACGCGGCTATCAGCGGCGTGCAGTTATCGGCGTTCCCCAGCAATGGATTGGCGCCCAGCTCGACCAGCAAGCGCATGAACGCGGCGTCTGCGGTTCCAGCAGCCATCAGGAACGGCGTCGCGCCGGCCTTGTTGTATAGCCCCGGCCCGCCTTTGCCGGTCTTCAGCCGCGCATTCACGTCCGCGCCGTGCTCCACCAGCTTCCTGACGAATTGGAGGCTGCTCAGATTTCCGGACCCGATCGGAGACGGGTCTCCGTCGTCCCCGTCGCCGCGATTCGGTTTGCGAACCCAGCTCATCGCGTGCAGCGCTGTGAATCCCGAACGCTGATCATTCGGATCAGCGCCCGCTTCGAGGAGGGCCACGGCCAGCTCGAAATGACCGTTCTCGACCGCCAGGATCAGCGCGCTGGTTCCCTTCCGCGGACTTTTGCCGGAAGGTTTTCGGGGCTGCATGGTGTCGTTCACGTCCACTCCCGCTTTCAACAAGGCTTTAACAACGCTGGTCCGGCCTTCGCGCGCGGCGAAAAAGAAAGGAGTGAACCCGGAGTCGGGTAGCGCCGTGCGAAAATCCGCGCCCGCCTTGAGCAGCAGCTCAACCACTTCGGTATGACCTTCGGCTGCGGCCCACATCAGCGCCGTCTGCTGGTCTTTTTCGTTCGCATTAACGTCGGCCTTTCGGGCCAACAGTGCCTTCACGGGTCCGACCCTGCCGGTGCGCGCCGCGGTCATCAAAACCGTTTCCCCGCCGCGCAGCGTGGTGTTCGGGTCCGCGCCTGCACCGAGGAGCAACTCGACCAGCTCGGTGTTTCCATTCACGCAAGCCATGGAGAGTGGCGTTACGCCGTAGCGGTTCTCCGCCTTAACATTCGCGCCGGCGGCGACAAGAAGTTTCGCGGTTTTCACATCGTCCCGGTAGGCCGCCCAATGCAGCGCCGTCATCCCGTCAACCTGCGGCGCGTTCACGTCGGCGTGTTGTTTGAGAAGTGTGCGGATCGTTGCGCGATCTGATTTCTCGGCGGCATCGGCGAGCGGAGAATTGGCGGCGAACAACGGTGAGCCGACAAGGAACAGCAGAAATGCAAACCTGCAAAGAAGGGAGCGCTGCCCAGAACGGGTGCAGTGACGCCCCGAAGGGGCAACAACAAACCAGCCCAGGGCAACGCCCTGGGACAACGTTGCGAAGAAACGATCGAGCCCTGAAAGGGCGGCACAAACCGTTCTATTCCGCCCTTTCAGGGCTGGAAAACAAATTGGGGACCATGACCAACCTGGGGCGTTGCCCCAGGCTGGTTTGTTCGGCCCCGTTGGGGCGCAACTCGGCCACCGCCGACAATCCAATGAATGTCGGGCGGTCCACATTTCAATCCCACACATAGCGTTCATCAAACTCGATACCATGTCGTTTGAACAGCGTGCGCAGTTCATCCTGGAAGCTAATCTTGCGATGATGTTCCTCCTGCCGCTCGATATATCGCTGTACTGCTTCGACACTGGATTGGCTCACGGAGAAACCCGCGTATCCCGCTTGCCAACTGAATTGCTGGATGTGCGGTCCATCGGATTTCATCCATTTTGAACTCCCCTTCTTTACTTCCTCAACCAGCTTCTTCAACGGATGGTTCTTCGACAATGCGAAGAGCGCGTGAACGTGGTCTTCCATGCCGCCAATCACGAGCGCGGGACTTTCCCACTGCTTGAAGATTCCCGCCTGATACGCGAACAAAGCATTCTGATGTTCTTTCGGAATCAATGGCTCGCGGTGTTTTGTGCTATACACGAGATGCACGAGATTCTTGACCAAAGATTGGGACACGGCGTTTGCGTTTGGATTGTGTCGCCCTTACAGGGCTTGTCATTATTCCGTTCGTCAACCCAGGGCGTTGCCCTGGGCTGGCTTGTTGCAGCCCCTTCGGGGCAAAAGACTGCGGCGCGTTCGTGGAGTCATTGAAGTTCATGGCACTGGGGACGATTTAGCTCACTTGATCTCCAATATACTTTTGGCTCCATGTGCCTCTGACGGAATCGCTGTTCCCGACTAGGAATTCGACGTTCGCCACTGCCGAAAGGTTGTTGTAAACCAAGACGCGAAAAACCTCGCCCCGCTCGGGCTTACCCTCGCGACTCGGTCTGCGCATAAGGACGGCATTTTCTCGCTCCTCATCAGGCGGACCAAACCGCGCAATAACATCCGCGACCATCCGGATACCACGAAACAATTCGGTGATGCGCCGTTCCTCCTGTTTCGTGACGTGAGAGACTTCGGTGTGTTGCCGCCGCAGAATGGGCAATAGTAAACCGCCATCCGGCCGTCCTGGCCGTTTTTGCCGTAGGCGATGTAATATTCTTTCAGGCGCTCGTCCCACCGAATGGCGTGGTCCGGCTCTTTCGAGGCGTCCTCCAATATGCCGCAATCGCAAACTTTTTTTCGCGCCGGTGGCATAATTCGTGGGATGCAAGCTCCCTCCAATCAAACCGATAGCGGCTCAAACAACTCATCCACCTTGCCGGTGCTGTCCGCAAACTTGTCGAGGTGGACACCGACTTTGTCGAGCAGCGTCAGGTGGAGATTGGCCAGCGGCTTCGGTTTTTCATACTTGATGTGACGCCCGCCTTTCATTCCGACGGCCGCGCCGCCGGCGACCAGGATCGGCAGGTTCGTGTGGTCGTGCACGTTCGGGTTGCCGATGCCGCTGCCGTAAAGATAGAGCGAATGGTCGAGCAACGTCCCATTTCCTTCCGGCGTGGCCTTCAATTTCCCGAGGAACTCGGCGAACAATGACACGTGGAACTGATTGATCTTCGCCATGCGCGCGATCTTGTCCGGATCGTTGCCGTGATGCGAGAGAGGATGGTGCGGATCGGGAACGCCGATCTCGGGGTAGGTCCGGTTGCTGGTTTCGCGGGCGAGTTGGAACGTGATGATCCGGGTGACGTCACCTTGCAACGCCAGCACCTGCAGGTCGAACATCAATCGCGCGTGATCGGCATAGGCCGCTGGCACTCCCACGGGCCGGTCCAAATCCGGCAGCGGATTATCCGCGGCATCAGCCTCGGCTTTCTGAATGCGGCGCTCGACTTGGCGCACGCTGTCAAGATATTGGCTGATCCTCGTGCGGTCACCCGGCCCGAGCTTTCGGTTGAGACGGGCAATATCTTCATTGAACCAGTCGAGGAGGCTGGCTCTTTTCCGCAGAGCGGCCTGCCGATCCGCGATGCTGCCGCCTTCGCCGAACAGGCTCTCGAAAACGATTCGCGGATGGGCTTCTGCCGGCAGCGGCGTCGTTGGCGACGACCATGAAAGATTATTCTGGTAAACGCAGGCGTAGCCGTTGTCGCATTGGCCGACCACCTGCATCAGGTCCATCGCGAGCTCCAGCGACGGCAATTGCGTCTCCTGACCGATGTGCTGCGCGGCGATCTGATCGACCGTCGTTCCCAGGTAATAGTCCGTGCTTTCCGTCAATTTCGCCTTGCCGGCACTCAGGAAGGCAGAGTTGGAGGTCGCATGGCTGCCGGGGTAGGCGTTTTGCAGTTCCAGGTTCGTGATGGCGGTGACATGTTCCTTAACCGGAGCCAGTGAACTTAGAATCGGAGAAAGTTGATCGAGCTTGTCGCCGGGCGGAGTCCAGCGCGTGATGTCGCATCCCATCGGCATGAAGACGAATCCCAGGCGGCGCACCGGCTTGGCCGGCGTCCTGACCAAAGGGGTTGCCGCGGGAACCATCGCCTCCAGCAACGGCAGCGCCAGGGTGAGCCCCATGCCTCGCAGGAACGTCCGCCGCGGCATGGCCATTTTCGTAATAATCATAATGAATTCCTCATGATAAACGGTGTGCTGTTGACAATGCCAAGGATAATCGACGAGAAACGAAAGTCCTCCGCTCGCGCTTTGCGCACGATCTTGCGCACCGCCGGGGCGTCGTAATACTCGGCTCCGCGACCTAACGCGAACGTGAGCAGTTTTCCTGTCAGGGTGCCGACAAAAACCCCCGGGCGATGCAGCAAACCCGCTTCGAGCCCGGACACACCCGTAAACTTGCTGCCATCGGGAAGGCCGCCGCTCACGTCGATGGGTTGGCCTTCTTCAACGGTTCGCCAGCGACCCACCGCGTCGAAGTTCTCCAGCGAGAAGCCGGCGGGATCCATCAGGTTATGGCAGCTCGCGCAAACGGAGTTGACCCGGTGCTCGGCCAGCCGTTCACGCACCGAAAGCGTTGCCGACACAGTGTTGTCTTTTAACGCCGGCACATTCGGCAGCGGCGGCGGCGGCGGTGTCCCGAGAATGTTCTCGAGGACCCACTTTCCGCGAATCACCGGCGAGGTCCGCGTGGCATAAGACGTAACCATCAGAACGCTTCCCTGGCGGAGCAACCCGCCGCGTTCGCTGTCCTTCTCAAGCGAGACGCGCCGGAAGCGGCTGCCGTACACGTTCGGAATTCCGTAATGTTTGGCGAGGCGCTCATTCAAATACGTGTAGTCCGCTTTCAGCAGGTCGAGCACGCTGCGATCCTCGCGCAGGACGCTCTCGAAAAAGAGTTCCGTTTCCTTCAGAAAGGCTTGTCGCAGATTGTCATCGAAGTCCGGGAACAGACGCAAATCCGGAGTCAGCAATTCCAGATTGCGCAGATAAAGCCATTGCTCGGCGAAATTGTTCACCAGATTTCGCGAACGGTTGTCCGTCAACATTCGCCGCACTTGTTTCTCCAGCACCCTGGGTTTGTGGAGTTCACCGCGAATCGCCGCATCGAGCAGTTCATCATCCGGAATACTGCTCCACAGGAAGAACGAGATGCGCGACGCAAGTGCCACGTCGCTGAGGCGATAAGCCGTGTGGGGCGCGACGCCCGTGGGGTCTTGTTCCACGCGGAACAGGAACTCCGGACTCGCCAGCACCGCGCTCAGGGCCGTTTCGATTCCCGCCTCGAACCCTTCTTCCGCGCGCGCCTTCCGATAAAACTCCATCGGCTTTTGAACGTCTGCGTCGGTCACCGGCCGCCGATAGGCCCGGCGCATGAGCGTGGAAAGGATGCGTTTGGCGTAGGCGTCTTCTTCGTCAGTCCTACGCTGTTTGCCAAATTCACTTTCCGCGTCGCCCCTCACCCCATCCCTCTCCCCATCCGATGGGGAGAGGGTGGCCGAAGGCCGGGTGAGGGGGTTTTCTGTTTCGATTCCGAAGATTCGGCGCCGGCTGGGTGTGTCCCCGGGACCCTTCGCATCGTAGGGGCCATTGATCGATACCTGGTAAATCGCCGGCCCGATGCGCGGATGCCGGTGCAGATTGAAGTGCGCCTGGTACGGCTGGCGTTTGGTTTCGAGCAACGCCGAAGGGTTCTTGAGAAATGTCACGCCGAGTTGATGCGGGCCGGCCGTCACCGGAATGCGCGCTTTCAAATGCTGATCCACCTTGTCGAAATTCCTGTCCTTCGGCGGCGCGACGGTGAACGTCGCCGTGCGCTCGCGGTCGAGCAGCACCTCGACTTCATGCGGCTCGTGCAAGCCTTCGACTTCGTCGTTCCGGTCCCGCGTCAATCTGATCTGAATTTCGTAATCGCCATCCTGCGGAAAGGTGTAGGGAATCAATGCGCCGCCACGGGTGCCGATGGGAAGCCCTTCCACGCGCTCCTCCTGAGTGAGGTCCGCCCGAATACGAAAGGTGTCGCCGCCGGGAGTACGACGGGGCGCTCCGACCGCGAGCCGGCTGATTTTCTGCGCCGCTGTGATGTAGCGGTCCAGCAGCGTCGGAGAGAGATTTCCGACCGTCACATTGTCGAAGCCCTGACTGGCGTCGTCTTTCGGCAGCAACTCTTTGGCATCGATCTCCAGCGCCAGAAGGTCCCGGATGACGTTTTGGTATTCAGTTCGGTTGAGTCGCCGGAACGTTTCGGTTCGGCCAGGATTAGGATGCGCGGCTGCGGCGCTGTCCAACGAGTCTGACAGCCGCGCGACGACCTTTTCGTAGGCGCTTTCCTCCGGCCGCGGCTTTTCCATCGGAGGCATCTGGCGCGCGCGAAGTTTGCGGACGACCTTTTCCCAGACTTCGGGATGTTTCGTCACGTCTTCCAGTCGGAGGCTGTCAAGGTCCAGTCCCCCCTTCTTCATTTCGCTGTCATGGCACTCGGCGCAATACTGATTCACCATCGCAGACGCGGGTGAGGACACTGGCGACGACGCGAGAGCGGCTTGTGGTTGCGCTCCGATGGCAGCGACGGCCACAAGCAGAACCGGCAGCCAACACACGTTCCACGTCATCACAAGACCAGTGCGCCAGCAGGAAACTGGCGGATGCGAATTTGCTTTTCCACAGTGTAACCGAAGATAGCTGTCCCAAGGCGTTGGAACAACAAGAAATCACGGGAGGTTCAGGAATGTTCGGTCGGGCACGGGTGCTGCGGATCACAGACCAATAGTATTCGACAGGAAAAACGCCGAGGACATTTTAGTGGGTAAGGGAGTGGCGTTGGCGCCACTCCCTCCCCGTTGTCGCGATAGGGTCCATTCCCTATATTTACCGGCGTGTCGGTTTCCGACTCCGGGCGACCCCCGCTGGCGACGCTTGTCCCGCGCGGCCAGCTCCGATTTTGGACAGAGTGAACCACCCCGTGGGAGT
>QHNT01000148.1 GCA_003218515.1 Verrucomicrobiota bacterium | reverse complement strand
CCGTCACGGTTGGCGGCGACGGCGCTGAATCATTGTCGGCGATGGTTACGGTGGCGTTGTTGGGCGAACCGACGGTGTAGGCGGAATTGGCCGAGAGTGTGAGCACAACGGTCTCGGCGCCTTCCACGCTCGAGTCGTCGATCGGCGTCACGGTGACGATGGCTGAACTGCTGCCCGCCGCAATCGTCACGGAGTTGCCCAACTGCTGGTAATCCGAGCCGTTGCTGGCGCTGCCGCCGAGGCTGTAGTTCACCGTCAAGGCCGAAGCGGTGCCGCCCGTACGCGTGATGGTGAAGGCGCCGGTGTCGCCGCTTTCGGACGCGTTGGCGTCGGAAGCGGTGACCGTCACGGTTGGCAGCGACGGCCCCTGATCGTTGTCGTGGATGGTCACCGTGGCGCTGTTGGGCGAACCGACGGTGTATCCCGCTCCGGCCACCAGCGTCACAATCACCGTTTCATCCCCTTCAACTTCCACGTCGTCAATCGGCGTGATCGTCAGGTCGGCATCCGCCAAACCCGCGGGGAATGGGCTGGTGGTCGGCAGTTGTTGGTAATCGTCTCCATTGACGGCCGTGCCGGAGAAAGTCCAGCTTACCTGAATCGCCTGCGAAGTGTCGCCGGTCCGGTGGAAGCGGATGACGCCATTATCCGGCCCGCTCTCTGAAGCATTCGGATCAACTGCCTCCAGCGTGAGGACCGGCCCTGTAGGAGTCCCGTCGTTGTCCGCGATCGTGATCGTCGCGCTGCTGGGCGAACCAACGCTGTAAGCCGCGTCGGTGGAAATCGTGAGCACCACCGTTTCGTTGCCTTCGACTTGAGTGTCGTCAATCGGCGTCACTGTCACCGTGGCTGAGGAAGCGCCCGCCGCCATCGTGACCGAAGTTCCCAATTGCTCGTAATCCGTTCCGTTTTGCGCCGTGCCGCCTAACGTGTAGTTCACCGTCAATGCCGCCGACGTGTCGCCTGTTCGGCTGATGGTGAAAGTCCCCGAATCCGGCCCCTGTTCCGAGGCGTTCGGGTCGGTGGCCACCACTGTTACTGTGGGTCCTTGCGACGGAGAGCCTCCCGATAATGCTTTTAGCAGATTGAGGCGGCCGCCGCTCACACACTTACCTGCCAAGGCCGGCAAGGGATCGACGTTTGACAATATCCGGTTGATGATTTGCTGATAATTATCGTTGGGGTAATGGGCCATCAACAGCGCGCAGGCGCCGGTGACGTGCGGCGCGGCCATTGAGGTGCCCTGAAAATATTGGTAGTCGCTGTCGGAGCCGTTCCAGCAGGAAAAGATCGGATCCCCGGGCGCGCCCAGGTCCACGGTGGTTGCGCCGTAGTTGGAAAAGACGGCCAGATCATCGTTGCGCGTAGTGGCGGCGACGGAAATGATGTTGTCCAGGTCGTAACTGGCCGGGTAAATCGGATTGACGCCGTTGTCTTGCGCGGCGTTGCCGGCGGCGGCCACGAAGATGATGCCGGCCTGGCGCAAGCTACCGATGGCGTCGTGCAATGCCTGGGAGGTAAAGCTTGTGCTGCCCCAACTGGCGTTGATGACTTTCGCCCCTTTACTGCGCGCATAATCCATGCACTTGATGGCGTCCGAGATGAAACCGCTTCCGGTCGAGTCCAAAAATTTGCACGCCATGATTTGAACCTTCCAGCAGACGCCGACGACACCGACGGTGTTGTTGCCCACCGCGCCGATCGTCCCGCTGACATGCGTGCCGTGCCCGTGATCATCGTTGGGGTTGCCGCTGCTGTTGACGGTATTGATGCCGTGCACATCGTCCACGTACCCGTCGCCGTCGTCGTCAACGCCGTTACCTGGAATCTCGTCCGGATTGACTCACATGTTGTCGGCCAGGTCCTCGTGCGTAGAGCGCACGCCGGTATCAATGACCGCGACGATAATATTATCCGCAGTGTTCTGAATGTCCCACGCGGCCTCCGCGCTGATATCCGCGCCGGGCGTGCCGCCGTAAAGGCCGGTGTTGTGCAAGCCCCAAAGCGATCCATCACCATAGCGAAAGTCATCGGGCGTCCGCAGCGCCTGCACTTGATAATCCGGCTCGGCATATTCCACCTGGCCGCTCCGGCGGTAAAACGCGATCAGATCTGATATGCTCGCCGGCGGAGGCACTTTTAACACCTGCAGATTGCCGATGCGCGGATAGCTCTGTAACACTTGCGTCCCCGCCAACGCATGCAACTGTCCCAAGCCAGACAAAATCCCGGACTTCGGCTTGACCAAAATCCTGTCATGTCGGAAGTCTTCCAAAAGATTTTGCGTGGAAACGGGAGCAAGCGAAGGTACCGCCCGATAAAAGCGTTGCGGGAGATTGTCGAACTGCGAGTCAACGAAATTGAAATAACCGGCACTGGAGACGGTGTTGGTGACCACGGGAGTCCAGGCCGAAAGATCGCCGCTCGCTTCCACCACGTAGCTCGCGCCGGGCGCCCCCGAAACGCGGAAATGAAGTTGAGAGGAATCCGAGACAGGACCGTCGATAGGCGTCCCGGAGCTGAATTGGCCCGATCTGGTCGGCGGGACGCCGATCGCGGCCAGAACAGTTGCTAAAAGAAACAGGTATCTTGCGGTCCGTGATTTTGCGGCCGCGGATCGAATTATTTCCTGCCGAGATGTCGAGCGTGTCTCCATAAACTCATCCGTCCTTTCTCTCTCTCTCTTTGAGTATTGATGCGTTTCCGTTGTTTGCATTCCGAAATTCAGTTCGTGCGCTATCTTCGTTAGCCACACTGCTCCTACAACCTCAACACGGGTCAGACCCCGTGAAGGAGGGCGGTCGCCATCAACCAACAGGAGTTGTCTCTGTCAGTCCGCCCCAAAGCATTTCTTTTCTTACGAGCTGTAGCAGCGCGAAAATTAGGCGGATAGCCGAAGCGGATAAAGGTGGGTGAAAACCTAAAATACACCGGGTTGAACACCCACCTGTTTTCAACCGTGGTGAGCGCTGTTCGGATTTAAAGTCGCCTGCGGCGGACCGATGCCCAATTCATCCTTCTTCCTTTACCGAAAATCATCGCTTGCCTCGTCGAGTTGCCCCACGACGAATCTCTCCTCCTTGCTTACGAAGGAAGTCGCCGATCACGAGATTTCTGACGACAAAAAAACTGAATGGCGTTTGAAGCGAAAGGAAGCTCTGCGAACGAAACCGAAAAGAGCCATGAACCATAAACTTCGTAGCAGCCGACGTGAGGAGGCTCCGATCAATTTCGGATTTCAGATTTTGGATTTTGAAAAACGAGCCTCCTCACGTCGGCTGCTACGTCAGACATTCAACGCGCGAAATTTTCTTTAGAGGGAATTCTCTCCCCATCCGATGGGCAGAGGGCCAGGGGCGGTCCTGTTTCCAGCTTGCTCGGCGTCATTGTAAAAAGCCTTTAGTTACATCGCGCCGGCAAAGCTCCCATCAATACCGATTTAGCAGAGCGTTATAAACGGTGCCGTCGTAATCGCGACAGTTGGGGGGCATCGGACGCCGGTCCCAATAATTGACCAACAAAGTCAGGCGCAACTCGGGAGACTTCTTTGTTTTCCTGGAACGGCCGGCCGGTTTTTCCGCCGCTCCGTTGGCGACCACACCATGGCGTAAATCGCCGCGAAAAGTCGCGTAGTGGTTCGGAACAGCGTCCAGCGTCTTGCCAAATTTTGGCTCGGGTGGCACCCATGATTTCCCATCGGGACTCAATACTTGATCATAAACTAATGTCGGGCTGGAAGGAAATCGGTTCAGGTACAGGATGCTCGACCACAAAGGATGGACAATTTGCCCGGTCTGTTTTCTTAGACTCCGGTCCCGGTCGGTGTGGAAGGGGAGCGATTCGCCATGTTTGAGACGTCCGAGCCACCACTCCAATCCGATACACCGAGGGCCAGGCCGAACCAAGCTACACAACTTACTGACACATTCCTCAACTATATTTGTGGGCTTCGCGTCGCGGGGAAACCAGAACGTGGTGTTGTAGCTGCCCATGCCCTCCATTCCTTCCGTGCCAACCGCGCGCACCGCGCGTGCCAGCCGTTGAAAAAGCGGTCTCGGCAACGCGTCTTCAAACAGATTAATTTTGCCCATATCTTCACTCACATCCTTCCGGGCTTAGGGTAGGTTCAGGCGACACAGGGTCCCGGATTCCTGTATCGCCAGAGTGACGCTGATCGGCCACGTAGCCATCGTAGGCCGCCGCGTCGTAAACATAATCGAGAGTTGGGACGAGATGGACTTCGACGCCGCCGAACTTGGCTTTGAAGACGCTGAAATCCCGCCAGGGATGGTCCGGTTTGTTTGCCGGCGCAATTCCCCACAGGTCGTACCATTCGTGACCCAGCGCTCTGGCTTTGCGCATGACCTCGAAATGAAGAAGGTACGGAGCCATAACGTGTCGGTGAATGTCGCGTGATCCGCCAAAGAAGTACGTAGCTCTCGGGCCGAAATAAACGACCAGAGCGGTGGCGATCCGCATGCCCTGGTATTCGGCGAAGAAAAGCGATCCCTTATGCGCGGACGAAAGCGATGCTACGAGTGTCTCAAAATAATCGGGAGGTTTGGCCTCCATTCCCTGGCGTGCGGCCGTCTCTTCGTAGAGGTTTTGAAAATCCGCAAGACCCTGCGCCGATGTGTCCTCAATAATCGAGACGCCGTGTCGCCGCGCGACGCCGATATTGTATCTGCCCTTGGGTTTCATCTTGGCCAGGATCTCCTCCTCCGAAGGACGCAGATCAATGCAGCGAGTGTCCCTCGCCTCCAGGTAACGATCCGCAAGGGGAGGGATGGCCCGAAATCCAGACAGGAACCCGGGAAGCCGCAGCCAGCGGGGTTCGATGCGGAGATGGCTGACCGCCTCCTGCTCGGTTTTTCGACGGTCTTCGATGGCTTCGAGAACAACGCGGAAAATTTCTTCGGCGACGAGCGGGTCGCCCGGAAGCACCGGGCCGTCCTGGATGTAGTAGAAACAGCGATCCTCCGAATACACATACTTCAGCACCACCGCGCCGCCGACAATATCATTCCCGTCTTTCAGCGTAATTCCAAAGTTTTCAAATCCGCAGTACTCGCGAAACTCGACCCACCAGGAGGTCTGCATGAAACCGGTGTTGGGTGTCGCTTCCACGAAATCGTCCCAAGCCTTCCAGCGATCCGTTGCAGGGGGGGCCGGCGCCACAGGTTCAGACAGCACCCCGTCACACGGCTGGGGAGCTGAAGGAAGCGCGAGCACGGGGCTGGCAGTAGGGTCCATATCTCTTATCGGCAGATGGTAATTCCGTGGATTCGGTCAGATCAAAGCGCCGGAACGTATTCTTGATCCACCTCGAACTTGACGGTGATCTGCCGCAGTTGACGGTGGACCCGCATGACTTTGTGGAGTTTTGGATTGAAGTAATCTTTTAACATCGAGGGCCGGGGATGTTTCAAGTAGTAATCGAGGTTATCCACGACCTTGGATGCGGCCACCACGTCCAGTTTCTCGCGCGAAGAGACGTGCTGGACAATGCAGGGAACGTGAGTCACGCCCATTTTGCGGAGCGCATACGCGCGGTGGCTGCCGTTATTGAGGATCAGCCGCCTTTCCGCATAGATGGCGTTCATGAAATTGGAACCGAACCCGACGGCAAGTCCGACGACTCCCGCGAGGTTTCCCGGAGGAGGGTAATCCTGGATGTTGTCGGCTTGCAGTTTCATGGAGCCGAGGAAACGCATGTCGTTGGACGGCGACATAAAGACGAACTTGTTCCCATGCACGCGCGACCATTTCACAGGAGGTTGCGGGTGGTCGTGCAGGAGACTGGTCCGGAAAATTTGCTCTTCGCTCGGTGAACGTCCCAACTCGCGCTCCAGCAGCCGGACATAGCTCAAATCAATGTGATGTTGATACACGACCAGCCGGTCCAGTTCGATATACGCCACCTCGGTGGGCACCGTGTTAAAGCCGTTCCGGACCAAGGGATCCTTGAGAAACTCCCTCAGGAGCGGTTCGTTTCTCGAATTCAATTCCAGTTTGGTTATGGGAGGATTATCCGCAGCGCCAGCCTCTTCCTTTTCCAGGGTGCGAGCGAAATCGTGGGCTGCCTGCCATTCGTCGGTGAGGGTCCCCTCGTGGGGCGGTTTCACGGCGTGATCTCTCACAAAGCGAAGGTACCGCTTGAGTGTCGGACGCCCGATCAGATACAAGTTCTCGTCCGCCGCTTCCCGATTTGCCTGATTGATTCGCTTCCTTTCGCGGACCGGGACGCGTTTAGGTTCCGCCCGTTCCAGCCTTGAATCGGATTCGACTTCGATGGTTTGGGGTGATGCGATCATCGGATTTGCCTTTCGTCTCCGCGGTGCTTTACCACCAGGACCAGAATTCGACCTTGACCGTGCGCGCGATTCGGCGCGTCAGGAGGTCGATGAGGCGGCGCTCGCCGCAAGAAATTTTGGCCTGTCCGGTCATCTCGGGTTTCAAAAAAAGGGAGCTATTGTCAATTTCCGTGGTGATGGCAATGGTTTTCGGGGCCACGGCGCTGCGCGTGATGGTCGGCGGCGCAGTACCTTGCGCTTGCGCTAGGGCGCCGGCACTGGAACTGGAACTCGAACTGACCTGAGCCGCAGTCGCGATGGACGTCACCTTGCCGTAAAAGGTCATTTCCGGATAGGCGCGCGCCTTGAGGACGACCTGTTGGCCGACTTTGACGTCCGCAATGTCCCTTTCGGAAATGACCATTTCGGCGGTGATCGTTTTGAGTTCATAGACCTTCGCGATCAAGTCCCCCTTTTTCACGAGCTGATGTTTCATCTCCAACAACTGGCGCGACGGCGTCGCCACAATGCCGGAAGCCGAGCTGACCACCCGCATGAGACGGAGTTGTTCCTGCAGATAATTTCGTTGCGTCTCGAGGCTGGTGATCGCGGCCTTCATCGCCTCGATATCTTCCCGCCGGCTGCCAGCCAGCAAAACCTCGAGTTTGCTCTTCGCTGTCGCCAATTCGCTTTTTCGCTGGGCCAGATTGGCTTCACTGTCTTCCAATTCCTGTTTGGAGACCAGCTTCTCTTCATATAACGTCTTGTCGCGGTCCTGGCGGCTCGTCGCGAATGTGATGGCTTCGGCGTCCTTCGCAACCTCGATTCTGGCCTGTTCAATCTCCTCCAGCCTCGGTCCGGCCACGAGCAGTCTAAGCTTCGCCTGCGCCTCTTCGATGGCGGCCTCGGTCTTTTGCAGATCCGCCCGCGCGTCCCGGTCGAACAGGCGCGCGATGAGATCGCCTTGATGAACCGTCTGGCCTTCGTCCACGCAGATTTCTTCAATGAGGCCTTCCACGCCCGCGCGCACGTCGGCGTTGTGGACCGGCAGCACGTCGAAAGGCCCTTTGATTCTCAGTTCCGGGTGGAGATAAACCAGAGCCACCGTTGTCGCTCCGCCAAGAACGGCCAACCTGAGCAAACGCTTCACTACACGGGCCGCGCCCTTTCGCGTTTTTGGCGTGGTTGGTTTGGCCGACTCCGCCACGTACTGTCGGCCGGAATCCTCAGTTGTTTCTGGCGTTTTGGCCGACCTGGGTGCCAATCCCTCCTTGGGCTCGACCAGCTCTGATAGCGCAGGAGTCTCGGGGATTTCGGAGCCATCGGGCGAGTCAAGCGTGTTCGCCGCTTCGGTCACCAATTCTTCCTCTGGCTTGGGAGGCATAGGGGACGACGTTGCGTCGGGCAAGTCCGATTCCTTGAGTGCCTCAGGCATGCTCACCGGTTTGCGGACCGGATCTTCCTTCGACTCGGACGGCTTCGGCGACGTGAGAAACGTGACCGGCTTGCGGTCCGGCACATAGACCAATCTTTCCTGTGGCCGGGACGGTTTTCGGGAATCCGCGGCGTCCGGAAAGGTGGAGCCACCGCGTGCGTCATGCGTGTTCGCCAATTCGCGGACGGGCTGGTCCTCTAGTTCCGACGCCTTCGATGACTCATCCACGTCCGGGAAATCGGGATCGTCCGGGTCAACCGATGCGTTCGATGATTTGCCAAACCACCGGCGAAAACGCCTGCGAAACTTTATGCCAAGGAACCACGCAGACATTGCGAACGCCACTGGCTGGCTTTGCTGGAGGAGCGAGCCGCCGATTTTCATAATGGCATAGCCCAGGATCCAGATCGAGCCAACCCCCGCCACCAGCCCATATGCCAGGCAGATGCGGCGTTCCCGGCGAGCCATTTGCTCCAGCCGTGGAACCTTGCCTCCGAAAAGCTTTTTGATCCCATCACCGAAGCAGGCGAAGCCCTTTTTCCTCAGATTGGGGATTTCCAGCCAGTCGCTGAGCAGGTAGTAGCCGTCCAACTTGATGAGTGGATTGAAGTTGAGCAGCGTTTTGACCCCCGAAGTGGTCATCACGATGTACGCAAGGTAGTTGATACCGGTCTCCGCATCGGTCAGGCGCCACACAAACGTGGCCAATGCCCAAAGGAACAGCTCGAAGTACGGGCCTGCAAAGCCCACCCAGAGCCGCTTCGATTTCTCCGGGAACAACCAGGCATCGCTCACGTTGCAGTAGAAAGCCGGCTGAAGATAGATCAGGAAAAAGCCCAGTTCATGCACCTCGCCACCGAAGCGTTTGCACGTCAGGCCGTGGGCAAACTCATGCGCTGTGATCACGAGGAAAACGACGAGCAAAATCACCGGGATAGCCGAATACTGGAAAAGGCGGGAAACGTTCTGAACCGCGTCCTCCCAATTCGCGAAAGCGACATAAACGGCGCCAAGAATGATGGCCGCCGAGAGCACCAGGAACAGCGGTGTAAAGAAGAAACGAACTTTGCCGACCAAATAATTGAAGAGCCGGTCCGGATCGAAGAACCTGATCCGCAGATACAAGGGACTGCCTTGAATGCGCCGGGTACGTTGTTTGGTGTCCCCGTTTTTGCCCGTGTCCAACAACCCGGCCGCGTTCAGACTCCCGACAAACGCATTCAGTTCTTCCGGCGGCAGGGAGGTATGGAACTTTTCCTCCGTGCGCTGGCGCACAACATCCAGCGGAGTTTCGCCGTCGAGTTGCTCGGCAATGAAATGTGCCTCTTCAGGGAGGCGATAGAATCGTTCCCGGACCGGGTCTTTAACGACGAAGACCACACCCTCAGGCGTTACCTGTTGGCTGGCGGCCAGATCACCTCGAAACCGTGGCAGACTTGAAGTCATCGTCCGTCTGTGATACGTGATGAAGGGAGGCCGTGGGTGATACCGGCGGCCTTCCCTTCACCATTGCGTGAAGCCCCGGGCGTTCGGGGTTAACACCCTGACGCCTGGGGTCGGTGCGGTTATTACTTCGAGCCGTGGCTCTTCGAGCCGCTGCCTTTGGAGCCGCTGCCCTTGGAGCCGCTGCTATGGCTCTTATGGCTCTTGGACTTGGAGCCGCCGCTACCATGACAACCGCCTGGAGCGATCCGTTGCTCCAGTCTCTCCAGTTGGAGATTCAGGTGTTTCATACTTACTCCTTACTGTTGTTTGGTTTTGTTTGTTGTTTCTTTGCAGCACATCCATGCTGCAAATTTGCAACACACACGTGCTGCAAAACTGACAAATGGAAGTTTAACTCCGGGTCGCGCCGCGAACAGAGGGGTGTAACCCGAAAAAAACAGTAGGGTGTAACCCGGAAAAACCCGGACCTGATCTCGGAAACGTCCCGCATGTAGGCGCGGCTTCCGCGCCCGGCGCCCGCAGGCCTCCCGGACGTGTCGGCGAAGACCGGCGCTGCCAAAGTAACTTTGCTCTCGCATGTTGTTTCCTGTTTGTCCGTGGACTCCCCGGAGCATCGTGATCAAAGGATGACTGTCATTCTGCCGTCTTTGATACGGGTATTCAGGGCGGCAATGTTGCTCGCATTGGTGCTGCGCCTGGCTTGCTGATGACATGTAGGACACTTCGGGGTCATTTTACGGTTGGGGAGCCGCTCCAGTTTCTCGCGCACGGCTCGTCGCACGAATTGCGAGCGAACAACACCTTCTTTTCTCATTGCACGATCGATCAGTGGGATAAGTTCCTCCGCCACCGAAACTGTCAACACACGGGTCCTCTTCTTCGCGATGACTCCACGGGGCATACTCAGGTGTATAGACTCAGTGCACATACCCGTCAACAAAAATTTCTCTTCACAAAAGGATACAAATTGATTTTATACATTCATGCCGAATAAACGGGCGCCAAATCAAAAGCTGATCGCCTTCCCAGTGGATGCGGAGTTTGAGCGGTCGCTGGAGAAATGTCTGCACGCCTGCGGAATCACCAACAAATCGCAGTTTATCCGCGACGCTATTTACGAGAAGTTGTCCCGCCTTGGAATGAATGTCCCGGCGTCGCTTAAAGAACCTCCAGTCCGTTTTGGGCACCATCCTCAAGCTCGCCGTCGTTCTCATGCCAGCAAGCCGTGAGCACCGCGCCTGAGACGCCTCCAAGCGCGTCCGCTTTCGAGTGAGTGCCAAGCGTTTCCTTTTTCTAACATTCATGGGGCAGTCCATCCGCTCTCTGTTGTCCAATTGAGTTCCATTAAGTTGTAGCTGTGCGCCGAGAATAAATACTCTGCTCCTTCTTGAAAAGCCGGCTGAGAACCTGAAAAAAGTAATCTCAAGACCGGATATCTGGATGGGGTGAAGACCCCATATCTGACTGCCGTGGCAGTGCGACCATTCAACGCGCCATCGCTCGACCCGGCGCGTGCGTATTTGGACGGAGACGGCAGCAGTTCGGAGCGCAAATTCGCACTCTGGTTTGAAGGAAGGCGGTGGAATAACGGAAGCCCATTTTGGGGAAGGCAGACCATCCGTTTACCACCTTGCATAACGGCGGCACAGCCTTTGGTCCGAATGGTTCTTTGCAGGAGCGGCCAGTCGCAAGCGATTGAGGCCGTCTCGCTTTCAACGAATCGGCAGTACGGGTCAGATGGGCGTTGATTAGTCACACCTGCTCACACGCAAAACGCTTATCGACCTCTCCGCCTCGGTCAGAGGCAAACAAAAACAAGCGCCCGAACCGTTGATGGCGGAGACCACAGAACACACCACAGCAGCCGTTACGACACAAATGGAAGCCTTTGAATATAGCAAGAACTATACCCATCGCTCGCGTTTCCACTCGAGTGTTGATTTTGAATTCGTTAGCGAACAGCGATTTCAGCCCCCAGCGCCACAGTCTTTGACGCGCGCAGAAAACGCAATGCAATTGTGAAGCGAGGAAGAATTGAGCGACTGAATTGTTGAGGTCGTGGTTTGAGGACATTTTGCGCAAATTTGAGACGGTGCGGGGGCTGCTTACCATCCCATCGAATTGAAAATGAAAATGATTCTTTACCTGAATAAGAGAAGGCCCACAGCGCTCTGTTTCCCCGAACTTTTGCCGCAGGACGCACTTGCGACACGGCGGTGAGAAATCTCGGCTGCCCTCAGTTAGATACCGATATTCAGCTTCTTCGGCCCATTTACATTCCATTCAGCCTCGACAGATGAGCAGATACAAACCACCCAGCGTGCTGCAAGCGATGAAGGTCATTCTGAGCGCGCATCAGGATTTAGAGGGCATCTTTCGCAACCTCGACTCTGAACTGGCCGAGGCCAAGGAAGTCAGCAAGGCGCTGGATGAGGCCGTCAACTGCATCAAAGGCCACAATTTGCGCGAACCGGAGCATGAGCCGCTGCGTAAGTCCCTGGTTGCGATCAGCTCGGCAGCCAACGTTGTTCGCAAAACCTTGAGGACGCAATTGACGGGGATCGACTACCTCAAGATGGCCGGCAATCTCATCGGTGCAGAGATTGGGAAGCATCTGCCAAGATAGCGCGGCGGGTCCGACGCGGCGTGGCCCTTCTCTGAAGCCTTACACCCGTTTGACAGAACCGACGCGCCGACAGGAGGCTCAATTTGTTTTGAGATCGCCGGGACGATGGAGCGGGATTCGCACGTCCACCAGAGTACCCTTTCCGTGGCGGCTGGAGATGTTGACTTCACCATCGAGTATGATGGCGCGTTCACGCATTCCCAGCAGATCCAGCGAGCGCGCGCGTGAAATTTTACGTCCGGTATCGGTGCGCCCGTTGCCCTCCACTTCGAGGACTAGTTTGTCGCCTTCCACTCGGAGGTGAACGCTCGCTTGAGTCGCCTTGGCTTGCTGGACGATCTTGGTCAGTGTCTCCTGAAAGAGGCGAAACACCGCAGTAGCGCGTTCCGGCTCCAGCGTCGCATTCCGGACCTTGGAGTCAAACTGACATTTGATGCCCGTCCGCCCTTCAAACTCCCGAGTCTGCCATTCGATGGCGGCTTCGAGGCCTGATTCATCCAGGACCGGTGGCCGCAGTTCGGAGGCAATCTTCCGGATAGTATCCGTGATTGCGTCCACAGCCTCCGGCAACTTCTCGAGCCGCTCCAAAGCGGAAGACAGTGACGACGGGCCGGCGCCTCCAGTCAGCCTTCTCTCCACCCAGGCCAGATCCAACTTCAAAGCCGCCAGTGCCTGGTCCACTTCGTGTTGCACCCCGCGGGCGAGACGCGAGCGCTCTTCCTCACGGACCGACTGCTGGTAAGCGATGAGAGAGCGCAATTGTTCGCGTGAGTCGCGTAGCCTCTCTTCAGCGCGCTTCCGGGCTGTGATGTCTTCCGCGCTGCCTTCGCGGTGCCGAGTGCGGCCTTGTTCATCTTTCACTGCGCGGGCGTTAATTTCCACCCAGATGGGTTTTCCGTCGCAACGGCGCAGCCGAAGCTCGAACCGTTCCACAACGCCCGATCGTTGAACGGCGGCAAGCCATCGGCGCCGCTCGGTGGGGCTGGCAAATAAACTATTGGCGTCCACCTCGAACAAAGTCTGGCGGTTCGGGTAGCCAAGCATTTCGATCATCGCCGGATTGGCTTCAATAATCCGCCCGTCGAGCGCCACGCAGAAGAGCCCGACGGGAACCCGGCTGAACAAATGCTGATAGCGCGTTTCGGCCTCACGCAAAGCGCGGCGCTGTCTGGCCCGGTCCAAAGCCAAAACGGCCGCCGCTGACAGGCGCGCGCGGTGTTTGGGGGATTTAAGGACGTAATCATCCAGGCCGGCCTTCATTGCTTGCACCGCAATCTCTTCATTGCCGGACCCGGTGAACATGATCACGGGACAATCCGGCCAGCGACTTTTAACGGCGAGCAGGATGCTGATACCATCGCTCCAGTGCAACTCGTAGTCTGTCACGACCAGGTCCCAGGGACCGCGTTCGAGGGTCGACGTGAGCTGTTTGGATTCGCTCACGTGGGTAAAATGGCGGTCGGGAAATTCACGGCTCAGCTCGCGAATGACCAGCGCTCGATCATCCGGGTTATCCTCTACCAGGAGAATATTCAAAGCGCCGCTCATAATGATCCTTTCTTTTCGGTCAGGAGGTTGGATACGGGTTCGGCCTGTCTTGCAGTTCCGGCTTTTCATTCAGCCGCAGCCAATAGGTGTTCATCAGCTTGACCATCTCGACCAATCGCTCAACGTCACCCGGCTTGAGAAGGTAGGAGTTGCAGCCCAGTTGGTAGGCGCGATTGATGTCGTTCACGTCGCTCGAAATCGCCATCACCACCACCGCCAACCGTTTCAGACCGGGTTGTGTCCGCAGCCATTCTAGCACTTCAAATCCCGTTTTGCGTGGCATCTTCAAATCCAACAACATCAGCGCCGGGGGAGCGTCGGCGACCATTTTTCCGACCGTGGTCCTCTGCTGGCTCAGGTAATCAATCACCTCCTGGCCGTCGCGGCAGACTTGAATCGGGTTCTTCAAGCCAGCCTTTTGAAACGCTTGCTCGAGCAGGAAGACTTCGTCCGGCTCATCTTCCACCACGATTACGGTGTACTCCCACGGACTCATGTCGCCACGCCCGCAGGCTCCCTGCCGAAACGCCGGTGGGGACCGCGGGATTCAATCTGTCTGGTTCGACTGCGTTTGACTACACCCGAAACCCAAGCTTTGTGTCCCACAACCGTCTTCAAAGATCTCAAGTCCCCGGCATTTTTGCACCGACACTACTCCATCATCTCATCGATTTTATGCGTGCGACAGTTTTCAGCAGGCAAACAGGCGAGGCAAGTGGGTGATAACCGTAATTTACAATGAGCAAAACACCTACCGCCTCTCAAAAGGTTCGCGCTCATGTGCCGGACGTAAGCGACACATTGCGGCTTTCTCAGATTCCAGATCACGGGCTGGACTCGCCAGTGTAATCCCAAGTGGCCCGTCCGTTGTATAAGATGAAGTTCATTCCTGAAAGTGTGCGACCTTCCAGACCCACCAGGCTCGCCGGCACTTCCAGACTCACCCACTGCCCCACCGCCGGCATCCCCCCCATCGGTCGTTGGCTGGCCGTGCCGTCGGCGCCCCAGGCAATCAGATTCTCACCCCAATACGCTGTCCGGAACCGCGACGGTGTCCTGCGACCAACGGAGTGTGATTTGCGGCGGCGAAGTCTGCACCGTCGCATTGACCAGCACGGTGTAGTCCCAGGCGTTCTCCACCACCCGGGCGGTTTGAGCCGCCAATGCCAGAACAACCACCACTATCCGACAACATGCGTTTCGCATAATCAGAACGCATTCGCGCGTTGTCAGCGGGCCAGAGCGCGCAAATAAACGTTCAATGTCGCGGCGGCGGTCTTGTCCCAATTGAAACACTGCGCGCGTTTCAAACCAGCCTCGCGCAAGCGGTCGCGCAACTCTCTGTCAGCCGCCAGGCGCTTCATCTGCTGTGTCAACGAATGGACGTCTTCCGGATCCACGACAGCCGCCGCGTCGCCCGTCACTTCGCCCAGTGAGCCGCGGCTGGAACTGATCACCGGACAGCCACAGGCCATCGCTTCGATCGGCGGCAAACCGAATCCTTCAAACAGTGATGGATAAATAAAGACCTCGGCCGCGCGATACCAGTTCGGCAAATCGGGCTCCGGCACAAAACCCAGGCAGTGAATGTCGCGCTGGAATGGCGATTGGCGAATAAAGGCGTGAATGACTTCCGCGCCGTGCCAATCGCTGCCGCCGAGCACCAGGTGCCAGTCGCAATTCGTCTCCGCTTTGAACCGGTTGAACGCCTCGATCAGGCGCACATGATTCTTGGCCGGATGTTCCAAACGCGCGACGTAGAGGAAGAACGGCTGGCGCAAGCCGTGGCGCTCAGCGAAAGCTCCGGCTTGTTTGGGGGAGCCAGGGAAAAAACGGTCCTGATCCAGCCCGTTGTAAATCATTGTCAGCCGTTCGGCGGGCAATCGAAAAAATTCGCGGATGTCGCGTCCGGTGCTTTGGCTGACCGTGATGATTTCGTGCTGACGGCGCGCCAGTCGCCGCGCGACGACGCGTCCGTAGAACATCCGCTTCGGCTCGTACTTGTTGGCCAGTCGGAACGGGGCGAGATCATGGATCGTGGCCACCAGCGCGCAGGGCCGCGGCCAGAGCATTCGCCGATAGCTCGGCACGTGCAGCACCTCGAGCTGATGCTGGCGCGCCAGACGCGGAAGCACCAGCTGGTGCCAGAGGATGTTGTTCACCGGCGGACGGAACCGTTCCGACACCGGCACCAGCTTCATCTTCGATTCGACAAACGCGAACAGCGGCAAATCCTCCTTCAGCACAAACAAAGTGAACCGATGCCGCGCGGCGTATGGCACCAGGGCGCGCAGCAGAGCGAAGACGTACTGCGCCACGCCGCTGCGGCCGCGCTGAATGACGGAGGTGGACAGACCGACGTTCATGACTCGTTGTCCAGGAGAAAGGATTCGAGTTTCGACAGGCGAAGCACGTTTCGAACCACCGGCGACGCGCCGGCGAAGCGAACGCAGGCGCCCCGGCGCGGCGCATATTTCTTCGCGCGGATCATCACGCCCATGCCGCTGCTGTCGATGAACCGCACTTGCGAGAGATCGACGATCCACTGTTTGCGCCACGAACTCATGGAATTGATTTCCGCCCGCGTCTGACGCCAGACCTTCTCCGCGTTCGCAGCGGTGATCTCCCCCTGCCAGATCAGCGGCCGCCTGGCCCCATTGATCACCTGCGCCGATTGTTCCCGCTCGCGGGCCTTGATCAGTTCGCGGGCCTCGATCACATCGGTCGCCATTTCAAAAATGTCCTCCACCCGCATTTGCGCCAGCGCGCGTCGAACCGCGGCGCCGGGTGCCAGCAGGATCAATTGCCGCCCGGCCATGCACATTCGTTTTTGCAGCCGAACCAGCACGGCCACGCCCGTGCTGTCGATGAACTTCACATTGCCCAATTCCAGCAAGCAATGGCGATCGTCGGTTCTGAGGCGTTCCCACACCCCGGCGTCACGCCGGATCGATCTCGCGTCCAAACGCTCCGACGCCTGAATGCGCTGCCACGTTGGTTCGACCACCACCGGCGAACTCGGCGTCGCACACCGTCTCGTGCCCGGCCGCCATTCCATTTCCCAGCTTTGCGCCAGAATCGCCCTGCCGAAATGCCAGAGGTCGGCGACATATCGTTTGAAGAGGCGACGCGGCTCCTGCAACACTCGAAAGATCCATTCCGTCCCCGTGCGTTGCATCCAGTGCGGCGCGCGTTTCACCCGGCCCGCCAGAAAATCGATCGTCGCTCCCACCCCGATGGTCACCGGCACGCCGAGCGAACGGTAGTGCATCGCAATCCACTTTTCCTGTTTGGGACAGCCGAACGAAACGAACAACAAATCCGGTCTGGCCGCGTGGATGCGCCGTTTGATTTCCTGATGGTCCATTTCCAACAACGGTTTGAACGGCGGCGAGTAGTTTCCAACCAGATTCAACGCGGGATGGCGCGCTTTCAGGCGCGCTACGGCCTGCGCGTTGGCCTCCGGCGAGGCGCCCAACAAAAAGAGCCGGTAATTTTTTTTCGCAGCCAGTCGAATCAGCAGCGGCGCGAGGTCCGAGCCGGCGACCCGTTCCGGCAGCGGGTTGCCCAGCACCCGCGAGGCCCAGACCAGCGGCGTGCCATCGCACAACGCCAGAGGCGCATCCAATAGAATACGGCGCAGTTCGATGTCGCGCCGTGCCTGCACGAGGAAATCGACATTGGCCGTGACGACGTAGTGCGGCGCGCGCGACGCAATCATCTGTTCAATTCGCTCCACTGCCTCAGCCATGGTCACCTTGTCAAACGGCACGCCCAAAAGAGCAATGGGAGGAGCGTGGACCGGCACTGCGGGCGCTTTCTCCGGTTGGCTGCGGAACTCCTTTGTGGATCCGAAGGCTGATGCGACGTCGGGCTGCTGTACCGCAGTCATGCAACAATAAAAGGAAATTTGGTTGATAAATGGAATGGGGAGTATCCCCCTTTTCGCGCCGCGGGCAACCGCTGGAGTAGAGAACCATTGGGGTCAACTACCCATGTTCTTTTAGGGCTTCACCCACTTTAAGCCGGGTTGCGCCTGAGGCTATTTTTGGCGCCGATATGGCTGGCTACAACCAGATCAAGCCGGGGAACGGCATCGAAGAGAGTTATCCGCTTTCGCCCATGCAACAGGGCATGTTGTTCCACGGCCTTTCTGCGCCACACTCCGGCGTGGACATCGAGCAGGTGGTCGCCACGCTCGCGGAGGACGTAAACGTGGCCGCTCTTCACCAGGCGTGGGAACGCGCCGTGGAACGGCACGCGATTTTGCGGACGGGATTCCATTGGGGTGGGTCGCAACCTCGGCAGGAGGTGCATCGCCACGTGCGCCTTCATTTCGAACAAAAGGACTGGCACGGTCTGCCGGAACGCGAGCAGCAGCGCCGTTTGGATGCGTATCTGCAGGCGGAGCGGCGCCACGGTTTCGAGTTGAGTGTGCCACCGTTGATGCGGGTGGCGCTCTTCCATATTGGCGAAAGAAAACACATCCTCGCCTGGAGCTTTCACCACCTGCTGCTCGATGCCCGCGCCATAGCCGCGCTGCTGATCGAGGTTTTCAATTTCTATGAGGCGTTTCGCCAGGGACGCGATCTGGAATTGCCGCCGCCGCGGGCTTATCGCGATTACATCCAATGGCTGCAAAAACGCGATTGGTCAGCCGCCGAAACGTTCTGGAGAGAACAATTGAAAGGCTTTGCCACGCCCACGCCGCTCGTCATCTCGCGAAGCGCGGGCCAGGCGCCGGACCGGCACCGGGGCCACAGCGTTGAACAAGTCATTCTCCCGGCCACGGAAGCCGCGAAGCTTCGCCTGGTCGCGAAAGAAAATGGTCTGACCGTCAATACGCTGCTCCAAGGGGCGTGGGCCGTCTTGTTGAGTCGTTACAGCGGCGAAGAAGATGTCCTGTTCGGCGTTGTTCGCGCGTGCCGTCGTTCGTCGGTCGAAGGCGCCAGCTCAACCATCGGCCTGTTCATCAACACTCTGCCGCTCCGCGTGCGCGTCGCCGCCGAAACACGCGTGCTCGATTGGTTGAAAGAACTCCGCGCACAGAATCTGGCCATGCGCGATCACGAGCACACGCCGCTGGTGGAAGTCCGACGCTGGAGCGACTTGCCGCCCGGACCGCCGTTGTTCGAAAGCATTTTCGATTTCCAGGATCCGTCCTGGGACGCCGTACTACGCGCGCAAGGCGGCAAATTTGAGCAGCGGGTATTTGCCATTCACAATCAACCCAACTTTCCGCTCTGGGTGGACGTTTATTGCGGAGCGGAAATGACAATCAAAATCGGCTACGATCAGGCCCGTTTCGACGGCGCGACCATCGCCCGCATGCTCGGCCATTTTCAAACCGTGGCGAAAGGCATGGTGGCCGATCTGTCGCAGCGCGTGGTTGATCTGCCGCTGTTGACCGACGCCGAACGGCACGAATTGTTCGTGCAATGGAACGGCACTCCGGCGGACTACGCACGCGACACATGCGTGCACGAACTCTTTGAGGCGCAGGTGGAGCGTACACCCAATTCGGTTGCTTTGGTTTATCGCAAGGAGGAAGTCAGCTATCGGGAACTCGACGACCAAGCCAATCGGGTGGCGCGCCATCTGCGCTCTCTCGGCGTCGGGCCGGACGTGACGGTGGGCATCTGCGTAGAGCGCTCAGCGGAAATGGTCGTAGGACTGCTCGGCATCTTGAAAGCGGGGGGCGCTTACGTGCCGCTCGATCCAGCCTATCCGAAAGAGCGTCTGGTTTTCATGCTCGAAGATTCCGCAGCGCCTGTGCTGCTGACGCAACAGCCGTTGCAGGACCGTTTCAAGTTTCAAATCCGAAATTGCAGAGTCGTTTGCCTCGACGCGCTGCGGCCTACAACACGCCACACGAAAGCGGAACCCGCTCTGCGCTCAACCGTTTCGCCCGACAACCTCGCCTACGTCATTTACACCTCCGGCTCCACCGGCACGCCGAAAGGCGTCGAACTCCCGCACCGCGGCCTGGTCAACCTGCTCGCCTGGCACCAGCGCACGTATCGCGTGACACCGCGGGATCGGGCGACGCAGTTGGCTGGATTCTCTTTTGATGCCTCGGTTTGGGAGTTGTGGCCCTATCTCACGTCCGGCGCCAGCGTTTACGTCGTGGACGATGAAACGCGCGCCTCCGCGCCGGGTCTCGTCCAATGGTTGAACGCCAGGAAAATCACCCTCAGCTTTGTGCCGACACCGCTGGCCGAGGAAACGTTGACGCTACCGTGGCCTGAACACGCCCCGCTGCGCGCCATGCTGACCGGAGGCGACAAACTCCATCGCCGTCCGGACCCGAATCTCCCGTTCGGTCTGGTCAACCATTACGGGCCCACCGAGAACACGGTAGTCGCCTCTTTTGCTCCGGTCGCGCCTGCTGAAGACGGAGCGAACCCCGTTCCGCCGATCGGCCGCCCGATCGCCAACGTCCAGGCTTACGTCCTCGACCGCCTGTTGCGCCCGGTTCCGGTCGGTGTTCCCGGCGAACTTTACGTCGGCGGCGACAGTCTCGCGCGCGGTTATCGAAACAATCCTGCGCTCACCATGGAGAAGTTCATCCCGCATCCATTCTCCGACAAACCGGGCGAGCGGCTCTACAAAACCGGCGATCTCGTTCGCTGGCTGCCGGACGGCAACCTCGAATTCCTGGGGCGTATGGATCACCAGGTGAAGATTCGCGGCTACCGGATGGAGCCGGGCGAAATCGAGTCGCGTCTCAACCAACACCCCCTGGTGCGGGAAAGCCTCGTGCTGACGCGCGAAGAGGGGCGCGGAGGAAAACAACTAGTCGCCTATCTCATTTTGAAACAGCCCGCGGCGTCCGCGAGCAAAGAGTTGTCCGATTTCCTGCGAACAAAACTTCCCGATTACATGGTGCCGTCAACGTTCGTTTTCCTGCGCGCCTGGCCGTTGACGCCAAACGGCAAAGTGGACCGCAACGCACTGCCTGCGCCAGAAGAGTCCAATCGTCAGTCCCGCCAAACGTTCGTGGCGCCCCGCAATCACCTCGAGGAGACCGTGGCCAAGGTCTGGTCGGACGTGCTCGGCCGCGCGCCCGTCGGTATTCATGACAATTTCTTCGAGCTGGGCGGGCACTCGCTGCTGGCAGCGCAGGCGGTCTCGCGGCTCAAAGAATCGTTCAACTTCCATTTGTCCATCCGCAGTCTGTTTGAAAAACCGACCGTCGCCGAACTTGCCCGCGAGGTTGCGCGGAGCATGAGCCGTCACAACGCACAGCGCGCGCCTGCCATCACCCGGGTTGCTCGTGAAGCGTATCGGGCGGTCCGTCCTTCACCCGAAGCGCGCGTCGAACTGGCGAAACATGATTGAGGAGTTCACCATGACGATAACGGAAGCATGCGCTCACCCGATGGCCGGCGATAAAGCGGCGGGGGGTCCACCGGCGGATATTTTTGCCTTTCCCGTTTCCTCCGCACAGCAGCGGCTCTGGTTCCTCGAACAATTTCAACCGGGCAGCCCCCTTTACAACAGCCCCATCGCCGTGCGGATGGAGGGCCCGCTCGACGCCATGGTCCTGGAACAGGCCATCAATCGAATCATTCGCCGACACGAAACCCTGCGGACCAGCTTCGACCTGCAAAACGGCCAACCGGTCCAGCTCGTCGCGCCGTCGCTGACGCTGCAATTGCCGGTCAGCGACTTGAGTTCTTTACCACCAGCGAGCGGCGAGGCGGAAGCACGCCGCCTGGCGGCCGATGAAGCGCGACGTCCGTTCGATCTGCAGCGGCTGCCGCTCCTGCGCGTGAAACTGCTGCGGCTCTCCGCCACCCGACACGTTTTCGTGCTGACGGTGCACCACATTATTTTCGACGGCTGGTCGCTCGGCGTTTTTCTCCGGGAACTGGCCACGATTTACGAGCGCCTCCACGCAGGGAAAACGGCGGAGCTGCCCGAAACTCCCATTCAATACGCCGATTTCGCCGTCTGGCAACAGGAGCAGTTCGAATTCCTCGACAAAGAACTGGCCTTTTGGAAAAAGCAGTTGAGCGGAAGACTGCCGACGCTGGAATTGCCGACCGACCGTCCGCGCCCCGTGGTGCAGACCTACAGCGGCGCAGTCGAATCGCTCGCCATGCCGGCAGATTTGCGCGACGCACTTCAAGCGTTAAGTCAGCGCGAGGGCGTCACGCTCTTCATGACACTGCTCGCCGCGTTTCAAACGCTGCTCCATCGCTACACCGCACAGGAGGACGTTCTGGTGGGTTCGCCCGTGGCCGGCCGCAATCTGACGGAAACCGAAGGGCTCATCGGGCTTTTCATCCACACCCTGTTGCTGCGCGGTGACTTGTCCGGCAATCCGACCTTCCGCGAGTTCCTCAGACGCGTGCGCGAAATGGCCGTTGACGCCTATGCCAACGAGGAGGTGCCGTTTGATCGAATTGTCGAAGCATTGCACCCGGAACGGAGCCTGAGCCACTCGCCGCTGTTTCAAGTGATGTTTGCGCTGGAGCGGGCGCCGCTCGAATCGGTGAATTGGCCGGGATTGAAGCTCACTCAACTGGAGCTCGACAGCGGGACGGCAAAGTTCGATCTGACGCTTTACCTGGTCGAAAACTCCACCGGCCTGACGGCGCGGATGGAATACAACACCGACCTGTTCGGCGCCGCCACGATCCAAAGGATGCTGACGCACTTCAAAGCATTACTCGAAGGAATCCTGGCCGGCCCGGACAAGCGCCTTTCAGAGCTGCCGCTGTTGACCGAAACCGAGCGACACCGGTTGCTCGTTGAATGCAACCGGACACAAACCGCTTACCCGCAGGAGAAAACCATCTCCGCACTCTATGAAGCGCAAGCCGCGCGCACGCCGGACGCCGTGGCGGTCGTCTTCGGCGAGCAACATCTGACGTATCGTGAACTCAACCAGGGCGCGAACCAGCTGGCGCATCATCTCCGAAAGCTCGGCGTGCAACCGGACACGCTCGTCGGCATTTGTCTGGACCGCTCCCTGGACCTGGTGGTCGGCTTGCTCGGCATCCTCAAAGCCGGCGGTGCTTATCTCCCGCTCGACCCCTCTTATCCCCAGGAACGGCTGGCCTTCATGCTGGAGGATTCCCAGGCGCCTGTCGTGGTGACGCAACGGCGACTGCTCGAGGCTTTGCCCAAGGGCCGCGCGCGCTTCGTCTGCCTCGACAGCGAATGGAAACTGATTGCGCGCGAAGACCAGGAAAATCCTTGCGAGACTGTCAGTCCGAAGGACCTGGCTTACGTGATTTACACGTCCGGCTCCACGGGCAAACCGAAGGGCGTACAGATTCCGCATCGCGCCGTTGTCAATTTCCTCAGCACCATGCGAAGGGAACCGGGCTTAACCAGCGAGGACACGCTGCTCGCCGTGACCACCTTGTCGTTCGACATCGCCGCGCTCGAACTTTTCCTGCCGCTGAGCGTCGGCGCTCGCGTCGCTCTGGCCACCCGCGAGGAAGCCGCCGATGGCGCTCAACTCGCGGCGAAGATTGCCGATAGCAGTGCGACAGTCATGCAAGCGACCCCTGCCACCTGGCGGTTGCTGATCGATTCGGGCTGGCCAGGGAACAAATCACTAAGGGTTTTTTGCGGCGGCGAAGCGCTGTCACGAGAGCTGGCGAACCGATTGTTGGAACGCTGTGCGGAGCTTTGGAACCTTTACGGCCCGACCGAGGCGACCATTTGGTCGGCTGCCGCGAAGATTGAGCCGGGCAACGCCCCGGTCGTCATCGGTCGGCCGATTGCCAACACGCAGTTCTATATTCTCGACCGTTATCTCCAGCCGGTTCCGGTCGGTGTGCCCGGCGAACTGCTCATTGGCGGCGACGGTCTGGCGCGCGGTTATCTCAATCGCCCGGAGTTGACCGCCGAAAAATTCATCCGCCACCCGTTCAGTGACACGCCGAATGCGCGTGCGTATCGCACCGGCGACCTCGCCCGCCGGTCGCCCGACGGCAACATCGAACTGCTCGGACGCATGGACCATCAGGTGAAGATTCGCGGCTTCCGCATCGAGTTGGGGGAAATCGAAGCCGTGCTGCTGCAATTCACCAAGGTGCGCGAAGCGGTCGTGGTCGCGCGTGAAGATGCGCCGGGCGACAAACGACTCGTCGCCTATCTGACGACTTACAGCCAAACCGCCGTTTCGCTCAATGAACTGCGCCGGTTCCTGCGCGAGAAATTACCGGATTACATGGTGCCGTCGACGTTCGTGATGCTGGAGCGACTCCCGCTCACGCCGAACGGCAAAGTGGACCGCCGCGCGCTGCCCAAGCCGGAGAATCATCGTCTGAAGTCGGACACGACTTTCGTCGCGCCTGGCGCCGGCCTGGAGCAAGACATCGCCGCCGTCTGGGAGGAAGTATTGTTCATCAAGAACCCCGGCGTGAACGACAACTTTTTCGACCTCGGCGGCCACTCACTTCAGGTGGTGCAGGTCCAAAACAAGTTGCGCGAAAGACTCGGCGCCGACCTGCCTGTCATCAAGTTGTTCGAATATCCAACCATCCGGTCGCTGGCCGGCTGTCTCGGCGAAAAGAAAAAGGAAGAACCGCTGGCGCAAAAGGTCCAGGAGCGAACGCAAAGACAAAAGGCGGCCGCAGGCCACAAACAATTTGGCGCGAGAGTGAGGCTATGAACCCTTCGGAATCACAGACCGAGAGCATTGCTATCATCGGTCTGGCCGGCCGCTTTCCAGGCGCCAAAAACCTGGCGGAGTTCTGGCGCAATCTCCGCGAGGGAGTGGAGTCGGTGTCCTTTTTCCAGGACGAGGAGTTGCAAGCTTCCCTGCTCGACGGCCCGCCGCCAAAGGACAACCCGAATTTCGTCAAAGCCCGCGCCGTTCTGGAAGATGCGGATCGGTTCGACGCCGCGTTTTTCAACGTGAATCCCAAGGAAGCCGAAATCATGGATCCGCAGCATCGGGTCTTTTTGGAAACCGCGTGGGAGGCGCTCGAAAACGCGGGCCACAATCCGGACACTTTCGGCGGCCTGATCGGCCTGTTCGCCGGTTCGAGCATGAATACCTACCTGCTCTCGAACCTGATCCCGCATCGCGACCTGATCGGCCTCGTTGGCGGGTTTCAAATCATGCTCGCCAGCGACAAGGACTATCTGCCGACGCGCGTCTCTTACAAACTAAACCTTCGCGGTCCGAGCCTGACCGTTCAAACCGCCTGTTCCACCTCGCTGGTCGCGGTCTGCCTCGCCTGCCAGAATCTTTTGAATTACCAGTGCGACATGGCGCTGGCGGGCGGCGTGTCCATTACGTTCCCGCAAAAAAAAGGGCTCCTCTATCAGGAAGGCGGAATCATTTCACCCGACGGCCATTGCCGGGCGTTCGACGCGGATGCCGGGGGAACGGTTTCCGGCGACGGCGTCGGCATCGTTGTGTTGAGGCGGTTGTCCGACGCGCTCGCGGACAGCGATCACATTTGCGCCGTCATCAAAGGTTGCGCCATCAACAACGACGGGTCGCTGAAGATCGGCTACACGGCGCCGAGCATTGACGGCCAGGCGGAAGTGATTGCGATGGCGCAGGCGAACGCCAATGTCGATCCCGATTCCATTTCCTGCCTCGAAGCGCACGGCACCGGCACGCCGCTGGGCGATCCCATCGAAATCGCCGGCCTGACCAAAGCCTTTCGCGCGGGCACGACCGCGACGGGTTTTTGCGCCATCGGCTCAGTGAAGAGCAACATCGGCCACCTCGACGCGGCTGCCGGCGTGGCCGGGCTGATCAAAACGGTCCTGGCGCTGCAGCATCAACAACTGCCACCCAGCCTGCATTTCCAGCGGCCCAGTCCGAAAGTCGATTTTGCTAACAGCCCGTTCTATGTGAACGACAAGCTGCGCGAGTGGAAGCCGGGCCGAACACCGCGACGCGCGGGAGTCAGCTCATTTGGCATCGGCGGGACGAACGCGCACGTTGTGCTCGAAGAGACGCCCGCGGCCGAGCCATCCGGTCAATCCCGCCCCTGGCAACTCCTGTTGCTCTCGGCCAAAACAGAATCCGCGCTCGAAACGTCCGCGGCGAATCTGGCGGAATACCTCAGGAAAAATTCCGAAATCAATCTGGCCGACGTCGCCTTTACTTTGCAGGCCGGCCGAAAGCCCTTCGGCCATCGGCGGATGGCCCTCTGCCGCAGCGTCCCGGAGGCGGTGCAAGCGCTGGCCGGGCGCGACGCGAAACGCGTTTTCGACGGACAACCTGGCGAGGAGCAACCCCGTGTCGCTTTCATGTTTCCCGGCCAGGGCGCCCAGCAGGTGGGCATGGGCCGCGAGCTTTACCAAACCGAGGCGGTGTTCCGGGAGCAGGTGAACCGCTGCTGCGAAATTCTCCAGCCGCATTTGGAACTTGACCTGCGTACCATTCTTTATCCGGAGGCGGACAAACTTGAGCAGGCGGCCGA
>QHNT01000308.1 GCA_003218515.1 Verrucomicrobiota bacterium | reverse complement strand
TGTCAAAATCTGATTTGCGCCCGCTGCGCCACCGGGCGGAAACTTTGTCTTGAGGCAGGGCGGACGGAAGGTTACTTTAAACGCAGCGCAAAAAAGAGTCGATTTTTATCACTCGAAAGGAAAAGAAATGAGAACCAAACCAATTCTTGCTGCGTTGCTTTTGAGCCTCCTGCTTTGCGCATGCAAGTCGCCGAAACAGCCAAACCTTGGCGAGCCGCTGGCGGATCTCTCGCGGGCGGAGCGCGCGCAATTCGACGCGGGCAAGAAAGTTTTCCAACGGGTTTTCACGCCGCAGGACGGCCTTGGGCCGTTGTTCAACGCAAATTCCTGCGCGCAATGTCATGAAGACCCGGTGGTCGGCGGCGTGGGCGATGAGATTGAAATTCATGCCACGCGGTTCGTCGCGCCGAATTCATGCGATCCCCTGTTCCATCAGGGAGGGCCGGTAATCCAGCAGGATGCGACCCCGTTGCTGCAAGCCAAAGGGATAACGAAGGAGCAAATCCCGCCGGGCGCCACCGCGCAAGCGCACCGCTCCACGCCCCCGCTGTTTGGTTTCGGGCTGGTGGACGCCATTCCCGAAGCAACTATTCTCTCACACGAACGTCGCCACGGCGCTAAGGGCGATGGAATCGCCGGCCATGCCAACCGCACGATTGATGGGCGGGTCGGACGGTTCGGTCGGAAAGCCGCGGTGGCCGCACTGTTGGATTTCAACGCCGGGGCGTTTCCGCAGGAAATGGGAGTAACGACTCCGCTTTCGCCGGTGGAGGAAACCATCAACGGCACGCCTGTCCCGCCAGACACCGATCCGGCGCCGGACCCTGAAATCACTGTCGACGACATCGAGAAGGTGACCGCGTTCACCCGATTCCTGGCGCCGCCTCCGCAGCAGTTCTTCACAAACCATACCGACCTGCACCTCGCCCGGCGTGGACGGAAGCTCTTCGCGCATCTGAATTGTGCCGTGTGCCATATGCCGAAAATGAACACCGGTCCGAGCACCAGCAAGGCCCTGAACAGGAAGACCGTGGCGCTCTATTCGGACTTAATGGTGCATGATATGGGGTCCGCACTTGCCGACATCTGTCTGGAGCAGGCACACCCGTCGGAGTTCCGGACAGAAATGCTCATGGGACTGCGCTTCCGCCAGCAGTTCCTGCACGATGGGAGCGCCAAAACGGTGCAGGAAGCCATCGAGCGCCACGATGGAGAGGCCCGCAACTCACGGGACAGGTTCAAGGCACTGAAAGAAAAAGACAAGCAAGCGCTGTTGAAATTCCTGGAAACAATCTAAACGGAGCGAACGATGAAAATGATAACTTGGTTGTGGGCGATGGTCGTGGCGGGTTCGCTTGCGGCTGCGACGCAGGCATCCGAGGTGGAGCAGTTAAAATCCGACCTGATTGGCCAGTGCATGGGCGGCCGGGAGAAATGCTGGAAGTTTCAGTCGGTGGATCAGATCAAAGCGCTGACGATCCAGAAGAAAACCGAAGACTCGCGAAAACGTGTGTACACCATCGCGCTGCAATTGCAGGCGGCAAAAGCCGGCGGCAAATACTCTGCGGATGCGCGGGTCGAATACACGAAAGCAGCCACGGGGTGGAAGATCAAGCAGGTAGGGCTGCTCTCGATTAAGAAGATTGAATAACTGCGTTCTTCCGATGCTCCATCGAGCCGCTCGAAAGACGCCAGCCCCGGGCAATCGAACCGGAGTGAGCACGGCCCTGGGTCAATAAACCAACAAATCGAACAAGCCCCTTTGAACAAAGCCATCTCTTCCACCGTCGCCGCCATCGTTCTGCTGCTCACCGGCTGCGCGGGTCGGCAGTACGCGGCCATCGCCAGCGAATCCCACTTCGTCTCCTTCGGCACGAACCACGTCCACTACCTGATCGAAGGCAAAGGCAGTCACACGATCGTGTTTGTCCACTGCTGGGCAGGCAACGCCGGTTTCTGGCGCGAGCAAGTGCCGGAGTTGGCCGGGCACGCGCGGCTCATTCTTGTGGACCTGCCCGGCCACGGCCAAAGCGACAAGCCGCACGTCGAGTACACCATGGACTTCTTCGCCGGCGCGGTGCTGGCCGTGATGCGCGATGCGCACGTTGACAAAGCCACGCTCGTCGGCCACAGCATGGGCGCGCCGATCATCTGCCGTGTTTACAAGCAGGCGCCGGAGAAAGTCGCCGCGCTCCTGGCCGTGGACGGGTTCCTGCGCCGGCCCAAAATGTCGCCCGAACAAGCCGAACAATTTGTCGCGCCGTTTCGTTCGCCGGAATATCGCGAACACACCACCAGATTCATCGGCGCCATGTTCCCCGTTCCCGGCACCGAAACCTTGCGCGACCGCGTCGTGTCCGAACTCCTCGCAACACCGCAATACGTGATGCTCGGCGCGATGGAAGGGATGTTCGGCGCGGACCAACCCGATTGGGACTTGAAAAAAGTGACCGTCCCCGTCCTCGTCATCAACGCCCCAAACCCGATGTGGAGCGATGATTACAAAGCTTACGTCCGTTCCCTTTCATCGAAGACAGACTACCGCACGATAGATGGCGTGGGGCACTGGCTCATGCTGGAGAAACCCGCCGAGTTCAACGCCGCACTCACCGACCTGCTGCGCAGATTTGATTTGATCGCGAAGTGAACCATGCGCTGGTATTTTTTCTAGGGTTCCATTTCTGGAGTTATTCACCAACAATCATCCACTCGATATGAAAAAATGCTCATTCGGAATTCGTGGTCTTCTCGTGTTGTCCGCCGCACTGTCGGTCGCCGCCAGTGACTGGCCGCAATGGCGCGGGCCGGAGCGAAACGGAATTTCCCGGGAAACCGGCCTGCTCAAGGAATGGCCAAAGGACGGACCGAAACTGCTTTGGAAAGTATCGGCTGCCGGCCGCGGTTACGCGACGCCCGCTGTGGTTGGCGAGCGGCTTTACGTGCTCGGTAACGACGGGCTGGACGATGAGTTTGTTCAGGCCCTTGACGTCAAGGACGGTAAACGGGTTTGGCAGACGCGCCTCGGCAAGGTGGGAAATCCGCAGCAACAGCCGAATTTTCCCGCCGCCCGCTCCACGCCGACGGTCGAGGGTGAGTGCCTCTATGCCCTCGGCTCGGATGGCGATCTGGCCTGCGTCGAGCTCGGCACGGGCAAGGTGCGCTGGCAAAAAAATCTCCGAACTGACTTCGGCGGCAAGCCCGGCAATTGGGCGTACTCCGAGTCGCCGTTGATTGATGGCGACTCGCTCTTGTGCACGCCGGGCGGCAGCACGGCCACGCTGGTCTCGTTGAACAAACACACGGGTGAGGTCATTTGGAAGCGCGCGCTGCCGGAAGGCGACGAAGCCGCCTACGCTTCCGCCATTATCGTCGAGGTTGGCGGCGTGAAGCAATACGTTCAACTCCTGCAAAAGGGCCTCGTGGGCGCGGAGGCGAAGACGGGCAGGTTTCTGTGGCGTTACGGGAAACCGGTGAGCCGTTACGGCGCAAACATCCCGACGCCGCTCACCAGCGACGGGTACATCTACAGCGCCGCGGCCGGCACCGGCGGCGGTGTCGTCAAACTGAAGGTCAACGGGGGAAGCGTCGAGCCGGAGCAGGTTTATTTCGAATCGAAATCTCCCACGGCAATTGGCGGCGCGGTGAAAATCGGGGATTTTCTGTTTGGCACGACTGCTGAGGCACTGCTCTGCGCCGAGTTCGCCACGGGCCAGGTGAAGTGGGAAGACCGCGCGCTGGGCGCGGCGTCGCTTTGCTATGCCGACGGACGTCTTTACCTTCACGGCGAAAACGGGGAGGTGGCGCTGGTCGAGCCCGGACCGGAATCGTATCGTCAGAAAGGACGTTTCACGCCGCCGGACCAACCGAAGCATGCCAACGAGATGGAGAAGGCGTGGGCCTATCCTGTGGTGGCCAACGGCCGGCTTTACATCCGGGACCACGGCATGCTCTGGTGCTACGACGTCAAGGCGGCCCGGTCGTAGCCGGCAGTGTCCTTAGCCGGCAGCGTCGCATGTCCTCACATGAGCGCGCGCTGAGGACAGCGCACACTCAACCCGAGTCAGGACACTCGGGGTTCGTCCTCGTCAGTTTCAAAGCTTTTCGAGGACGAGCCAAATTCCCGCGTTCAGCGTCACATTTTTTCAGGCACTTACGTCGGACGTTAGAGCAGCCCTGGACGGGTCAAAATGGAAGACGATTGTTACAGACGGCGATTTATTTCTGTGGTAGGCTGCCGATCTAAATCAGCTCAGCTGAAGAATCGAGACATATATTATGCATCGCCAAAAAACCGGCGCTCGCGCGGAATACCGTCAGCAGGAAACCCAACGCATCAAGGACTCAGCCAGCCTCGCTGACAAGTTTCCGCGCCTGAAGTCGTTGACAGTGGATCTGACGTACTACGATCCCAAAGGTGTCACGCGGAGCAGTCAAATCAAGTACAAGGTCAACCTCACCAACGCCAAGTCGGTGTTCCGCTTCGATTGCCTCAACAACGAATGCGTTCGAGGCGACTTTGATCTGAGTGAGGACCTTGCCAACGCTATTGCCGCACATCGCACATCCGCGGTCGGCGAAATGTGCTGCCAAGGCTGGCGCAGCAAAACCACCATCGGCACGGTGCAGTGCCACAATATCCTGCGCTACACGCTCAGCCTGGGATATTGAATTGTCCGGATTTGGCATGGCTGGCGCGCTGCCCTGGGTCCAGCGCGGTCAACACCTCGCACAATGCGGCCAGCCGCGGCGCCGCGACACCGGCTTTCCGCGCCTGCAGCAGCGGCTCCAGAAACATGCTCTCCAACTCCAAGGGCTGGCCCCGCTCAAAATCAATCAATGTCGATGCCTGGTAAGCGCCCATGGTGCGGGTCTGTTCAATTTGTTTGTCCGCGACCGATTCCGAAATCCTCAAACCGAGCGCGTTGGCGGCGGCGATGACTTCCAACATCAATTCACGAACGAGTCTTTCCCAGCGCAAGTCAGCCAGCAGTCTGTCCGTCGGTAAACATGGCCGCGGCGCCACAGACGGCCGGACAACGCCGCTCGCCACGGCGTCGTAACCCGCAGCGCTGGCGACGCCCAGTCCGTTGAACGGAATGTTCCAAACCAGTTTCTCCCAGTGCGCGCGTTCGAGATTATCGGTGACTTTGCAAGGCACGCCGGCATGGCGGAACATCGAGGCCAGCTCATGCGTGCGCGGCTCCGGCCAGCGCTGGTGTTCGCCCATGACAATTGTCCCGTGGGCGAGGTGATGGATCACCCCAGGTTCCACCCGGTTAAGACAGACAAAGCACAATCCTCCCAGGATTTTTTCGGGACCGAACAAGGCAGCCATTTGGTCCTCGTTGCCCAAGCCATTTTGGAGGGTCATGACCGCTGTCTTTGCGCCGACCAGCGGAGGAAGCAATCGAGGAAACTGGTGGTTGGCGGTGGTTTTCAGTCCGATCAGAACGAGGTCGCAAACGCCTATCTCCGCCGCGGCGCGGGCGCATTTCGGCTGAACGTGAAAATCGCCTTCTACGCTTCGAACCTGCACGCCGTTGCGCCGTACGGCCGCGTAATCGGAGCGCAACAGCAGATGGACTTCCCGTCCGGCGCGACCCAGTTTCGCGCCGTAGTAACTGCCCAGCGCGCCGCAGCCCACCACGCCGATTTTCATGGGACAATGAGTTCAACGAGCGAGGAAGGGCGTCGAGCAGATCAGTGCCGTCCCTCTCTCTTACTCCCTCACTCCGGTTCCCGGAAACAAAAAGGGCACCCTGAAATTTCAGGGCGCCCGGGGAAATCGAAATCGCTTACTTGGCGTTGAGGATGGCGTCCTTGGCAGCCTTGGCGACGCGGAATTTGACGACGCGCTTGGCCGGAATTTGAATCTGTTCACCGGTGGCGGGGTTGCGTCCGATACGGGCTTTGCGGTTCACCAGCACGAGCTTGCCAAGGCCGGGAAGGGTGAAAGAGTTCTTGGCGTTCCGGTAAGCCAATTGCGCGATATGCTCGAGAATCTCCACCGCCTGCTTCTTGGTGATCTCGGCTTTGACGGCAATTTCTGCTGCCACTTGAGATTTGGAGAGTGCTTTTGCCATAATTGAATTTTTCTTTTGTTAACTGGTTTAACTGTCGTCTGACTTGCGCGTATTAAAACGATTCACCAATTCTGTGCAAGGAGAAAAATCACGTTTTCCCCGCGGGAAATCGTTCGATTTTTCTCCCGGGCCATCGTCCCCGCTCGCTTCGCGCGGCGTTTCTCGTCCCGTGATTTTGCGGAAACGTGAAAACGGCGGCTGTCGAAAAATCGCCTGCGCGGAGCGCAGGCTTGACTTGATGCACGTTTGCCACAACATGCTCGCGTGAGCAGCTTGTTCACGATTCAAGCGGAGTTCCGCTACGAGATCGTTCGCAAAATTTTTGAGGGCGGCATGGGCATTGTTTACGAAGCGGAACAGCACGGCACGCGAGACTTCGTCAAGCGCGTGGCGATCAAAGTCATTCGCCAAAGCTACGCCAACCAGAAGACCTTCATCGAGAATTTCATCGGCGAAGCGAAACTGGTCGCCGACCTGATCCACACCAACATCGTCCAGACCTATCATCTCGGTTCCACCGGCCAGGTTTACTTCATCGCCATGGAACTCATCCGCGGGGCCAACCTCGAACAGTTCATGCAGCAGCTCACGGACAAACACCGCCCTCTCCCCCTGGAACTGGCCGTCTTCATCGTCAGCCGCATCGCGCGCGGACTGGCCTACGCGCACGCGAAAACCGATAAGGACGGCAAGTTGCTGGGCATCGTGCACCGCGACGTGAGTTTCAAGAACATCATGATTGCCTTCGAAGGCGACGTGAAGCTCACCGATTTCGGCATCGCGAAAGCGCGCGGTTTCCTGCAGGACAACGAAGGCGAAGTGGTCGCCGGCAAAGCCGATTACATGAGCCCGGAACAGGCCAGTTTCAAAATCACCGACAAGCGGTCGGACATTTTTTCCGCCGGCATTGTGCTGGCCCACCTGCTCCTGGGCTACAACATTTTCAAAGGCGCCACCCCCGAAGAATCCCGCGACCGCGTCATGACGCTGGCGCTGCCGGATTTTCAAAAGCTCGACCCCCGAATCGACGTCCGGCTCAATGAAATCCTCCACCGGGCCCTCGTCCGCGACATCAACCAGCGTTATCCGGACGCGGACGAGTTGCTCTACGAACTGGAGCACTATATTTACCACACGGGTTATGGCCCGACGAACGAGACCCTCGGCAGATTTATTCGCGAACTCTTCGGCCAGACCTCGCCTCAATCCATTTACGAGTCACGCGGCAGCACCATTATTCTGGAACGCACCACGAGCATCGCGCCCCAGCGTCAGTCGTAGATGAAGCGTTCCTCTTCCACTGTAGCGCTCGCGCTGTTGCAGAGCCGTTGCTCGCCGGACCCCGAGGCGAATCTGAAAAAAACTTTGCGCGCTGCCGAACGCGCCGCCGGCGCCGGCGCGCAAATCATCTGCACGCAGGAATTGTTTCGCTCGCAATATTTCTGCCAGAGCGAAGACCACAAATATTTCGCGTTGGCCGAACCCATCCCCGGTCCCGGCACCGATGCGCTCCAAAAGCTCGCGAAGAAACACAACGTGGTCGTCATTGCATCGTTGTTCGAGAAACGCGCCGCCGGCGTTTACCACAACACCGCCGCGATCATTGACGCGGACGGTTCGTTGTTGGGCATCTATCGCAAGATGCACATCCCTGACGACCCCTTGTTCCACGAAAAATTCTATTTCACACCCGGCGACCTGGGCTTCCGCGCGTGGCAGACGCGCTACGCCAAAATT
>QHNT01000484.1 GCA_003218515.1 Verrucomicrobiota bacterium | reverse complement strand
ACGGCTACCAAGGCACGGATGTTTGCGTTGTGGACGTCGCAACCAAAAGAGTCACCAATCTCACCAATTCGCCCGGCGAATACGACGAGCCGGAGGGCATTTTCCCCGACGGCCGGTTCACGCTGGTCGAATGCGACAAGCAGAACAAAAAGGGGGCGAGCTACGTTGACCTCTGGAAACTGCGTTTAGATGGCGGGGGCTACGTGGAACGGCTGACCTACTTCAGCGACTATCCCGGCTACAAATCCTCCAATCCCGTCGTGAGCGATGACGGCCTGTTTATGGCGTTCCAGATGGCGAAGTCAAAGGACCCGGCCGGCGTCGGCTACGGCATTTTCATTTACGACTTAACGATGGCGAAGACATACAAGCGCTGATGCCATGAAGTTCCCTGGATTTTCGCTTTACGCATGCCAGCACCCGGCGCGGGAACGGATGAAAACGATCGCGCCGCACGTCCCGGCATCAACGATGTCCCGCTAAGGCTTTCATGAACGAAGTCGTGACTCTCACCGGCTTGTCGAACCGCGAGTTCCTCGAAGCGCATGCGCGAGCGGGCCGCGTCGGACTTTCCGGCGGGATCACCCTGATTGACAAGGCCATTGCCCGCTCCGAACGGCACCTTGATGACGAAGGGCGGTGGAGTCTCTGGTCGCACTCATTTTTATTCCAGGGCCGCCGGCCGGACGGGCACCACTGGGTCATCGAATCAGATCTCCAGATCAATCGCAGGCACATCCGGTTGGGCGTGCAGGAAAACCGCATCTCGAAATATTTCAACGAGGGCCTCTACACCACTCTGGCCGTGCTCGATTTCGGGGTGGGTGAAGAACAGGTCCTGACCCTCGTGCGCGAGGGACTCGAACTGGTGGCGAACCGGGCGCGCTATTCGCTTCGCGAACTGGTGGGAACGTTGATTGCCTTGCGCCATCCGCAACTGCGCGGACAGGGAAACGTTCTGGCGCGCGAAAAATCGCTTTACTGCTCGGCGTTCGTGCAGCATCTGTTTCGCAAGGCGGGGATTGACCTCGCGCCGGGCGTTAATGCCAAAAACACCACGCCCGAAGACATCTCCCGAGCGCCTGCGCCGCACGTCACGTACTTGCTGAAACGAGGGTCTGGCCGGAGCAAACTCGATCAGTTGCGGGTCCGTTTGCGACGCAGAGCCCGCGCGCGGATTCGGGCATTATCCGGTGGAATCGCCAAAGGATGAAGCCGTTGTCCAGATCAAAGCCGGACAAAACTCCTCCACCTGCCGGAATCATTCACCGGCACGGAAGACGGACCTGGGCCGGGGGGGCGCGACTTGTTATCTTTTGCGGCCCGACACATACAACATCTTATGACGAACCTGAAAAGAATCCTGCTCGCGGAAGACAATTTGAACGACATCGAACTGACCCTGCGTGCGCTTTCGAATCACCATCTGGCCAATCAGGTGGATGTCGTCCACGACGGCGCGGAGGCGTTGGACTACCTGTATCGCCGCGGCCAACACGCAAACCGCCCGTCCGGCAATCCCGTTCTGATCGTGCTCGACAACAAAATGCCAAAGGTGGACGGCCTGGAGGTCTTGCAACAGATCAAAGCGGATGATCGATTCAAAACCATCCCGGTGGTGATGCTCACTTCATCGCGCGAACACGGCGACCTTCTGAAAAGTTACGAGTTGGGCGTCAATGCCTATGTGGTCAAGCCGGTGGAATTCTGCGATTTCGTGAATGCCGTCCGCGAACTGGGCGCTTTCTGGGGAATCGTCAATCAACCGCCGCCCCAGCCGGGGTCTTGAACGCGCTGCGCTGCGGACTCATTTTCCTTGCACGGTCAACGCCGGAGTCGAACATTTGAATGCCGACGTGCGAGGTCACGTAGTAACGGCCTTGCGCATCCGTCGTCATCCCGTCGCCGCCGCTGTCCGGCTTCCCGACCGGCGTGCGCAACGTCATGTAACGCTCCCCGCCGGTCAAACGCCCGTCGCGCTCGACACGATAAACCCAGACGTTCGTGCCGCCATATTCCGAAACGGCCAGCGTGCCCTGGTCCGGCGAAAGCGTGATGCCGTTGGGTTTGTTGATGCCGGCGGCGCCGACGCGCGAGTTGCCTTTCGCGTCCACAATCGCCACCTGCCCCTTGCCGGTTTCGGTGAAATAAACGAAACCCTTGTGCGACACGACCAGATCGTTCGGTTGCACATCATCGGCGAGCACGGTGATCTTGCCGGAGGACACCTCGATCGCCACGACTTGTTTTTTCGGCGCTTGCGTGCAGGCGTAAATCCGTCCGTCCGGTCCGAATTTCAACCCGCTGCACTTCGGCGTGTTCTCAATGAACGTCGTCACCTTGCCGTCGGGGCTGATTTTCCTGATGCCCGTGTTTTTGCCGAGATCGAAGAAGTAGAAATTACCCTCCGCATCGGCGCACGCGGCGTCCGTGAACCCGAATCCGTCGGCGACCAGTTGCCAGTCCTCACCGTCGATCAGCACTTTCGACAACGCCTCGTCGCCGGCAAGATTTTGGGCGTGACCATGAAACGACAGGGAGAACGCGAGCATCGACAGGAAGAGGAGCCGCGAATTCATGCCCGATTATGAACCGGTCCGCTGACCAAAGCTTTCCAACTTATATTGCGTGTCGGGACGGCCATCCCATTGGAGAGTCAGTTGTCCGGCGGCCAAGGTAAATGCCAGGGTAGGTGGCGCGAGGAGGCTCTGCAGCTCAGCCAGGTTGTGCAACAACTCGCCAGGAGGCTCCTCGGCCAGTGGGAATTGTGCGAAAACCTGGTCCAGAGCCCGCTCAGTTGTTTGCAAGGCCTCGACCAACAACCCGGAACGTTTCTGCAGATACGTTCTCAAGGTTAGTCCGCCGATGTTGGTTGGATATGCGGCCAAAAGCGCGTCAAGGTGTTGCCGGGCCTGTTGTTCGTTGCCTTGCAGCAGGGCATACCGGGCAAAGAGCCGATGCTTTTCTTCGGCGTAATCCTCTGTGAGAACGGACGGTTCGTTCGTGATTGTAATCATCACGGGAACGCTTTCCACAACGCCTTTCCATGCGGACGGCTTCGTGATGTTTGTCGTCTGAAGTGTCACTCTTAGCTCATACTGCCCCGGCATAAGCTGCGCCGTTTCCTCAGGAGAAAGCCGCCAGAGCAGTCTGCCTCCAACGGTGTCAGTCAAAACCAGAGCCTCATCGGTCATTGGTATCGGGCGGAGCGGCCAATTTTGAATTTGTTCCTCCGCATTGAAGGCGCGAATTTCCAAGGAATTCGACCACGGGCCATTAGTCGAACAAATCAGTATGGGAACAGCATTCGAATCGAACATCAAGGGGTGCAGCAAGGCGACTTCCAGGATTAGAGGCCACCCGCCAGGCACCTCGACTTCGGTTGAATCGTTTGCCGAAGCGGTGACGACAATGCCCGGGCTGACCGTCAGCGTGGCGTTGGAACTCGTCGCGCTTCCCAGTGCGTTGCTGACTGCCACTGAGAAGACAGCCCGATCATCGTTCAATGTCGCGGTCTGAAGCACGAGCGTTGGTTGGGTCGCACCGGCGATAGCCACGGCTCGCCTGAACCATTGATACTCCAGCGGCGTCGTTCCATCCGCGCCAACGCTCAAGATGGGTTGTTCGCCTTCGAGGACAGTCTGGTTGGTCGGCTGTTGAGTTATTGTGGCCGGTCCGCTCGCAGACCACACAGTCGTTGCCAGAGCGCAAAGATAAATCACCAAAAAAGGGCGGAGAATCCGGCCACGATATGGATGCAGGCAACGCATAGTTATCTTTACGGGCATGGATACTTGTGATCCTTGTGCTTTTGAGCATCCTTGTAGGCATCGTTCACACAAATCTGAGCCTTGCATTTGCCCCCATTTACATGGGCATTCCCAAATCGCGGGCCGTAAGGGTTGTCCGGGCCATTGATGCCGGTGCCATCGCGCGATTCGCACAAAAGCTTTCTCCCGACAGGTGCGGGGCCCGCCAGATATCGCTTGGCGGCCTGGTTTTTGTGAAACGCGGTAGCGATGCCGTAGCACATCAGGCAGTCAGTATTGCCGCTGTGTTCACCTTCTGGACCGCCCACCCACACCGTCATGTTCACGCTTGGACTCACAGGGGTTCCGGCTTCG
>QHNT01000307.1 GCA_003218515.1 Verrucomicrobiota bacterium | reverse complement strand
CGAGTGTTTTTATTCGGTGTCGTGCTCTCGCTTTGTTTGTTATTGTCGAGGCCATGACATGGGCTAACAAGCGCTGCAGCGCCTAACCACCGACCGCTGGATAGTCTCGGGCGGTTCGGGGCGGTTTGTGAACGCTCATTGCAGCCGGAGCGCGGCGGCGGTCGCTACTGGGCGTTAGTTGTGACATCACGCGGATGGAGACCCTCACCCAAGAAGAAAAGGCAGTGCTCGCCGAGTTGACGCGAGCTGGCCGGTAATGATCGCATCATTACCGGCCTTCAATTACTGGATCAGGGCTTCGCCGATTTTGTATCGAAGGCTTATCACAAGCGTCTGGGTTATCCCGGCAGCTTGCAGTCGCGCGTTTTTCAGGTGCTTCGCGATAAGGGATACATCAAGATGGAGCGTCGGAATCGCGGCACATACACGATTTTGAGTGAGCCATGAGTGAGATTGATTTAGTCATAGATGTTCGAGGCGGCGAGGACTCGGATTTGATGGCAATTCTTTCACAACATGGAGTCCGTGCCAGACCACATTACGGAGTTTTCAATGGCCCAATGCCGGATGTTACTGAGATGCTCAAGCATCCCGCGCCCTACGTTTGGGCTACCGCCACCGCAGCGGTTTTGAGGACTGCTATTAAGGCATACGCCGATTCCAAAAAGAAGCGGTTCATCATCACTCGTCTTAAGACCGGTATCAAGGTTGACGCCACCAATTATTCGGTGGACGAGTTGAAAGAGATGGGAGTTTTGGATATTGGGAAGTTTGAGAAGGGATGGCCATGACACCTAATGCGCTCCAGCGTCATCGCGTCCAGGTTGCAAGCCGACGCCATCGTGAGCTGGGTCGCTGAGCTTGGGTCGTTCGGCATGGATCGTATGTTCGCGAAAAGAATGATAGCGGCTGTGACGGTTTCTGCCGGGTGCGTCCTTCTTGTCTTGGGCGTCGGGCACATCATTCGCCTGCGCACTGTTGCGGTGTCGGATCGTACCCGCAATAGCCTTCGGGATACCCAGACGCCTTGGGTATCCGGAACGAACGCCGTGGTGAGTACAAACAACGTTCGACAGAAGCCATGATGACGAACGACCGGATCGAGCTAACCGTCGCCAGCCTCTCGGTTTTCGAGAGTTGGTCGGCGAGGCTGACAGCAGTGGCTTCACGGCGGCGTTAGGTCATCCGGGGCGTTAGCGGCAGCCGATGAAGCGGGATACCGTTCATAGCGATTGGGATTCCGGTTGCACTGGGCGTCTTATTCCTCGCGGTACGTCTCTTCCACCTCGGACCTTTTGGGATTCGCCCCGGCGACAACATCTTTCTCGCCCAGTTGCGATTGACGAATGGACCTCAGTTCTTTGTCATCGGGCATCGCACGGCCTCCGTTAGAGAGCCTTATGAAGTTACGCTCTACAAAGTCGAGCCAGACTACAAAACATTTTCGTATTACTTGGCTTTCGAAGACTCCTATTGGTGGAACTGCGCTGTCAGGTCCAATGCCGCGTCGGGAGAGGTCGAGATTCGAGCCGACGGCGGATTGACGGCACGATACGTTCCGAACAAGGATATTGTAATAAGTGATGCATACAAGATTCCGATACAGGCCAGACTTGCAGATTATGGAGATCTTCAGCGACTCTTGGCCAGTTCCAAGGGATGGGATGGCCGCTAACCAGATCACTCGAGCCAACGCCGGGCAGCGCCTCGGGTTGGCCGTGAAGTCACGCGTTGCCTTTCGTCATCGGCCCGGCGTGGCTCAGTTCCACGGTTCGGCGGCGCAAGAACGAGTTCATGAATCCCTCAGCCGTTGTTGAGCTGCTTCGGCTGCTGGACGACGCCCAAATCGAGGTATGGCTTGACGGCGGTTGGGGCGTAGATGCGCTTCTCGGCGTGGAGACACGGCCACACCAAGACGTCGATATCATCGCGCGGGTGAGCGACACCGAGAAGCTACGAGACATCCTTCGCGGTAAAGGTTTCGTCATCCAGCCGGGTGGTACGCCGAGCAACTTCGTCTTCGCAGATTCCTCCGGTCGCGAAGTCGATGTCCATGCCGTCACGTTCGACGAGAATGGCAACGGTGTGTACCGCATGGCCGGCGGTCAAGATTGGATCTACCCAGCCGCGGGCTTCGGCGGTCAAGGAACGGTCAGCAACGTCCCGGTGCGGTGCCTCTCACCCGAAGCCCAGGTGCTGTGCCATGCTCATGGATACCCACCCACCAAAAAGGATATCGAAGACATGGAACGGCTGCGCGCGCGTTTCGGCGTTGAACTGCCGGCGCATCTGCGGCGGGCGGTCGGATCGTCGTAGCGCCGTGCGCCGCCTGACGAGGGCGCTCCAGGCACCCGCCCTTGCGTTCGGCGGAGTGTCGTGATTATTTGTTCATCGGGCCTGGCTGGCCACGCTCAACGTCGGCTGCCGGTCGCTGAGCTGTTTCGTTAGTTGGCATTCACATGCCCTATGAGTTATCGCTGTTCAAAGTGCCACGGCATCATCTACGTCCGCAGCAATTAGACCAATCGATCAAAAGAATCCAGGCCCACAAACCCTGTATGAGACGACTACGATACAGCGTGGCGGTGAGTATGGACGGGTTCATCGCCGGGCCGGACGGCGAATACGATTGGATTATTATGGATCCGTCGTTCGAATTTGAAAGATTCTTTAAGGAGTTCGACACGCTTCTCATGGGCCGACGCACGTACGAGTTCACCGCGAAAGTCGGAGGTCCAACTAAGAACTCAAAGAAAAGGGCCAAGGCGCCAGCGCCAACGTCGAGGGCTCATCTTTGACGTCCAGACGGGTCACTCGTTATGGGAAACTTTTACACCAGTTACACTCTGCACGGCCCGCCGATTCCGCACACTACCGAGCGGTCGCCTGGAGGTTCGGCATGAAGCTCACTGTCCGTCCGCTCACGCGCGATCTGTGGCCTGCTCTGGAGGACCTGTTTGACAAGCATGGCGCGTGCAATGGCTGTTGGTGCATGTACTGGCGGATCGGCAGTGCCTATCGCAAGCGGCCCCGCGAGAAGAATAAGGCGGCGTTTCGAGAGCTCGTGAGGCGCGGTCCGCCGCCCGGCCTGCTCGCTTTCGATGGCGACGTATCCGTAGGGTGGTGCCAGCTTACGCCGCGCAGTGCCTTGCAATGGCTCGATGACGCATGGATGCTTGCACGCGTGGACGATGTGCCAGTCTGGTCGATCTCGTGTTTCTATGTGCGGAGGGGCTATCGCAAGCAGGGCGTCATGTCCGTGCTGATCGCAGCGGCGTTGAAGGCTGCCAGGCGCGCAAAGGCGCCCGCGCTCGAGGCCTACCCGGTTGATAAGGACGCGCCGAAAAGCACTTCGAATCTTTTCACCGGCACAGCCTCGACTTTCGCGCGTGCCGGATTCAAGACGGTTGCTCGTCGTGTGCCTCATCGCCCGATCATGCGCCACGATCTGAAGCATTCATGCTAGCCAACCCTTAGCTGTCACTGATCGTGCTGCTGCACCCCCCGCGCCAGCCAAGGTCGTGGCTCATCTTAACGTTCGGCGATGAGCGACGCGAGGCGGTTTGCACAGATACCGTTGGCTAGATCATTGCATGGCTTGGTCCAGCTTCGAACCGCTGTTGATGAAGGGGCTTTATCGAAATACGGACTGCATCCAGGATCGAGGCAGGCTCATCCCGGCTTGCTTCATTCCCGAAATCCTGCCAATCTCCCAAGCGTCAACCCTGGAACTAAAGCCGACGCAGATTCAACAGCGCAGCGTCAAAGCAGCGAATTTCCCTCACTCCCATGAAACAACCGTTATTAAACGCGTCGCTCGTGGCATCGGCCATTTTTTTGAGCACTTGGTGTCACAGCGAGCCGATGGGTGGCGTTCCGCTCACCGTCGTGCGCGATAATACCAATGCCATCGTTTCCTGGCCGTACCCGTCCACCGGGTTCGAGCTCGAATCTTCAACGAACCTGAGCACGACGAACTGGCACGCCGCCGCGGAAACTTCGGTTTCCAACAGTCTCCGCTGGGCGGTTACGGCGCCAGTCAGCCCGCCGAGCCGCTTCTTTCGTTTGAAGAATCACCTTCAACATTTTGGATTTTGGGCAGGGTCAGTCGCGGCGGGTGGGTCGATCATTGAACAGCGCGGCTTTGTCAACTTCACCATGGGCGCGGGTCCGGGGGCTTCCGCAGACCAGGCCGTGGCCTTGGGAATGAAACTGATGTTTTTTGCTCCGGACTTTACCGATCCCAACATTCAAAATCAGCTCGACGCGATCCGACCCTATGCCACCCATATGCTCGCCTTCTTCACCATGGACGAACCCGATTGCGTCGCTGGGGGAAACAACGCGAGGTTGGATCAACTCCTGGCCTCCATTGAGTCTCAGATCAGCCAATTGAAACTGTCGTTCCCGGACGTGCCAGCGATGATGACGGTTGGTTGCGCCTTTTGGAGCTATAGTAATTTCCGCATTGCCCGCGGTATCGATTATATCGCGGTGGAAAGTTACGGGAGCTCGGGCGATCTCGGCACGACTCGGACCGAATGGATGTCCAAACTCCGGTTGTTAAAGTCTTACATGAACAGCTCTCAAAGAATCTTCCTGATGCCGGGCGCCACCGAAGGGTATGGGACTGAATCTCAGCTTATCCAAAAAGCAAACGATATTTACACTTACGCGCAGACCGATCCGTTGGTCGTCGGCGTGTTCCCATTTGATTGGTACAGCGACAATTATGATTGTGCGAGTGCAGGCGTATTCTGCGGGAACGGGGTTCCGGCCACCAATTACTCTATCAAGGTCATCGGCAACCGCAGCGCGCGCGATCTCCCCAACTTGCGCGCTCGCTATACACAGATTGGCCAATCCATCATGAACGGCGCTTTTCTGGACGTGGGGGCGGGCGGTCCCAGGATCCAATTCCTGGGCGGACCCAGCTTGCCCGCGTCGCCTTGGATCTCCTCCCAAAGCGGAGGAACAGGCGGAACAACGCTCATCGTCGATTTTTTTGATCCGGACCTTGGGGCCACGAACCAGGCGCTGCGAATCAACTCAGGCGTGAACGCGAACGAATGGTACGTCGGACCATTGGCCCTGGATGAATTGGCGGTCGGCGCACGATTTCGCCTCGTCACCTTCAGCTCCACGGGCAAAGAGAATCTGTTGTGTTTGACCACCCACTCCACGCCTTTGTCTCCGGCGCCAGCCATCACGCTTGTCAATGGCCGTTACAAACTCTGGAATTACGTTAACTCGGATACCAGCTTGATGGACCTCGGCCCGGCTGTAACCAACGCCTGGCATACCGCGTATCTCTACGCTCGGAATGATGGGAAGGTTAAGTTGTGGTGGGATGGGAATCCGGTTTTTGACGGCTTGGGGCCGCTGGTCAATCCGTTCAATGGCTATGTCGAATGGGGAAGCGGCTCCTGGCAGTTCGACGCGACGACCACCGTGGACTTTGATTGGGTGGCCTATGGCAATAACTTTTGACGGCTTGGGGCCGCTGGTCAATCACATCCGGGTGACGCTCAGCCTTCGTTCAGGCGTGGAGTTGATCTTCGCAGGCCCGGAATCTTTTTGACAGGAACAGTTGCTCCGACTTGGTCTCCGCCAGTTGCAGCGATCTTCGGAAGTAGCCGGCAGCGGCCAGTGGATCCTTCAATTGCGCCTCGAATTCGCCCAGCACGGCATAAAGGAGGTAATAGGAATCCAGCTTTTCCCTGCCTTGAATGGCCGCAACCGCATCCAGGCCCGCTCCTGGCCCGTGAATGTTTGCCACCACAACGGCACGATTGAGGGCGATGACCGGCGAATCATCGAATTCAACCAGGCGATCATACAGGGACAGGATTTGCCGCCAGTCCGTGGACTCATAATCCTTCGCCGCGCAGTGACTGGCGGCGATACCCGCTTGCAGATGATACTCGGTGATCTCTTCACCCGCGGCCGACTGCGCGAAGTGAAACATGCCCCGCGCGATCATCGGTTGATCCCAGCGCGTCCGGTTCTGCTCTTTGAGGAGAAGCAGGTTGCCCGCACCGTCCACGCGAGTTGGGATGCGCGCGGCGTTTAACAGCATCAGCGCCAGCAACGCATGGGTCCTGGGTTGGTTGCCGGCCGGATGTTCGGCCAGCAGCCCGGTCAAGCGGATCGCCTCGTGACAGATTTCCTCGCGAACCAGCTTTTCGCCGCTGGAAGCTTTGTAGCCTTCGTTGAAAAGCAGGTAGAGCGATTGCAAAACGCCGTCCAGCCGCCGCGCCAACTCCTTCCCTTCGGGTATCTCGAAAGGAATCCGCGCCTCGCGAATCTTTTGTTTCGCCCGTGTCAACCGCTTGGCCATCGCCGCCTCGGTCGTCAGAAATGCCCGGGCGATTTCCGCCACACTGAAGCCGCAGAGGGTATTCAAGGCGAGCGCGACTTGCGCCTCCGCTGGAACAAGCGGATGGCAGCACACGAACACCATCCGCAAACGGTCGTCCGCAAGTTCCTGGTCGGGGAAAACCGCAACGTCGGGCGCGGGGCTTTGTCCCTCCATCAACCGGATGATTTCACCTTCCTTGTCGCGGAAGACTTTTTGGCGCCGGACCACATCCAGCGCCAGGTTGCGGGAAGCCCGCATGATCCACGCGGCAGGATTTTTCGGAACGCCGTAAAACGGCCAGGTCTGCAACGCTCTGGCCAGCGCTTCCTGGACCACGTCTTCGGCCAGGGTGAGGTGCTCGACGCCGAAAATCCTCGTCAAGGTGGCGACCATCTTTCCCGCCTCATGCCGGAAAAGATGCTCCACCACCTGGGACACTTCCTCCGGTGGCGGCTGGTTGCTGTTAAGTTCCGATTGGCTCATGGGATATTTCTATTTTCTATTTGCTGGACCAACAGGAGCTAACGAAGAAAACCGAGAAGGAAACGGAATCATCTTCTGGTTTTCCGAATTCTGCGAACGAGCAGGAACCGATCGCTGACACCGCACGAGTCCTACACAAGTCCTGTTCTCCGTCTTTTGATGGTTGATGGTTTCATTCGTTCAATAATTTCATCAACCCCTGCTCGAACTGGCCGCCGACCATTGTGGAAATCGTTCAGTTCTGCGGTGGCGACGCCACGTGGATCATCCAGGACAGCCCGAAGCGGTCAGCGACCATGCCGAAGCGCGGGGAAAAGAAGGCCCTGGCCAACGGCATCTGCACCTGCCCACCGTCAGCCAGAGCAGCGAACAGCCGATCGGCCTCGGCCTCATCCGGCACCGTGAGCGACAGCGAAAAGCCCTGGAAACTCGGCCGCCCTTCGCATCGACCGTCGGAAGCCATCACCGTCGTGTCGCCGATGCGGAAGCTCGCGTGCATCACCTTGTCCCCGGAACCGGGCGGGCACATGCCGGGTTGAGGGGGTTCAGGGCTGTCCTTGAAGCGCATCAGCATCGTTACCTCGGCGCCGAGCGCGCGGCGGTAGAACTCGACCGCCTCCTCGCAGCGGCCGTCGAAGGACAGGTAGGGTTGAACAATGGAATTATTTTTTGTTGTGGTCATAGTTTTGGTGGCTCAGAGGTAATTAATTGTGTTGTGCGAACTGCGCTTCGGCTCGAGCCTCCTCGGCGATGGGACATTCCTCAGCGACGGGCCTGACTTCCACCACCGCGCCATAGGCCAGACCCGGACAGTCTTTGGCGATGGCCACCGCCTCGTCGAGACTGTTCACTTGAAGCAGGAAGTAACCGCCAATCGCTTCCTTGGATTCCGCAAACGGGCCATCGGCAACCACCCGCCCATTCTTTCCGGAAACGATCTTACCCTCGTTTTCCAGCGGGTTTCCAGCGCTGGCCTTGCCCTGCCCGGTCAACCGGTCGAACCAGTTTTTCCACTGGCCCGCTATCTGTTGCATTTCTTCCGGCGAGAGGCCTTTGTGCCAGTCCGTGCCGCGAAATATCAGCATGTATCCTTTTTGTGTCTGTGCGCTCATGATTTTCTTTCGTTTTGTTGGTTGAGTGTGTTGCTCGTTCAATGATGCGACGAATGAACGAGCGTGGTCAGGACAATTATTTTGCGTTTTGATTCCTTTCCCAAATGGCGAAGATGTTGTTTTCCGTGTCCTGGCAAATGGCGAAATAGCCCATTTGCGGCACGGCGGTTTTGGGCACGCAGATTTTGCCGCCGAGTTTCTCGGCCTTCCCCATGAATTGGGTCACCGACGGCACGTTGACGTAATTGGTGATGGGCTGTGCCGGATGCTTGCGCGCCATCAACCCCCCGTCGGGCGTGTCGTCGCTCCCGCCCGTGTCAATGTGCCAGTAATCCTGCATCCCGGGAAACAGGTTGATCTTCCAGCCGAACAGCTTGCTGTAAAACTCTTTTGCGCGATTTGGATTATCCGCCGGGATTTCAAACCAGATGATGTTCGCTGGTGTGGTTTTCTTCGTTTTGCTCATGCTTTTGCCTTTCTCTTGATGTTTTCGTTCTGTCGATGATACGACGAATGAGGACGCTCATTCGGGACAATTGCGTTTGAGAGACCGCTGCATCGCGGCCATGCTTTGCAACCCGAACTCGACACGAAGGCGGAGTTGAACCGCCGCAGCCTGGCCTGTCACGTTCCACGTCACCGCCCCCCTCCCTCTTTCCGTTGCCCGGTGGGGCGAGACTCCGTCGAGCCCTGTTCCTACCTTTCGTCACTCCACCTTCCACGTTCGACAGTTCAACGTTTGGCGGCGAGCGGACGTTGGACCGTTTGAACAGGAGCCAACAGAGAGAACGGAGGCGAACTTGCTCGGTTGCCTCCTGGTGAACAGAGGGCAGGAGCGAGTGCGGATAAAAATCGCGGATTTCTTTCCTGGTTTTCAAATCCGACTTCCTGCGCTAGGTTTCCGCGGCTTTATGGTTCTGGTCATCGACAATTACGATTCGTTCACTTACAACCTCGTGCAGTATCTCGGCGAGATGAACGTCGAGATGCAGGTCTATCGCAACGACCAGATCACGATCAACCAGACTCGCGACTTGAAGCCGGATCGCATTCTGATTTCGCCTGGACCGTGTTCCCCGCGCGAATCGGGCCTGTCCAACGACATCATCCGCGAGTTCGGCAGGTCAACGCCTACGCTCGGCGTTTGCCTCGGCCACCAGTGCATCGCGCACACGTTCGGCGCGTCGGTGGTTGTCAATTTTCGCATGATGCACGGCAAGACGTCGCCGATCAAGCACAACGGAAAGGATTTGTTTGAAGGGATGCCAAATCCGTTCAACGCGACGCGCTATCATTCGTTGGTCATCCAGCGCGACACGTTGCCCGCTTCTCTGGAGATAACGGCGGAGACGGACGAAGGGGAAATCATGGGCATCAAGCACCGCGACTATCCCATTTGGGGCGTGCAGTTCCATCCGGAAAGCATCCTGACCGAGAATGGACGGACGATTTTGAAGAATTTTTTGAAGCTCGGAAAACAGCCGAGGGGTTGAACCAATTGATCGGTGAACCGTTAAAATGTTAAATCGGCGTTGAGCACCCTTATCCCAACATGACGCGAATTCTCTCTCTGGCGCTCGCCGCCTTGGCCATTGGCGCCGGACGGGCCAACGACCGCTGGCCGCAATTTCGCGGGCCAAACGGCGACGGGCATTCCGATTCCAATGGGCTGCCGCTGAACTGGAGCGAAACCGAAAACGTGAAATGGAAGGCGGCGATCCACGGAAAGGGCTGGTCGTCGCCGGTCGTCTGGGGCGATCAAGTCTGGCTGACGACGGCGACGGAGGACGGGCACGAGTTGTTCGTCGTTTGCGTGGATCGTGACAGTGGAAACATTCTGCGGGACCAGAAAATCTTTGAGGTCGAGAAGCCGCAGTTCTGTCACGCGTTCAACAGCTACGCGTCGCCGACGCCGGTGATCGAGGAGGGGAGGGTTTACGTGAGCTTCGGTTCGCCGGGCACAGCCTGCCTCGACACGAAGACAGGCAAGGTCCTTTGGGAACGGCATGACTTCATCTGCAACCATTACCGCGGCGCGGGTTCGTCGCCGATTCTTTACGGGGACCTGCTCATCATCAATTTCGACGGGAGCGACCATCAGTTCGTGGTCGCGCTGGACAAGCAGACCGGCAAAACGGTCTGGCGGAGGGAACGCTCCATTGATTTCAAAGACCTCGACGCGAGAGGCAAGCCGCAGACGGAGGGGGACCTGCGCAAGGCCTTCGCGACGCCGCAGGTGGCAGTTCTGGATGGCCAGCCCGTTCTCATCAGTCAGGGCGCGAAGGCGACCTACGCTTACGAGCCGCTGACCGGCAGGGAAATCTGGCGCGTCGAAGAGCGCACCAGCCATTCGGCCGGCACGCGGCCGGTGGTCGGTCACGGGATGGTTTTTGTCCCGACCGGCTGGTCCAACGGCGAAATTCTCGCCATCAAGCCCGGCAAAGCGGGCGAGGTCATAGACGCGAACACGGATTCGGCCCCGGACGCCAAGCGGCAGTTGCAAGTCGTCTGGAAAACGAAACGCAACGTGCCGAAGAAACCGTCGCTGTTGCTGGTGGAGGATTCACTGTTTGGCATCGACGATGGCGGCGTGGCGAGTTGTCTCGACGCGAAGGCCGGCACGGAAGTCTGGCGTGAGCGGGTCGGCGGCAACTACTCGGCGTCGCCGGTTTATGCCGAGGGGCGCATTTACTTTTTCAGCGAGGAAGGCAAGACGACGGTGATTGAGGCCCGACGGCAGTTCAAAGTTCTCTCCGAGAATCAGCTCGAAGACGGCTTCATGGCGTCGCCGGCGATTGCGGGCAGAGCGTTTCTCCTGCGGACCAGGACGCATCTCTATCGCATCGAGAAGTGAGAGAGCACGGGCCTGCAGAACAGTGTTTTTATCGGCTGGCTCGAGTGGCGAGAGCGATTCCGCCGAGGATGACGCAGCCGCCGACGATTTGCAGCGGGCGCAACGATTCATGGAGGATGAACCACGCGAGCAGAGCGGCGACGGCCGGCTGTAAGAGGAGGCTCAACGACGAAAAGGACACGGGCAGATGCGCGAACGCGTGAGCGATGAGTCCCTGCCCAAGGACCTGGCTGACCAACGCCAGGGCGATCAGCACCAGCCAGCCGCGCGGGTCGGCGGGCAGAAGACTCTCGCGCGAGAGGAGAGCAACCAGTAACAGACCCGCGACCGAGGCGAGACCGGACCAGGCGAGGATGGTCGCGGTCGAAAACGAGCGGCGAAGATGTTTCACGCAAAGCATGTAACCGCCGTAGAAGACGGCCGCGCCGACCGCCAGCGCGTCGCCGAGGACATGTTCGGCAGTCAAGCGCAGGCTGACTCCCACGACCATGACTGCCCCGGCCAGCGCCAGGGCGAGCGCGCCAATGAACGAAGGGCCGATGCGTTCGCCAAACAAAAGACGCGCACCGAGCGTGACGAAGATGGGCGCGAAGTTGGCGAACAACGTCGCGTTCGCGACCGAGGTCAGCTTGATCGACCAGTGCCAGAGGGCGAGGTCGCCGACGAAGAGCAGCCCGGCCACGGCGAGCTGGAGGTGTTCTTTTGAACTCGCGGGGTTCGGCGTGGCGCCGGGTCTGGTCCGCTCATGAATCCGCCAGAGCCACAGCACCGGCAGGGCGAGCAACAGGCGGTAAAAGGCGGTTGCGCTCGGGCCAACTTCACTGAGCCGCACGAAGACAGGAGCGAAAGCGATTCCCACGGCGCCAGTCAGCAACGCGACAAAAGCAAGACGTGATTTATCGTGCACCGAAGATCTCTAACACGAGTCTGGCGCGGGGGTCACCTTTTGGTTAATCTTGCGGCGACGCTCAATCATGAAACTCTACTTTTTGCGCCACGCCGAAGCCCTGGATGGCAAGGACGACGCGGGCCGGCCTCTCTCTCCGCACGGAAAAAAGGAAGCGCGCGAAGTCGGCCGGTTCCTCAAAGGAGCCGGAATTGAATTTGACGCTGCCTACAGCAGCCCGCTTGTCCGCGCGAAACAAACGGCGAAAATCGTTTTGGAGGTTTGCGGTTCGGCAGAACTGGAAATCGCCGACGCGTTGTTGAACGAAACTCCACCAGGGCAGTTTGAAGCTTGGCTGAAAGACCTGATGGAAGCGAAGCATGCGTTGCTGGCCGGTCATGCGCCGAGTCTCGCAGAACGGGTTCGTCAACTGCTCGGTATAACGAATCCCGAAACGCTCAAGCTGCCCAAGGGCGGGCTGGCTTGTTTGGAGACTGAAGATCGGCGCGCGGCGACGCTGAAGTTCTTCGTCACACCCAAGCTGCTGGGGGTCCGGGCGGAGTAAAGTTGGTGGAAGGATGATTTGCGACTGTTCAGTCAGAGAATGCCGCTTACAATAAGGCTATGAAGTCCGGTTGCCATCCGGAAGTGCTCTTGATCTTCGCGCTCAATTTGCATGCC
>QHNT01000306.1 GCA_003218515.1 Verrucomicrobiota bacterium | reverse complement strand
CTGTTTAACGACCGGCGGCGGTGGCGGAGAGGTGTAGAGTTTGCGATTCGCCGCCGTAATGCGGTCAGCATCCATCTTGATGAGCGCGCGGTCGTAGGTCATCAGGCCGTTGACCTCGGCCTCGACGTCGGTTGTTTGCGTGTAAACCGCCGCGGACAGGCCCGACGAGCCGATGAGCGGATGAAGTTTCCTGGTCAATCCGACATAAGCGTCGGTCAACTCCTCGCGCGTTTTAAAACTGCGATAGCCCCAGTTCTTCTCCTCCTGCCAGGTGTGGCCGCTGATCGGCAGGCCCAGCCCGCCGAATTCGCCAAGCACCATCGCGCGGTCCGTCACCGGCGCGGGCGCGCCCGGACCGGGATACTGGTGGTGATCGAGGATGTCGCCCGCCGGGAAATGGTTGCCGCCGCTCGCGCCGTCCACAAGCCGCGTCCAGTCGAACTGCTTGACAAGATTCAAAATCCGCACGGTGTCGAACTGTCCCCAGCCCTCGTTGAACGGGACCCAGGTGACGATGCACGGGTGATTGTAGCGGCCATCAATGAGCGCGCGCAATTCGCGCTCATAAATCGTCGCCGACTCCGGTGTGCGCGTCATTTCCTTCCCGTCCACGCCGCTGGGGCCGTGCCACTCCGCGCTCTGGTCGCCGCTCGGCATGTCCTGCCAGACGAGCAGGCCGAGCTTGTCGCACCAGTAATACCAGCGGTCCGGCTCCACTTTGACGTGCTTGCGCGCCATGTTGAAGCCGAGTTTTCTCAACACTTCGATGTCGTAGCGCAACGCCTCGTCGGTCGGCGCGGTGTAAAGGCCGTCCGGCCAGAAGCCCTGATCAAGCGGGCCGAGCATGAAGTAGGGCTTGTTGTTCAGTTGGATGCGGAGGCGGCCCTGGCCGTCGCGGGCCATCGAGATTTTGCGCATGGCGAAGTAGCTGGTGATTTCATCAACGACTCTTCCGCTTCGAAGCACGGCTATGCGCGCGTCATACAATGCAGGACTCTCCGGGCTCCAAATCTTCGGTTCCGGGATGTGGATGGAGGTCTTCTGCCTCCAGTTCACAGTTGATAAGTTTGCGTTCTCAAGAATAGAGGTGTTCGTACCAACCACCAGCTTCTTCCCATCAAACACTTGAATGCGCACCAAAGTCGTTTCCCCGCCGGGGGAAACCACACACTCTGGTTCCAAATCCACGGATGAGATATCAAGCATGGGTGTTATCTTCACCCGGCGAATGTATGAGGTTGCCACCGGCTCCAACCACACGGTCTGCCAGATGCCACTCGTGGGCGTGTACCAGATGCCGCCGGGCTTGCGCACCTGTTTGCCGCGCGGCTGCGGTCCGGCATCGGTTGGGTCCCAAACGTTCACCACGATTTCATTTTCCCCTTTCGCCTTCAACGCTTCAGTGATGTCGAACGTGAACCCGTCGTAGCCGCCCTGGTGCTTGCCAACTTCCCTGCCGTTCACCCACACCGCCGCGTCCCAATCCACCGCGCCAAAATGCAGCAGCACGCGCTTGGCGCGCCACTTCGCGGGCATTTGAAACTTCCGCGTGTACCAAAGCCGCTGGTTCTCGCTCATATTCGTCATCACGCCCGAGAGCGCGGACTGAACGGGGAACGGCACAAGAATTTTTCCATCGAACTGCTGCGGCTGCGGCGCGTCCTTGTCTGTAATCGCGTAATCCCAGAGTCCGTTCAGGTTGAGCCAATCCTTGCGCACCAGTTGCGGGCGCGGGTATTCGGGGTGCGCGTTCTTCGGTGAAACGTCCTTGGCCCAGCGCGTCATCAGGCGTCCTTGAGCCGGTTTCCAATCTTCCGCCGCCCGAACGCCGGCCACCACTGACAAAAGAAGCGTGCTGATCAAAGCGAGAGCTTTCATTGCCCTTGGCTTATCACAATTGGGGACGAAGAAAATAATCTTTTTGTTCTGGCTGGCGCACATCTCCGTTTCTTGCAAGATCAGTTGAAAGCGGCAGAGGACTGCGGCAGTCCAAGACGCTGTCCCGTTAGACAACTCTCCGAAAGCGGCGCCAACTTTTGGATTGCGGCAGTCCTCCCGCTTTTAGCCCGGCCTCGCAAGAAACTGAGATACGCGGGTGGCCGCGCTTTCTTCTTGACAGCCAACGAGGTAACGTGTTATCCAACGTTCCGTTCCATGCGTCGCCGATTATTCCTTCCCTTGGCGCTCACGGCGTGGCTGGCCGGTTCTCTCTCCTCCGTGGCGCAGGATTTGGCACCTGACTCGCTGACGAACCTGCTCGTGAGTTTGACGATCGCCAATGGCGCCGCGCCCTTTTCCGACCACGGTCGCTACTGGCTTTTCGCATCGGTCGTCAGCACGAACTACCTGGCGCTGGGCGGCGCGGGCGCGCCGCTGAGCCACGGCGCGTATGCGTACACCAAAACGGGCGCCAACGCCGGCACGCTCGACCTGGCCGATTCTGAATCGGGAACCGGCAGTTCAATGCGCGTGTTGTTCGCGTCCCCCACCAACGGCGTCTTTGGGCTGACGAACGGAAGCGGATTTCAAAACGGGACCTTTTCGGCCGCGCCCTATTTTGACGCCACCGGACCGGGGCTGTCACTCTTTCTGCCGGGCGCCGCGACCAACGGTTCGTTTGAAGCGTATCTGAGCGGAGCGCGGGGCATCCGCTACTCGATCGAAACCTCCACCAACCTGACCGACTGGTCCCCGCTGGTTTCGTTGACGCTGGCCGACCTGAGCGCGAACTTCAGCGACCCGACCAGCGCCGGGACCCGCCAACAGTTCTATCGCGCCAAAGCGGTGGCCGACGATTTTGCGCCCGACTCCCTCGCCGGCAAGACGCTCAACCTGACGATCAACGAAGGCGCCGGCCCCTTGCCCACCAACGGCATCTTCCAATGGATGGCCGACACGAACGGCAACGGCTATGCAATCCTCGGCGGGCCGGGCATGACCAACAGTTCGGGCACTTACAGCTACACGCGAACCGGCCCGGACAGCGGCGTGATTACTTATTCCGATTCTCTGGCGGGCAATGTGAACGAACCTCTGGTCTTCACCTCGCTCACCTCCGGCTATTTCTACCTGACCGATGCGACCCCAACCGCATTCCAAACCGGCACGTTCACGCTGGCCGATGGACCGGTCGAATTTCTGGGCAACGTTAAATTCGTCCCGGACACCGCGCGCTCCGGTTCGCTTTATTTCGCGGCGGACAGCTCGCCCGCCACCTTGAGCGTCACCAACGCAGCGGGCTGGGTCTGGACGCTGAATTTTCCCGCCGACGCGCTGCTGAGCCCGCGCGCCATTACCCTGACGCCGTTTGCCGGCGTGGACTCCAGCGCCGCCAAGCTGCCGGTGAGCGCCGGCGTGCAGCTCGAGCCGGACGGCCTCCAATTCAGCGACGGCGTGACCCTCACCGTCACTCCGCCCGCGCCACTCGGTCCGCACGCTTCGTTGATGATGGCCGGTAACGACGGCAGCGACCTCTATTTCGTCCAGAGCACCAACCGGACTGGCAGTTATTCAACTGTGCTGATGCATTTCACGAGCGCGGAAGCGAGCGATCCGTCGGATCAGCAGTAGCAAGACTTTCTGAGCGCGCATCAGTCGCAACTGCCGCAAGCGGAAGCGGCTTATGGGTGGGCGCTCGCTGACGTCAGAGGCCTGAAACGGGTCGTGGTCGTGCCGCCTGAACCGCCGGATTACGAATTCAAGTGCTACGAAGATCCAAAGACCAAAGAGGCTCGCCTCAAGATGCTTGACGACTACCAAAAAGAGCTCTTCGAGAAAGAGTCCGCCGCCATTCAGCGGCTGTTGGACGCCGAACGCGGTCTGACACTTTTTACTGGCGATGATGATTCAAGGACAGCTGAGACACGCGCTGCCGTGCTTGAGTTGACTCGAACGGCTGTGTTTCGCAAAGTGGATTTCCTGTTCCGCCATTACGGCGGCAATCCCCAAAAATTTGCCGCCGTGGTTCGCCTTGTCCGGCCTGTGCTTCGACAGGTTGCGGCGTATGGCGGAGACGAAAACAGCCGGCCGGATTGGTGGGACCAAGTCCGCAGTTGGGCCATCCGCGTGAAGGAATACTACTTCGACAAGCTGCGCAAAGAGCACGATTACTCGATGGTTTCCGTGCTGAAAGGGGTCGAACGAACGTCGGAATATTTCGGCGCGACGGATCCGGACAACAACAATTTTTTAGCGGAGCTGGCCGATGCGCTGACGTTCAAGTTGAGTATGGACATCAGCGGCGACGTTGTTTCCGGCGGCGAGTGGCAGGCTCAAGCGAAAGGCGATGTGGCGATGACAGTGGACTCGCTGCTGAATTTGCAAGGCAGCGGGACGATAAATTACGTTTCGGGCCATATATTAGATGCGGGTCTCGTCGCCGGACAATCATACTCTATCAACCCGCTCGCTGCTCTGGATGCTTGCACCAACAATCCCACCGCGACCCTCTACCTCGACCGTTTCGCGACTGACAAGGAAACCTATGACATGCCTGAAATTGGCCCCACCCCAATCCCAGGTCTTCTGTTTCGAGCCGCGGGGGCGTTTTCCGACCGCCTTCAAAAAAAGGGTATAGTTGCCGGTCTGTATGCCTTTACGGCGCCTCTGCGAAACGGGCAGGCGGAAGCCTTGAACCAGACCTATACGGGAACTATCGCTGAGGCCAGTTTTACCTTGAAACTTGTCCTGCTGCACACGCCGAAATAACAACTGTTCGGCTCAAAGGTCTTCTGGAGGCTTCCTCCCGCTTAACCTTCAGGAAACAAAGCGCGGTTCATAAACCGTCTGGCCGGTGTGCTGGCGGAGCAGCTCCATGAATTTCGCCAGACCGCGCTTTTCGTCCGAGCCAAGGTGATAGTGAATGTGCCAGCCAAGGTAATCTTTGCGGAATTCGTAGTCGTATTCGGCACGGCTGCTGATGATGGAATCGAGCGTGTCCAGGCCGAAGCTTCTCGCTTCGCGCAGTTGGCGACGCAAGCGGCTGGTCTCGATTCCCCGACGCAACGCCCAGACGGCATAAACGAACGGCAGCTTCGTCAAGTCATACCAAGCCGCGCCCAGGTCCCAGATTTCGTGCTGGCGCGTTGAGCGCAAAAAATCAATGGCCGGATTGCCGATCAGCAATGCGTAGTCAGGCAGCTTCGCAAAATCGTAGTTTGGCAGCGGTTTGAATACCGGTCGCAGATCGCGCTCGGTCAACAGAACGCGCAGCAGATTCACGCTCGTCAGGGATGCCGTGTCGCAAAAGATTTCGCTTACTTCTTCAATTGGCCGGCGGTACGCGAGCAAGACGCTTTTCACTTCGCCGAGCGATGCCACCGCGATGCCGTCCAGAATATCGTAACGGTTGTTGAACAACACTTCCGTCACGCTGACGAGCGCGGCGTCGAGTTCGTCCCGCTGCAGCATCTCCGCCAGCTTCGACGGGGTCACAAAAATAATCTGTTCCTCCAGGCCGCGCGTGAGTGGCACCGCATTGAGATACGGCACCGAGCCGACGCGGAACGGCGCGAGCGATTCGCCGAGACTGTCCTCCTGCTGCAACTGCACCGCGCGCTGTTCGCGCTCGAAGCGGTGCGCCAGTTCCTCCGCCGATTCCGGCGGAGCCAGGCGGAGTTTGGGTGTGTCGTCGGACATGCGCGCACACTCTAACGCAAAGGCGCGAAGACGCAAAGCCGCAAAGGCAGGGCGGGTCAGTCCTCTGCCCGCCGCTCCCCACGCAAACAGATGACGGCGCCCATATGCCATTCACGCCGTCGCCAGATTGTCTTCCAACACCTTTGATTTGTTCGTCGGCGGTTGCGTGTCCGCTATGGGCGCACCGTCCCACACCTTGATCGGCTCGTAAAACGTCCCGCGTTGCACCGGCGTGCGGCCCGTTTCGCGAATCGCCTTCACCATTTCGGCTTCCGTCTGCAACTGTGGCGATTTCGCGCCGGCCATGTGGAAGATGTGCTCCTCGATGATCGTCCCGTGCAGATCGTCCGCGCCGTAGTTCAGCGCCACTTGCGCGAGCTTAAGTCCCATGCCGACCCAGTAAGCGGTGATGTGATCGAAGTTATCGAGGTAAGTCCGGCTCACGGCGATGGTGCGGAGCGCGTCGAAACCGGTCGGCGACGTCCTCACCGGAATGTCGTTGTTCTCCGGGTGATACGGCAACGGGACGAACCCGACGAAACCGCGCGTCTCCTCCTGCAACGCCCGCAACTGACGGAGATGATCCACGCGGTCGGCGAGCGATTCGACATGGCCGTAAAGCATCGTGCAGGTGCTGCGCCCGCCCATCCGGTGCCAGGTGCGGTGAACGTCGAGATATTCCTCGGCCGATTCCTTCCCTCTGGCGATGGCCGAACGCACCTCCCTGCGAAAAATCTCCGCCCCGCCGCCGGTAAGCGAGTCGAGGCCGGCCTCTTTCAATTCAATCAATGTCTGCTCGACGGATTTCTTCGCCAGCCAGGCAAGATGCAAGATTTCAATCGCCGTAAAACATTTCATGTGCAGTCGCGCGGTAGGGACGGCGCGCTGCGCCGTCCGGTCGTCGCAGCGCGACGACCCTACCAGCTCAGGTGAATCGCAAGCCGGTGATCCTACCTCTGTGTCGAGCGCCCGCAGCGCCTTCAACATGTCCACGTAGTAACTGAACGGCAGCGACGGATGCAGTCCGCCGACGATGTGCAGTTCCGTGATGCCCAGCGCCAGCGCCTCGCGCGCTTTTTGAACGATTTCATCGACGGTCAACTCAAAACCGTCCTTGTCGCGTTTCTTGCGCGCGAACGAGCAGAACTGGCAGGAGAGGATGCAGTAGTTCGAGTAGTTGATGTAACGGTTGATGATATAGCTGGCGCGAGGACCGTTCCTGCGCTGGTTCACAAAGTCGGCGATGGCGCCGACGGCATTGAGGTCTTTGCTCTCGAAGAGCCGCAGAGCATCGGCTTCGGAAATCCGTTCGCCCGCGACAACTTTGTCATAGATGTCGCGCAGCTCGCTACGTTCGAGAAAAAATTTCATCGCAAAAATCCGAACCACGGAAACGCCACTTCGGTCATCACCGCGACTAAAAACACGGCGCTGATCAGCGCGTTGAGGCGAAAGAATGCCACGTTGATCCATTTCAAACTGCGCCGTCGCGCCAGCCAATGTTCCAGCAACAGGCTGCCCAGAATGATGACCAGCCCGATCAAGTATGCCACCCGAAAACCGCAAAGCAACCCGAAGGCAGCCAGCAAACCCCACATGAACAGGTGCGCGAGAAACGCCGCGTCCAGCGCGTTCTTCGGCCCCCAGCGAACTACCAGTGAATGCAATTGATGCGCGCGGTCGAACTCGTAATCCTGCAGCGCGTAAATGATGTCAAAGCCGATGAGCCAGAACACGACCGCCGTCGCCAACAGCAGCGGCAGGATCGCGCTTTCGCGCAGTGGCCAGAGTGCGAAGCCGTCCTTGACCGCGAGCCACGCGCCGATGGGCGCCAGCGCGAGGGCTACACCGAGAAACACGTGCGTGAAATCGGTGAAGCGCTTGGTGAGCGAATAAAGGCAGACGAGAAACAACGCCACGGGCGAGAGGTAAAAACAGATTTTGTTCAGCAGGAAACTGAAGAAAACGAGGCCCAAACCGCTCAGCGCGCACAGCGCCCACGCGCTGGCGAGCGAGATTTGCCCGGTTGGCAAATGGCGGTTCGCCGTGCGCGGATTTTCCCTGTCGAATTCGCGGTCCACGATCCGATTGAATGCCATCGCGCAGGTGCGGGCGCAAAGCATCGCGGCCAGGATCAGGCCGAAGGTTCGCCAGCCGGGCCAACCACGCTGGTCGCGCGCGGCGACGACCATGGACGCCAACGCGAACGGCAGCGCGAAGATGGTGTGGGAGAAACGCACGAAGGACAGCCATTTGTTAATGAAGGAAAACATCGAACATCGAACATCGAACGCCGAACATCGAAGTTTCAGCCGCCGGGGCAGGAAGGTACGCGCTGGTGCCTGGCCTCTTGTGCTTTCACAGCGTTCTGTTGAGCGGTTCGGATGCTGGACATGAAAATGCGGATCAACTCATCGGACTCGCCCAAAACGAGGACCAGCTTTGGATCCTCCTGCGCCCACCGCTTGCGTTCGATCAGCCGTGCCCACCGGCGGGTTTCGCGAAGCTCCTTGAGGCAGACTTTCAGCTTGTGGATGAAATCCTCGCGCGATTCGGCAGACTCCGCTTCGCCATGGTTAGGATAGGGCGAAGTGTCGGAACGCAAAATCTGCCCTGCAACATGATTTCCCGATCGTGTGTTCGGAAGGTTCTCCGATAAATCGATCACCGCTGACGCAAACTCCAGCAGCCGTTCTTCCAGATTGAACTTGCGGCTGCCGGTCTCGCCGTCGTTTAAAACCGAGGCAGCCGATGCTGTCTCATTCGATGTTCGATGTTCGATGTTCGATGTTCGATGTTTCCTCATCTCACTCCTGTTCCTCCTGCCAGCGCGGCATCAGTTTTTGCGGCACACCCAGGTGGTCGAGCACCCGAGCCACCACCGTGTCCACGACCTGTTCAATGGTTTTGGGGTTTGTGTAGAAACACGGATTGGCCGGCAGAATCGTCGCGCCGGCCTGCAGCAGCAGTTCGAAATTTTTCACGTGCACCAGATTCAACGGCGTTTCGCGCGGCACCAGGATCAGTTTCCGGCGCTCTTTCAGCATGACATCCGCGGCGCGCAGCAGGACATCCTCACTCGTGCCGTGCGCGATCCGACCCAGCGTGCCCATGCTGCACGGGATGACCACCATGGCGTCGAAGGCGTTTGAACCGCTGGCGAACGGGGCGTTCATGCTTTTAAGGCTGTGCGTTTTTGTGCCCGGGGGCAGCCGCAGTCCATCCGCCAGCTCTTCAGCGATGACCGCATGGGCATAATTGCTGAGAACGACGTGCAGCTCGTGTTGAGCCGGATGCAGATTGTCGAGCAAACGCTGGGTGTAAATCGCCCCGCTGGCCCCGGTGATGGCAACGATGATTTTCAAGGCGGCAAAATTACGGGCGCAATATGGCCGGGCGAACTTCATTGAGCAAGCCCGCTTTGCCCTCCTGCCGCTTTGGTGTCCCGTTTGGCCTGAGGATTGCGAATCTGACTTGAGTCAGCGCACGGCTTCCGCACAATGAACGCGTGTTGAACGGTTGCAACCCGGTCGTCGCACTGCCGCTCCTGCTGGCCTTGGCGGGTTGCTCGTCGTCTGCGCGCCTGCCGTCCCAACTGAAGAGAGTCCCCGGCGTCAAGGATTCGGCTGCCTCAGCTTCGGCATCGGAGCCGGCACGACCTGCGGACAGCGGCGGCAGAGGGGCCACAAACCGGTTTTTGGGAAAGGCTTCAGACAAGGACCTGCACGACTTGCCACTTGTTTCAGTTCCGGTTGTTTCGGACACCTTCGCCATCCCGCATGCGTCCGACGATTGGATTTCTTTGGAAGGCTGGAGTCAGACCAACCATTTCGGCCCGGCCCAACGGCTGCAGTCCGCAACAAATCTGAGCTGCGAATTGCGCACGCCTGGCGGAGTCATCTCCGTGACCAGCGGGAGCCACGTCGCGCATTTGGACCGGATCAGCTTCTGGCTCGGCTATGCGCCGCATGTCGCCGATGGCCAATTGCTGGTTCGCACGCTCGATGTGGAGAAAAATTTCATGCCATTGGCAAACCGTGCGGACTTCGCGACGGACACGAACCGCGTTGCCGTCATCGATCCGGGACACGGCGGCGAGAACACGGGGGCCCGCAGCGTTGCGGACAATCATTTCGAGAAGGAATTCACTCTCGACTGGGCGTTGCGGTTGGAGCCGCTGCTGGCGAGCAACGGGTGGAACGTCGTTCTCACCCGCACGACCGACGTTGATACCTCGTTGTCGAACCGCGTGACGCTGGCCGACGAGGTGAATGCCGATCTCTTCGTCAGCTTGCACTTCAATTCAGGCGCGCGCCAGGATCAGGCCGGCATCGAAACGTATTGCCTGACGCCGACAGGGATGCCGTCCACATTGACACGCGATTACGAAGACGATGTGTCGCGGGTCTTTCCAAACAACGCATTTGACGAGGAGAACCTGCAATACGCGGTCCGATTGCACCGGGCGGTGCTCGAAGGAACCGGCGGCAGCGACCGCGGAGTGCGACGCGCGCGGTTCATGGTGGTTTTGCGCGGGCAAAATCGGCCGGCGGTGCTGGTGGAGGGCGGTTATTTGTCCAATCTCCGCGAGGCTCAATCAATCGCCGATCCGGAATACCGTCAAAAACTCGCCGAGGCGGTGGCGAAAGCATTGCTGTTTACCAACGTGGCAACAGAGCACACTCTTACCAACACGACAAACCAGGCTCCGTGATGGAGGATTCGGAACATATTTTGGTCACCGGCGGAGCAGGCTTCATCGGTTCGCACCTGGTGGAACGCCTGCTCGCCGATCGAAAACTTGTGACCATCATCGACGACTGTTCAACGGGCAGCCTGGACAACCTTCGGGCGGTGATTCTAAATCCGAATCTGCGCGTCATCCAAAGCACGGTTTCTGACTGCAGCGAATTGTCGAAGGTAGTTGCAAGGTCCAATTCGATTTACCACCTGGCCGCGGCGGTAGGCGTGGAACTCGTGGTGAATTCGCCGGTTCGAACGATCCGAACCAATCTGCGCGAAACGGAAGCAATCCTTGAAGCCGCTAGCCGGCACGATGTTCCCGTTTTGTTGACCTCCACTTCCGAAGTTTACGGCAAGAGCCAGGAGCGGGCCTTTTCGGAAGAAGACGACCTGCTCATCGGCCCCCCTCATTTGGGCCGCTGGAGCTACGCGTGCTCGAAATTGATGGACGAATTCCTGGCCATGGCCTACGCGCGAGAACGAAAGCTGCCGGTAATCATCGCACGGTTGTTTAACACGGTCGGCCCTCGACAAACCGGGCGCTACGGCATGGTGTTGCCGCGATTCATCACCGCCGCAAAAGCCGGCCAGCCTCTGCAGGTTTTTGGCGACGGCGCGCAGACGCGGTGTTTTTGTTACGTCGGCGACACCGTGGAAGCGCTCGTGCGATTGCAGAATTGCCGCGGCGCACGAAGTCAGGTTTTTAACGTGGGAAGCACCGAGGAAATCAGCATCCGCGAACTGGCGGAACTGGTAATTAAGACGCTGAATTCCTCGTCTGGCATTGAATTCGTCCCTTACGACGACGCCTATTCACCCGGATTTGAAGACATGCAACGGCGAAGGCCGATCATCGAAAAACTAATCCGCAAGACTGATTTCTTCCCGCGTACGACGTTGCGAAAGATTATCGAACTGACTGCCGCGGTATGATAACAAAAAAGGCATCCCTGTGGGGATGCCTTTCGTTGCAAAAAGGGCGCCTATCTTTTAGTCACCGATGCCGACCGTATTTATGTCGTCGCCCGAGTTCCTGAGTTGTTCGCGTAAACGAGCCGTGGTGAACTGCTGGACGCTGCCATCACCCAGAGCAATGTTACCCGAACTCTGGTGCGTGTCCTTGGTGAAGCCCGCACCCATGGTCCCAGTCTGGTTCGTTCCCAAATTGGCGCTGAGACCGTCTTTTGGAGTCGGCGCATTGACCGTCGTGGGGGGCCCTTGTCCTCCCGTGGCATTGTTGGTTATGTTTCTGTCTCCCGACAAAACCATCGAGGGGAAAGTGTCTTGAGCATTATACCCAATAATATAGCTGTTCCCTTTGTTCTTTAGGCCCGTGCTGTTTACCGGATTGAGGATATGAGTCCAATTCGTCCCGTACGTATGGGAAACGGTGGCGCCCGCCGGGGTCTGGTAGTTATCACTGGGACAATATATCACTTTAGGCGTGCTTAACTCATTGGACATCACGTAAAGATGATAGAAGTTAAACGCCACTGGCGTATTCGCAGTTGCCGGCACGTATTCCGAGGACCCGCCTTGATTGGTCGAAACTTTCATCGGAAAAGCGTCGCCGTTGTCGTTGGCGAAAATGCGGAACGACAAGCCGACCTGCTTCAAGTTGTTGGTGCAGGCAATTTTCTGCGCCTTGGCCTTGGCCTTGGCCAGGGCGGGCAGAAGCAAGCCGGCTAATATGGCGATGATGGCAATAACGACTAACAGCTCGATGAGCGTGAAAGCCCCGATTTTGTGTTTGCTAAAAACTCGCTTCATAATTGTTTCGGTCTTTTTTGGGTTAACGGTTTCAATACTCTTAATCAAAGCAATCAGAGTGTCAACGCAATTTCTCAGAGAATCTTAGCAGTGCAGATGCCAGCGCTGGATTCCCCTAAAAAACGTGCCGTCAACCCGTCTTATTTCCCACCAGCGGTAAATTTTCACGCAAAACGCGTGAAATTCACGCATCCGACCTCTAATTCGCTATCCCCCATTACCATAAGCGCGCCTTGTCCCCGCCCCGCGGTTATTTCTTCGCGTCTGGCGCCGGATGATGGAGGGGGATCCGCACGCCGACAGTCGTTCCTTTGCCCTGGCGCCCGATAATGTTGATTTCGCCGTCCAGCATCGTGGCGCGTTCCCGCATGCCGAGCAATCCGAGCGACCGCGTGCCCGAACGCTCGCGTCCGGTCAAGCCGCGACCGTTGTCCTGCACTTCGAGGATAAGTTTATCGCCCTCCTCCCTCAGGTGAATGTTCACCTGAGTTGCTTGGGCGTGCCGGATGATGTTGGTCAGCGTCTCCTGAAAAATGCGGAACACGGCCGTGGCGCGCTCGGGATCAAGGTTCAGGTGTCTCGAACCGGGCTTGAATTGGCACTCGATGCCTGTCCGTTTTTCAAATTCCCGAATCTGCCATTCGATAGCGGCTTCCAGCCCCAATTCATCGAGCACAGGCGGGCGCAGTTCGGTGGCGATCTTGCGGACCATGCTGATGATCTGGTCCACAGAGACGGGCAGCGTTTTGGTTTTGTGCTGTAACGGGCGAAGCGCGGCGGCAGTGTTGGCCTCGGCCATTTTCTTGTCCAGCCAGGCGAGATCCATTTTCAACGCGGTCAGCGTTTGGCCCAGCTCGTCATGCACTTCGCGGGCGATGCGGGTCCGTTCTTCTTCGCGCACCGATTGCAGGTAGGCGGCCAGGGCGCGCAACTGCTCGCGCGAGTCGCGCAACTTTTTTTCAACCCGCTTGCGCTCGGTGATGTCCTCCAGGCTGCCCTCGTAGCAAAGCACGTCCAGCACCGGGTTCCGGCGGTTGTGGATCGCCCGCGCGTTGACTTCCGCCCAGAGGAGTTTTCCGTCATGCCGATAAACCATCAGCGCCGGGTTGGCATCGACGATCCTGCCATCGAGCGCGACGCGGAACAGCCCGACGGGCACGTCATCGAACAGGCTTTGGTAACGCCCTTCCGCCTCGCGCAAGGCAAGGCGTTGCCTGGTCCGTTCCAGCGCCAGGTGCGCCGCGGCCGGCAGGCGGACGTAGTGTTTGGGCGATTTGATGACGTAATCGTCGAGCCCGGCTTTCATCGCCTGCACCGCGACTTCCTCACTGCCGGTGCCGGTGAACATAATGACCGGGCAATCGCGCCACTGGACTTTGACAGCGAGCAAAACAGTGACTCCGTCGGTCCAGCGCAACTGATAGTCTGTCACAACCAAATCCCACCGTCTGGATTCGATGGCCTGAGCCAGTTCTTTGGAATTGGTGGCCTGCTCGAATTGGCTGTCCGGAAACTCCCGACTGATCTCCCGCATGACCAACGCGCGGTCGTCCGGGTTGTCATCCACCAACAGAATCTGCAATTTGTCGTCCATAATTTCCATGCGGCCATAGTGACCTCGCTGACCTCGTCTGTCGTTTGCGCGGGCGAGTGCCGTTTCTCGTTCAACTGCGGCGACTATGCCTGGAACTGCTGGACGAAGGCAATCAGCGTTTCAAAGTCAGTCGGTTTGACCTGGGAACTGGCCCCCAAATGGTAAGCGCAGTCGATGTCCGTGGGCTATTATAGCCTCCCTTTGCAATTCACTCCTGAGTCATGGCGATTTCTGTCCTGTCCAGAGACTGGACATTTCATATTCACGCTCATACCGCGCCGTTCTTCAAATCCGCTCGTTCCAACTACTTTTGAGGATGAGACCCGGGCAATCAATCGCAGCAACAGATGAAAACCTCTAAATGCCTCGCGGCAAAATGCGTTTTTCTACGCATAACTTGAGCATTTAGCCCGCTGCCGCGAACCACACGTAATTTATGAACCTGTTTTTATCATTGCACTTTTGGGAAATGTTTAAATCTATTCAGGGCACGGAGGAAAACCCAGGCACGAAGTCGCACTCATCCATTTCCTGAGAAAGTGAGCTATGAAAAAAAGTAAGCCGCGATACGTCATTCATGAAGGGGCCCCAATGCCCCGCTTGAAGCAAACTGCAGTGGCGAACGGTGACATTGATATCAAGCTGCTGCTCACCGCCCTGACAGCGCTGAAAAAAGGCGACTTCTCAATTCGTCTGCCGCTGGATTGGAATGGCACGGCCGGAAAAATCGCAGATGCGTTTAATGATGTCATTGAGCGTCACGAAAAAATGGCAAATGAGCTGGAGCGGATCAGCCGCGTCGTCGGCAAGGAAGGAAAGATAAGCCAGCGTGCTTCCATCGGGGAAGTGAGCGGTTCATGGGCCGAATCGGTTGCCTCGGTCAATACCCTGATCAGTGATTTGGTGCATCCGACGAGTGAAACCGCACGCGTGATTGGCGCGGTGGCCAAGGGCGATCTCGCCCAAACCATGGCATTGGAAATTGAGGGCAGGCCTCTGGAAGGGGAGTTTCTCCGAACCGCCAAAACCGTCAACACGATGGTCAACCAACTCAGCTCCTTTGCATCGGAAGTAACCCGCGTGGCGCGCGAGGTCGGCACGGAGGGGAAATTGGGCGGGCAGGCCAAGGTCAAGGGTGTGGCCGGCACCTGGAAGGACCTGACCGATTCGGTCAACTCGATGGCCGGCAACCTCACCTCGCAAGTGCGCAACATTGCCGCTGTCACCACCGCGGTGGCCAACGGCGACCTGTCCAAGAAAATCACGGTCGACGTCAAAGGTGAAATCCTCGAATTGAAGAACACCATCAATACGATGGTGGACCAGCTTCGCTCCTTCGCCTCGGAAGTGACGCGCGTGGCGCGCGAAGTGGGCACCGAAGGAAAGTTAGGCGGTCAGGCTGAGGTCAAAGGCGTGGCGGGAACGTGGAAGGGTTTGACGGACAACGTCAACTCAATGGCCCGCAATCTGACCGGCCAAGTGCGTAACATCGCCGCCGTCACGACGGCGGTGGCCAATGGCGATCTTTCCAAGAAGATCACGGTCGATGTTAAAGGAGAAATCCTGGAGCTGAAGAACACCATCAACACGATGGTGGATCAACTCAGCTCGTTCGCGTCAGAAGTCACGCGCGTGGCGCGCGAAGTCGGGACCGAAGGAAAACTCGGCGGCCAGGCCGATGTGAGAGGGGTGGCTGGAACGTGGAAGGATTTGACCGACTCAGTGAATTCCATGGCCGGCAACCTGACCGGACAAGTGCGCAATATCGCCGCCGTGACCACCGCGGTGGCTAATGGCGACCTGTCCAAGAAAATCACCGTGGACGTGCGCGGGGAGATTCTGGAGTTGAAGAATACCATCAACACCATGGTGGACCAGCTTCGCTCGTTCGCGTCGGAAGTAACGCGCGTGGCCCGCGAAGTGGGCACCGAAGGAAAACTCGGCGGCCAGGCCGAAGTGCAAGGCGTGGCCGGCACCTGGAAGGACCTGACCGACAACGTAAACTTGATGGCCGGCAATCTGACCGCGCAAGTGCGCAACATCGCCACCGTGACCACGGCCATCGCCAATGGCGATCTCTCCAAAAAGATCACCGTGGACGTCAAAGGCGAAATCCTTGAGATGAAGGACACCATCAACACCATGGTGGTCCAGCTCAATTCCTTCGCCTCGGAAGTGACACGCGTGGCCCGCGAAGTCGGCACCGAAGGCCAGCTCAATTCCTTCGCCTCGGAAGTGACACGCGTGGCCCGCGAAGTCGGCACCGAAGGCAAGCTGGGCGGACAGGCGGAAGTCAAAGGCGTGGCCGGCACCTGGAAGGACTTGACTGATTCGGTGAACTCGATGGCCGGCAACCTCACCGCCCAGGTGCGTAACATCGCGGCCGTGACGACCGCCGTGGCCAACGGCGACCTGTCCAAGAAAATCACTGTCGATGTCAAAGGCGAAATCCTTGAATTGAAGAACACCATCAACACCATGGTGGACCAGCTCAGCTCCTTCGCCGCCGAAGTGACGCGCGTGGCTCGCGAAGTGGGCACCGAAGGCAAGCTGGGCGGTCAGGCGGAAGTCAAAGGCGTGGCCGGCACCTGGAAGGACTTGACCGACAACGTGAACTTCATGGCCGGCAACCTCACCTCCCAGGTGCGCAACATCGCGGCGGTGACGACTGCGGTGGCCAACGGCGACCTGTCCGAGAAAATCACCGTCGATGTCAAAGGCGAAATCCTCGAACTGAAGGACACCATCAACACGATGGTGGACCAACTCCGGTCCTTTGCCTCGGAAGTGACGCGGGTGGCCCGCGAAGTGGGGACCGAAGGCAAGCTGGGCGGACAGGCCGATGTCAAAGGCGTTTCCGGCACGTGGAAAGACCTGACCGACTCGGTCAACTCGATGGCCGGTAACCTGACCAATCAGGTGCGCGGCATCGCCAAGGTCGTCACCGCCGTGGCCAACGGCGACTTGAAACGCAAACTGCTGGTCGAAGCCAAAGGCGAAATCGCCGAGCTGGCCGACACGATCAACGGCATGATCGATACGCTGGCCACTTTCGCGGACCAGGTGACCACGGTGGCGCGTGAAGTGGGGGTGGAAGGCAAGTTGGGCGGTCAGGCCAGTGTGCCCGGCGCGGCCGGCACGTGGAAGGACCTCACGGACAACGTCAATCAGTTGGCGGCGAATCTCACCACCCAGGTGCGCGCGATTGCCGAGGTGGCCACCGCCGTGACCAAAGGCGACCTCACCCGTTCCATCGCGGTGGAAGCGCTGGGCGAAGTGGCCGCCCTCAAGGACAACATCAATGAGATGATTCGCAACCTCAAAGACACCACCCTCAAGAACAGCGAGCAGGACTGGCTCAAGACCAACCTGGCGAAGTTCTCGCGCATGTTGCAGGGGCAAAAGGATCTGTTGGCCGTCGGCAGACTTATCCTCTCCGAACTGGCCCCGGTGGTTTCGGCCCAGCAGGGAGTTTTCTACACGATGGACTCTTCCCAGGACGATCCGTACCTCAAGCTCCTGGCCAGTTACGCCTATCGCGAACGCAAGAACGCCGACAACAAGTTCAAGCTGGGCGAAGGGCTGGTGGGCCAATGCGCGTTGGAGAAGGAAAAAATTCTCTTGCGCAACGTGCCCGAAGACTACGTCGCGATCAGTTCCGGACTGGGGGACGCCCAGCCGCTGAACATCATCGTGCTGCCGGTGGTGTTTGAAGGACAGGTCAAGGGCGTGATGGAACTGGCCTCCTTCGATCAGTTCAGCCCCACGCACCAGGCGTTTCTGGATCAACTCACCGAGAGTATCGGCATCGTCATTAACACCATCGAGGCCAACACGCGCACGGAGGACCTGCTCAAACAATCCCAATCGTTGGCCAAAGAGTTGCAGAGCCAGCAGGAGGAATTACAGCAGACCAACCAGCAATTGGCCGAGAAAGCCAAGTTGTTGGCCGACCAGAACGTGGAAGTGGAACGCAAGAACCGCGAAGTGGAACAGGCCCGCCAGGCGCTGGAGGAGAAGGCCCGCCAATTGGCCCTGACTTCCAAGTATAAATCGGAATTCCTGGCCAACATGTCGCACGAACTCCGCACGCCGTTGAACAGCCTGTTGATTCTCTCCGACGAGCTGTCGCGGAATAAAGACGAGAACCTCATGCCCAAACAGGTGGAGTTTGCCCGGACCATTCATGCGTCAGGCAACGATCTGTTGTCCTTGATCAACGACATCCTCGATCTATCCAAGATCGAATCGGGCACGGTGATCGTGGACGCGGGCGAGGTGGCCTTCCAGGATTTGCAGGACTACGTGGAGCGGACCTTCCGGCACGTGGCGGAGGCCAAGAAACTGGCGTTCGATGTGGAGTTGGCGCCGCACCTGCCGCGCGCTGTTTACACCGATGCCAAGCGGCTGCAGCAAATCCTCAAGAATCTGCTCTGGAATGCGTTCAAATTCACGGAGAGAGGCAAGGTCACCTTGTCGGTCGCGCCGGCCAGCGAGGGCTGGAGTTCCGACAACGCGCCGCTGAACCGCGCCAAATCCGTGCTGGCGCTCTCCGTGAGCGACACCGGTATTGGCATCGCACCGGACAAGCAACAGATCATCTTCGAGGCCTTTCAACAGGCCGACGGCAGCACCAGCCGCAAATACGGCGGCACAGGCCTTGGGCTGGCCATCAGCCGCGAACTGGCCCGGTTGCTCGGCGGGGAGATTCGCCTGGTCAGCACACCAGGCGCGGGCAGCACGTTCACCCTTTATTTGCCGCAATCCTATGTGCCAGCCAAGCGCGAGCGGACGCAAGCTGCGGCCCTGATCGACCCGCCTGCGCTCTCGAATCCGCCCAGGGAAGAATTGTCCGCCATCGCGACTGAATCGGCCCCGCCCCAGGCGTTAAGATTCAACGATGACCGCGACCAAATCCAACCGGGAGACCGGGTGGTGTTGATTGTGGAAAATGACGCGCGCTTCAGCCCGATCCTCCTGGAGACGGCGCGCGAGCAGGGTTTCAAAGGAGTGATTGAGGCGCGTGGCGCTGATGCGCTGGCCCGAGTCCAGGAACGCAAGCCCAGCGCCATTACACTCGATATCAATCTGCCCGACATGAACGGTTGGACCGTATTGGCCAGATTGAAGGACGATGTCCACAGCCGCCACATTCCCGTGCATCTGATCACCGGTGAAGACGAACGAGAGCGCGGTTTGCGAATGGGCGCGATCGGGGCGTTGATCAAACCGCTGCAAAACAAGGAGCGCCTGACGGAGGTCTTTTCCAGAATCAAGAACCGCCTCGAACCGCAGACGAAGCATTTGCTGGTCGTTCATCACGATGAAGCTCAGCGCCGACAAATCATCGAGCTCGTCGGCGACGAGGCCCTCCAGATGGCCATCGCCGGCACCGGCCAGGCCGCCCTGGCGGCTCTCAAGGACAAACCATTTTCAGCCGCCGTGGTGTCGCTCGATCTGCCCGACGCAAAGGGATTCGAGCTGATTGAGGAGATAAAGAATGATCCGCACCTCGCTGACCTCCCGCTCATCCTATTTCTCACGAGGGAATTGACACGAAAAGAAGAGAGCCACTTGAAGCGGCTCAGCCAGACAATGAATCTGAGAGAGGCGCGCTCGCTCGAGCGTCTCCTCGATGAGACCACCTTGTTCCTGCATTGCGACGTGTCCCGGCTGCCGGAAGCCAAACGTCAAGCGTTGGAAAAGCTCCGGCAGACCGACACCGTGCTGGCAGGCAAGAAGGTGCTGATCGTGGATGATGACATCCGAAACATTTTTGCCATGACCAGCCTGCTGGAACGGTATCAGATGCAGGTCTTTTCTGCCGAAACGGGCAAGGCCGCGCTGGACCTATTGCAAACAACTCCGGACACGGATGTGGTCCTGATGGATATTATGATGCCGGCGATGGACGGCTACGACACGATGCGTGCCATTCGGAAGTTTGCCAAATTCCGCGCGCTGCCTGTAATTGCCCTGACGGCCAAGGCCATGAAGGGAGACCGGGAAAAATGCATCGATGCAGGCGCTTCGGATTACATCGCGAAACCGGTGGACACCACCGAACTGCTCTCGATGCTCCGCCTTTGGCTCTATCGGTAAATTTTACGTCATGATCGCGAACCTTCAGACTGTACCGTTCGCCATGGAGACGGATGTCACCGAAATCTTGAGCGCGGAGACGCCGGATTCCTATCAGGCCAAGGACAGGGCCAACATCCTGCTGGTGGATGATCGCCAGGACAAACTCCTGGCGATGGAGGCCATTCTTGACGACCTGGGGCAGAACATGGTCAAGGTCTCGTCCGGCAGAGAGGCGCTAAGATGTTTATTACAGCGGGATTTCGCCGTCATTCTGCTCGATGTCAACATGCCGGGAATGGACGGATTCGAAACCGCCTTCCTCATTCGCCAGCGCAAAAGCTCGGAACATACGCCGATCATTTTCGTCACGGCCATCAGCGATACCGAAACGCATGTCTCGCGGGGCTATTCATTGGGGGCGGTGGATTATATTCTCACGCCCGTTGTGCCGGAAGTGCTGCGGACGAAAGTCTCGGTGTTTGTTGAGTTGTTCAAGAAAACCGCGCAAATAAAGCGACAGGCTGAACGGCTGCGCCAGGCGCATGATGAGCTGGAAATTCGAGTCAACGAGCGAACGATTGAACTGGCTGTCGCGAACGCATCCCTGCACGCGGAAATCGCCGAACGTCAGCGCGCGGAGGAGCAAATCCGCAAGCTGAATGTTGAACTGGAGCAGCGAGTTTTGGACCGGACCGCCGAACTGGCCGCTGCCAATCAGGAGTTGGAAACTTTTACTTATTCCGTCGCCCACGATCTGCGAGCCCCGTTGCGCCAGATTCATGGTTTATCACAGATCGTGG
>QHNT01000305.1:5585-19973 GCA_003218515.1 Verrucomicrobiota bacterium | reverse complement strand
GCGCCTTCGTGGAATTAGAGCCGGGCGTCGAAGGCCTGGTGCATGTCACCGAGCTTTCCTGGACGAAACGCATCGCCAAGCCGTCCGATGTGCTCAGGCAAGGCCAGGACATCGAAGCCGTTGTGCTGGGCATCAACCGCGAGGAACAGAAGATTTCCCTCGGCGTTCGCCAACTCGAAGCCAATCCGTGGGACAAGGCGTTGGAAAAATATCCGCCGGGCACCCGCGTCAAAGGCAGGATTCGCAACCTCACCAGCTACGGCGCCTTCATCGAACTGGAGGAGGGTCTGGACGGGATGATTCACGTCTCCGACATCTCCTGGACCCGGAAGATCAATCATCCGTCGGAAGTCCTCAAGAAAGGCGACGAAGTGGAGGCCGTGGTGCTGGAAATCGACAAGAGCAACCAGCGCATTTCGGTCGGCGTCAAACAGCTTTCCGAAGACCCCTGGACGAACATCGACAAGTATTACAAGGTCGGTGATCTCGTCAGCGGCAAAGTCACGAAGCTGGCGAGCTTCGGCGCGTTCGTCGGCCTGCAGCATGACATTGATGGCCTCGTGCACATCTCCCAGGTCAGCGAAGAGCGTGTCGATAAGATCAAGAACGTGCTCAAGGTCGGCCAGGAAGTCACCGCCCGCGTGATCAAGATCGACAAAAGTGACCGCCGCATCGGTCTCTCGATCAAGGCGGCCAACTACTCGCCGGAACAGCTCAAGGCCGAGCAGGCCGTGCTCGATTCGCTCAAACCGGGCGAAGACCTCGTGGCGTTGCAACACGCCTTTGACGCCGCCGACGAAGCCAAACAGGAAAAGCCGGAATAGATCCGAAGTCGGAGTTCAGAATTTGGAAAGCGAAACAAGCGGGCCGGAGGCAGGCCGCTTTTTTTCGGGGCGCCCTCCCACGTAGCGCACGCATCCTGCGTGCAGTTTGCGCCGCATCCGTGCCGCGAGGTGCGCGTACCGAACCTCGCGAGACTCGGTCGCCTCGCCACTGGCAGGCAGGATGCCTGCGCTACGCAATTTCCCCTTGTGAACCGCGTGGTCAGTCGCGATAACTTCTGCGGTTCATGAACATCCTGGAAGAATTGGAAGGACGCGGACTGATCGCCGATTGCACGGACAGGAACGAGCTGAATAAAAGAGCCGGCTCTTCGCGCATCACTCTCTACTGCGGCTTCGACCCGTCCGCCGAAAGCTTGCACGTCGGCAACCTCGTGCCGCTGCTCGCATTGCGCCGGTTCCAGCTCGCCGGCCATCACCCCATCGCCGTCGCCGGCGGCGCGACGGGTTCGGTTGGCGATCCGAGCGGCAAGGCGGCCGAGCGCCAGTTGCTTGCCAATGAGGTTCTGGAGCGCAATATCGCGTCGGTCAAAGAACAGCTCACGCGCTTGCTTGACTTCGATACGAAGACCAACCCCGCGCGACTCGTGGACAATGTTTCGTGGACCGCCAACGTCAGCTACCTGAATTTTCTGCGCGACATCGGCAAGCATTTTTCCGTCAACCAGATGATGGCCAAGGAGAGCGTGCGCGCCCGGATGGAAGACCGCGAGATGGGCATCAGCTACACCGAGTTCAGCTACATGCTCCTCCAGGCTTACGATTTTTTCGTGCTCTGCCGCGACTACGACTGCGAGTTGCAGATCGGCGGCAGCGATCAATGGGGCAACATCACCGCGGGCATTGACCTCTGCCGCAAGAAACTTGGCAAGCAGGTTTACGGCCTGACGCTCCCGCTCATCACCAATGCCGACGGCACGAAGTTCGGCAAGACCGAGGCCGGCGCCGTCTGGCTCGAGGCGAAGAAAACCAGCGTTTACAGGTTTTACCAATTCTGGATTCGCACCGACGACCGCGATGTCATTCGCTACCTGAAATATTTCACGTTCTTGTCGCGCGAAGAAATCGAAGCCCTCGAGCAACGACATGCCAAAGAGCCGGAGGCGCGTGCCGCTCACAAAGTGCTGGCCAAGGCCGTCACCGACCTGGTTCACGGATCCGGCGCCACTGCGGAAGCGGTTCGCGCCAGCGAGATTCTGTTTGGCGGCGGACTGGACGGCATTTCGGAAACCACGTTCAACGAAATCGTCGGCGAAGTGCCGACCAAAGAAATCGAGAAGGCCAAACTGGACGGCGCAGGTTCACCGCTGGTTGAACTGCTGGTTCATTCGGCTCTTTCTCCATCGAAAGGCCAGGCGCGAAAAGACATCGAAGGCGGCGGCGTTTACGTGAACAACGTTCGCGAGAGCAAGTCCAACCGCACCATCTCGACGAACGATTTGTTGTTTGGCAGACATCTGCTCCTGCGCAAAGGCAAGCGGAATTACGTCGTCGTGACGGCGAAGTGACTTCGCGTGGGGTCAATCGGGCAATCCGAAGCGCGCAGCCTGAAGGTTGCGCGCTCGGCGGCGCCGGGAAGCTCCTTCCCCCTCTCCTGGGGGAGAGGGCCGGGGTGAGGGCGAGCGTTTCCTCCCAATCCCATTTTCCGAGCAGGAGGCGCATAGAAATGAGCGTCACGACGGTCCGCCTCCTCACGTCGGCGGCTACGATTCAAGTTGGCTCCTAATTGGCTGGGCGTGTCTTGCGGAATTTTTCTTCCGTTTCCATGAGGCTGAGGCGACGCTGCGCCGCGAAGGCTTGAGGAGTTTGCGGGTAAAGTTGAATGAGCCGCTTTAGCCCAAGCTTGGCAGCGTCCCAATTCTGCTGATACTTCATCCGCCAGGCTGCGACGAGTGCCAGCCATTCGGCCGCCTTTTGCTCCGGCGGATCGGGCATGGCCAGCAAAAGTTCCAGTTGTTCGATCGCCAGGTCCACCTGGCCTAGCTGTTCGGCGAGCAAGATCGCGAATCTTTCACGCGCCGTGGCGTCGTTTGGATTCTTGCGCAGCTTTTCAACACACTTGTCGGCGAGTGCCTTGACTTCCGAGGGACTCATTTCCGCGGTTTGAGCGGCAGGCGCCACGTCCAAGAGCGCTCAAGGGGTCGGCTCCCTGGTCCAGGTGCCAGTCGGCCAGCCGGTGCAGCGCCAGCGAGATTTGGATGCCCGTAACGTTCGGCTGGCTGCAAAGCTCGCGAATCGTGCGGTCTGCTTCCGGCAGGTCGTGGAAATGGCGGGCGTACAGCTCGGCCAGCATCAACCAGCCGTCGAAATCCTCCTCGCATTTCTCCAGTTCGTGAAGGACTTCCAGTTCCGCGTCCTTGTATTTCCCAAATTTCATCCGGGCGATAGCGCGGGCGTAACTGGGCGGGCTTTTCTTTTTCTGCGCCAGCGGCAAGGTGAAATGCACGATCGGCACAAGCCACACCAGGAGCGCGAAGCCGAGTCCACCGGCGCGAAACAGATAAAACACCAGGCTGGCGAGCGGAAGCAGCAGGACGGCCCAGAAAATGACCGCTGCCTTGTACTCCTGGCGGTCCTGCACACGGCCCGCGATGACGGCCTGCAGCCAGCCGAAAGTGAGGGCCGCCCAATACGAACTCGTGATCAGCATGACGGGAGCGCAACTTTGCGCCAGCAGCCGCATCCAATCTCCGCCGCGCGATTTCGCCAGCGCAATCCCGGGCAGCAGAATCGGCATTCCGGGCAGCACGCCGCAGTTGATGATGACCCAGACAACGAGCGGAACACTCAACCCTTTGGCGGCCCACGCAAGAAACTGGCGCCGGACAGCCGGCCGCTCGGCTTCAAACAGTCGCTGCCAGTAATCATAGCTGAGCCATACGAACACTACTGCGACGGGAAGCGCTGACAGGATGGCGGCCATGGGCTTCTATTGGACAGAACCGGCCACCGCGTTCTCACGCGCTTTTTGGCCAACTCCTTCATCAGCGCTTTCAATGGCAGCGTGTTGCTGACGTCGGATTTGGCGAGCCGGTCTTCTCGTGCAAATAACTCCCCAGCTAACGTTGCCTGGTGTAAGGCTCCTCCTCCCAGTTGGTCGCGGGCCAAATGAACATATCGACGCTGCCGTCGTAACGCAGGGCCTCATCTTTGAGCTTAATCTTGCTCCTTCCCCAACCAACAGTGTTGGTTCCCGTCCAGCCCTGCCAGAGGTGCCGATGCCATGGACAGGCTGCCACGATAAAGCGCGCGCCCCAGCGATTGACCTGGTCCCTGAGCCAGGTCCTTCCCTCCGGGGTGGTTTGTTGCGAGGGCCCCAGGTGATAGGCGTAACTGGTGGTGAAATCGCCGAAATATTCCCACCCCAGATCAATGGGAATGCGCCCGTGCGTCCGGTCGGACAGGCAGATAAACGTGTTTGTGTTTTCCACGTAACCCTTCTCCAGGTAGGGCGTGTTGCCGCCCGGAAACCCGAAGGTCTTGCGGCCGGGATTGACCAGGTAAAGGGGCGGACGGTCAATGTAATCTTCCCGGTACATCTGGATGCCCAGACCAATTTGACGGAGGTTATTCATGCAGAACGCGCGCCGGCCACCTTCCTTGGCGCGCGCCAGCGCCGGCAGGAGCAGGCCCGCCAGGATCGCGATGATGGCAATCACAACGAGCAGCTCGATTAGCGTAAAAGCGGCCTTTGTTTCCTTCGTCATGCGACTCTGGTTCATGGTTGGTTTCTCCTGGCTCGGCGAGCTATTTGTTGCCTCGCTTTTTCCGCAGTTCTTTGAACAGCGCTTTCAACGGCAGCGTGTTGATGACGTCCGCCTTCGTGAGCCAGCCTTTGCGCGCGATGCCCGCGCCGAGGCGCAGGAAACCGGCGTGCTCATTGCGATGCGCGTCGCAATTGATCACACACTTTACGCCTTTGCTCTTCGCGTAAGGCCAGAGCCGCCAGTCCAGGTCGAAACGATACGGGTTCGCGTTCAGTTCAATCCACGTCCCGGTTTCAGCGCAGGCGTCGATGACGGCCTGCTGGTTGACCTGGTACGGCTCGCGTTCGAGCAGCAACCGGCCCGTCAAATGCCCGATCGTGTGGACGTACGGATTTTCGACAGCGCGGATGATGCGTTTGGTCATTTCCGATTCGTTTTGAGAAAAGCCCTGGTGAATGCTGGCGACGACAACATCCAGTTCGGCCAGCAGGTCATCGGGTAAGTCGAGCTTGCCGTCGGCCAGGATGTCCACTTCGCTGCCGGTGAGCAGGCGGAATTCGCTCCCTGCTTCCGCGATTTGCCCGTTAACCTTCTTCACCGCCTGGAGTTGTTCGCGCAGCCGTTTCGCATCGAGACCGTTGGCCACGAATGACGACTTGGAGTGGTCGGTGATGGCCCAGTAATCGCAGCCAAGTTCGCGCACGTAAGAGGCGATGTCTTCGAGCGCGTGCCGGCCATCGCTCCAGTTGGAATGATTGTGCAACGAGCCTTTCAGGTCGGTCCATTCGATGAGCCTGGGCAACTCGCCTTTCTCAGCGGCGGCAAATTCGCCTTTGTCCTCGCGCAATTCAGGCGGGATGTAAGGCAGGTCGAGCTGTTGGTAAATTTCCTCCTCGGTCTTGCAGCGCAGCAGCAGCTTCGGGTCGCGCGTCTCCTCTTTCGCCTTGAACAGGCCGTATTCGTTGAGCCGCAACCCGCGTTCGATGGCGCGCTGGCGCATCACGATGTTGTGCTCCTTGTTTCCGGTGAAATACATCAACGCGTAGGGAAACTCGGCGTCGCTCACCACACGCAGGTCGGCCTGGATGCCGCCCTGCAAAATCACGCTCGCCTTCGTGTCGCCTTTGGCGCTCACGCTCACCACGCCGGGTTGGCTGGTGAAAAATTCGATGACGTTCGCCGGTTTCTTCGACGACGCGAGGAAATCGATGTCCCCGATCAATTCCTTGTGCCGCCGGACGCTGCCGCCGGTGCTGCAGCGGATCACGTCACTGTGACCGCGCAGGCTGTCGAGCATCGGTTCGGCTGCCGCGAGCGCGTCGCTCAGCAAATGGCGCGTCGCGTAAGCGCGTCTGAATTCGATGCCTTCGAGAATTCTGCTCTGGGTTTTTTCGCCGAAGCCGGCCAGTGTGGCGACCTTGCCCGCTTTGCAGGCGGCTTCGAGTTGGTCGATCGTTTCGATACCGAGCTTTTCGTTCAGCGCTTTGACCTTTTTGGGGCCCAGGCCGGGGATTTGGAGCATCTCCGCCAGGCCGGGCGGGATGGACGCTTTCAGTCCGTCGTAGTAAGCCAATTTGCCGGTGGTGACCAGTTCAGTGATCTTTTTTTGGATGCCTTCGCCGATGCCTTCGATTTCGGCAAGACGGTTCTCGGCGACGAGCTTTTGGAGCGGCTCAGTCAGGCTTTCGAGGGCGCGCGCGGCGTTTTCATAGGCGCGCGTCTTGAACGGGTTCTCCCCTTTGAGTTCAAGCAGGGTGCCGATCTCGATCAGGATCTCCGACACACGGTCTTTGTCCATGTGCAGAATATATGGAGTTCCTATTCGAGACTTCAATGTTCAAAGTCGGGTGCCGAAGGTGGCGCATCCAGGGACTCTCCATGAACCTGCGGAAAACGTTCAACGCTCAACGCCCAACTTTGAACGTTCAACGTCGGATGTTGGACGTTGAACGTTACCTGGCGGGTTCATGGTCCCAATGCATGCGCAAAACGGTCGGCAAATCGAAGCAGATCTTTTCCGATCCGGCGAACCCGATTTCATCCCGCCTTTTCCCGGGTTCATCTCAAGAAAACGGGGTTTCATCTCAATTCAGCGGCGCTGTCGCATTGCCTGGTGGACCGTGAGCCATCACCCCGACGTGGGTGACCTCACAGGAAAACTTGACCAGCGCATGAACAGCCATCTGAACAGCATCGCAGATTGGGCGTTGTTGGCGCGAGACGCTCGGTACCGTTCGCGCGAGCTCGCGCTGCTTTGCCAGGTCTCTCCGCGCCAGCTTGAACGGTACTTCCGAGACCGATTCGGGCAAACGCCTCAGAAATGGCTGGACGCATTGCGGCTTCGAGACGCCGCCGTTTTCATCCTCCAAGGCAGACATATCAAGGAAGTCTCTTATGAATATGGCTACGTTCATCCATCCCATTTCATCCGGAAATTCAAACAGTTGTATGGCTGTACCCCATTGAAGTTCTCCGTTGGTGTGGTGCAGCCAAAGCATTACGCACGAGCGCTGAATCCTGCCCGCGCGCGCGGTACATGAAGCTCTCCACTCATCCCGCCGTTGCGCTCTTCAAGAAGGGACGCCTGGCCTGCGAAAGCTCAAAACCGTCTCCAGCCCGGCAAAAGCGTGTTTGAAAGATGTAGCGGCGGGCATCCTGCCTGCCGTAGAGCCGAGGCTTCCAGCCCGTCGGAGCATCATATCGCCCGAGCTGAAACTGCAGAATTTTAGGGGTTCTCCTCTGTTCGGACATCTGTTCCGTGCGGCAGAATGCCGCCCTCTACAGCAGGCGTGGACGCCCGCCGCTACGAGTCTTTAAACAGGCACCCTGTGCCCGCATGTCGCTGGTGTGCTATAAAATGTCGCTCCCCGGTACTATCGGCTGCGCTGGTGAAGCTGCTCGAGGTTAAACTTAACAGCATCTCAAAGCCGCCGACGGCTTGAGCAAATTCAGATTGAGACTAGTTTGTGTGAGTCATGAAATCATTCTGTCGCGCACTCTTGGTGCTGATCTTGACAATAGGCTTAGTCCAGGTAGTGGCCTCGGATACCGTTTATTTTCTGGTGGCCGAACTCCCGGACAGGGTAGTGCGCAATGATTCCTATGTCCTGCCGCTATCCAAAGAAGAGGACATCAACTATGCCCGTTATTTGATTTCACGTTACGGGTCGGGTTATGCGGCGGACGATCGGACGATTGTGGTGGCCAACGTGGCCGCCGCGAAAGACAATATCAATCGAAATTTCCTGGATACGAAGCTTCCGAAATGGTCTTGGCAAATCAGCCAGTTCCTGGGATTCGCTGAAATTACTGCCGAAGTCCTGGACGGCAATCCAACCCAACTGGAGCCGTTCGACGGTTCGCACGGAGGTCAGGCAACAATCGGATTCTGGGATTACACAGTCGTGAAAGAGCTCGGTTCTGTGCCGCTTTATTTGTCTATCGTCCCGGACGGGCAAAACCTCCAATTTTATTGGAGCGGTGTCGGGACCAACGATATTTTCACTCTGGAGGCCAAAGAGTCGCTAACGAGCACGAACTGGTTTCCGATCCCCGGAGCGGCTTGGCCGCTGAAGACGAATCAGTGGACGTTACCACTGACGAATGCGCCAGCCCGGTTTTATCGGGTGAGAGCGGAACAAGCCAACAACTGAATCGCGCACGCGTGTCACAGTGCTCACATGCGGCTGGACAGTCTTCCTTCGCTCCAACGCTTGAGAGGGACGCGCAAGGCAGCAGTTTCAATTCCACTGGAGCGGTCCGGGCACGGACTACGTTTATAAGCTGGAAGGCAAAGCGTCGTTGAGCAGCACGAACTGGTTTCCCGTTCCAGGTGCTTCTTGGCCGCTTAACACAAATCACTGGTCGTTCCCCAGACAAGCGCGACCGCGCGCTTCTATCGCGTGCGGCGGGAACAAGTCCAGCTATAACCGTCCAGACCGCAATTTGGTAAGACCTTCAGTCCCACTTCAGTGTTGAAATGACCTGGCCGTTCGCGATTCACTCAAAGCGCCGATGGCGCAAGCAAAAAGAATGCCCGTGGCTCTCACCATCGCCGGTTCCGACAGCGGCGGCGGCGCGGGCATTCAGGCCGATTTGAAAACATTCGCTTCGCTCGGCGTGCACGGCGCCAGCGCCATCACCTGCGTCACCGCGCAAAATCCCAACCGCGTCCGTGCTATTCAGGCGTGCGATCCGAAAATCGTGCGACAGCAAATCGAAGCCGTGCTGGAGGGTTTGCGTCCGGCCGCGGCCAAAACCGGCATGTTGTTCTCCAGCGAAATTGTCCGGGTGGTCGCGCGTTGTTTCGAGGGAAGAAACCGACCGCCGCTCATCGTGGACCCGGTGATGAGCGCTACGAGTGGAGCATGTTTGCTTGAGTCGTCTGCGGTGCGAACCGTTCAATCGCAACTGCTCCCCCTCGCCGTGCTGGCGACACCAAATCTGGATGAAACAGCCGTTTTGGTTGGTCGGAAAATCGGGTCCGTCGAGGAGATGCGCGACGCGGCGCGCGAAATCAAATCGCGTTTCGGTTGCGCCGCGCTCGTCAAAGGCGGCCATTTGCGCGGTCTTCGCGAGGCGATCGACATCTACTATGACGGCAAAGTGGAGTTGCTGCTCAGCGCGCCGTTCGTCAGGGGCATGCGCCCGCGCGGGACGGGCTGCACTTACTCGGCCGCGATCGCGGGGTACCTGGCGCGCGGTTGTGAATTGCCCATCGCCGCGCAGCGGGCCAAGCAATATATCACCGAGGCCATCGCGCGGACCAGGGTTGTCCACGGACACGCGGTCCTCAACAGCTTTTGCGGCCAAAATTCCGACTTCAAACGGCCGACTCGGAGTTAAAACCTGGTTCGCGGCCCGTTATTTGCTACTTTCGAAGCGATGAGTTTTTTTCGGTTTTGGACTTTCGCCGGATGCGTCGGTTTGGCACTCGCGGCCGGGGCCGCGCCGTCGCCAGCCGTTTCTTCGAACGCCCACTTCCTGTTTCGAGAACCTCGGCCGGCAAGCTACCGGCTGGACACGCCTTCCGCCTCCCTGGCATCGACAAACGCCCGTCCCGCCTGGGTGAAAGCCTGGCCGGAAAATGGTTCGCATTACCCCGTCGAATTCGGCAGCCAGGTGGCGCTACAATTAAAGCCGGGAACGGATATTCAGGCGATTTTGAAAGGCAGCTCGCTCCAACTCTCGCGCATCGTTGCGACGGATTTTTTTGTTCTCGAGGCCGGCGATGCGCCGATGGCGTTGAGCGAGGCGCAACGGCTGGCCGCGCGGCCGGAAGTGCTGGTGAGCTGCCCGATCCGGCGGCGGCAACAAATCCGGAAGCATGGACCTTATGCCGCCAAACCCAACGACACCTACTTCTTCGATCAGTGGAACCTGGAGAATCGCGCTGGGAACGGCGCTCCGCTCGGCGTTGATCTGAACGTCCGGGCGGCCTGGCCGATTACACGCGGGGCCGGAAGCATCGTCGCTGTGGCAGATGACGGCGTGGAGCTGACGCATCCCGAGTTCGTGGCGCGTGCCAGCAACAATCTGCATTTTTATTTCGACGGCGGCAATGGGAGCACCAATGCCATGCCGACGGACCCGGACGACAATCACTCCACTATCGTTGCCGGTCTGGCGGTTGCCGAGGGGAACAATCACCGTGGCATGAGCGGCGTGGCGCCGGAAGCCCAACTGGCGAGTTGGAAAATTTTTCTGGGCAACAAAGTTTCCGCTTCCGACGTGCAGATGATGGACATGTTTCAGTACCGCTCCAACATCGTGAGCGTCGAAAATCACAGTTGGGGGAACGCGGACTTGGCGCAGTTGGCGCCAACGCCGCTGGAAAACGTCGGCATCTCCAATGCCATTGCGTTCGGTCGTGACGGGTTTGGCGTCGTCATGGTGCGTTCCGCTGGCAATGGACGAGGCAGCCTGGACCCCTTTACTCATCTGCCTGACCAAAGTGACGACGCCAACGACGACGGGTATGCCAACGATCCACGGGCGATATGTGTGGCGTCCGTGCGCCGAGACAATGGCCGGGCCGCCACCTACAGCAACCGGGGCGCGTGTCTGTTGGTGGCGGCGCCCGGCGGCGACGAGGACATCGGCATCTTCAGCACGGATCGGCAGGGCGCCGCCGCCGGATACAATTCCGGCGGTTTCGGCGACGATTTCGCCGATCCCGACTACGTGTTTTCGAGGAGCATCGTCGGCACGAACGTCGGTTTCGGCGTGCCCGACGCAGGTCAGGCCGTGGCGCTTGCGCGGACGTGGGTGAACCGTCCCGCCGCAATCACAGTCACGTTCACCGCGAACAACGTTCAGCCGATTCCCGACGATGCGTTGCGCGTGTTGATCACCGGACCGAACGTTCCGACCGGACTGATGTCCATACACGCTTCGCCCGGCAGCGGTTTGCATCCCGATGCTGCGACGGCGAATCTGCCGTTGGTGGACGTGGGTTCTGCCAGCTCCGCTATCGCGTCCAATCTGTCCGGCAAAGCGGCTTTGGTCCAGCGCGGTGGGAATGATTTCGCCCAGAAACTGCAGTTCGCGGCCGACGCCGGCGCGGCCTTCGCCGTTGTTTACGACAATGTAAACGGCGCCGAGCGCATTTTGATGGACATCGACTTCGCTCCGATTCCCGGCGTGTTCATCACCCAGAACGACGGTGAGGCGCTGCGCGGTTATTTGCAAACCAACGGCCCAGCGCAGGCGCAACTCCAGGTCAGTCCTGCCATCTACTCGTTCGCCGTCACCAACACGCTGGTCTGCGAACATGTCGGCGTGCGCGTGCAGACCGATCACTCGCGTCGCGGCGACCTGCGCATCACGCTCCTCTCGCCGCAAGGCACGCGCAGCGTGCTACAGCAGGTCAACTTCGACGACACCGCCGGCCCGACGGACTGGACTTATTATTCGACGCACCACTTCGGCGAGAGCAGCGCCGGCGCCTGGACGGTTTTTATCAGCGATGAGGAACCGCTCAACACCGGCAGCGTGCAAGGCGTTCAGCTCATCATCGACGGCGTGGCCATCACCGACACCGACCATGACGGCCTGGATGACGACTGGGAAACAGGGCATTTTGGCACGCCGCTGGCGTTTGGGCCGCAAGACGACCCGGATGGCGATGGTTACAACAACGCGCGCGAACAACTGATGGGAACCGATCCGAACGTCGCCGAGGCGCCGTTCAAACTCGACCTCTCGCCGTGGAACGAAAAGCTGGCGCGTCTGAGCTGGTCCGGTGTGACCAATAGAACTTATGAGGTGGTGGCGGGAACAAACGTGGCGTCGCCTCTGAGCGTGATCACGAATCTGGCCGGCCGCTTTCCTGAAAGCGAATGGTTCACGCCCTACACGAACTTGGCGAACCAGTTCTTCCGAGTGCGGACGGCGGCGCCCTGATTCATTTTTTTGCCGTCTCGTAGCCGCGGACGAAGCCGATGCATTGGGCCACGTCAGGCACGGAATGTTCCCAGTTGTGCTCGTATTCGATGGAGATGTTGCCTTCAAAGTGCTGGCGTTTCAGCTCGTTGAGAATGGCGGGAACGTCCGAAACGCCCGTGCCGAAGGGCAAATCGTGCGCTTCGGGCTTACCAAATTCGTTCAGGTCTTTGAGGTGACTGCTGATGATCCGGCCCTTGAGAATCCGCAAACACTCCACTGGCTTGAGGCCGGAGCGGACCCAATGTCCGGTATCCGCGCAAGAGCCGATGCGATGGTCGCGCTCCTTCACGACGGACAGGACGTAATTCGGGTCCCACATTCTGTAATTTGGATTGTCCGCACGCCTCGGGTGGTCGTGGAACCCGACGCGAATGTCGTACTCCTTGACCAGCTTTTCGATGGTGTCGATGGACTCGACCGATTCCGTGGTGACGCCGTAGAGGCCAAGTTTTTTGGCGAACTCAAAAATCTTGCGCGCCCCCGTTTCGTCCTTTGGTATTCCCACGACGCCATAATTCACGGCTCTGATGTGATACTTGGCGAGTTGAGCTTTCACTTTCTCGATGACGTCGTCCGTGGCGTTGTGGTCCCATTTCACCTCGGGCTGGTCGGCACTGAGCTTTTGGCCGGGAAAAAACTCGATGACTCTGCCGCCGGCCTGCGCGGTCTTCTCGATGGCTTCGAACACGCTGAACCGGTTGAAGGTGTAAGCCTGGCAGCCGAGCGCAAAGCTCCCGATCTTGTAGTCGTCAGGAATTTTTTCGGCGGAAACGGTCGCGGGTATGAGCATGGAGGTCAAAACAACGCAAAGAATTGATTTCGTCATAATTTGTCCTGCGGGTTGAATTGAATGAGCGAATTGCATCGCCAAAGCGCGGCGCTGTCAAAGCAAAAGGCGAGGCTATGGCTCCTCGATGGCGCGGTAGAACTGATACGGAAAATTCGTGGACGAGAGATAGACAAATTGGAACAGGCCGGCGGGCGCCACGTTCGTGCTGAGCGAGACCCAGTCGATCAGATTGGCGGACGACTGGAAGACATAGGTCTTGCCGGCCAAGCCCTTCAACTGAATCTGGAACTGGCCGTTGGCGTTGAACGACCACGACCCGAATTGCACGGGCGGACGGATCGCGAAGGTGGCCGTGGCAGCGACGCTGTCGTTGAACCCGGCCTCGACCGCCTTGGCCTTCAACGTCGCGGTGTTGGTCAGCGTGATGGGCCCGGCGTAGAGCGTCGAGTTGGTGGTGGGCAACGAGCCGTCCAGCGTGAAATACAACCGGGCCGACGGATCGCTGTGTTGAATCGTGACGGTCAACGAGCCGACGCCCGTGCCGCCCGGCGGTTGGATGGTCGGCGGATCGAGCGCGGGCACGCCGGGCAGACTGTTGATCCAGTCTGCGATGGTTATGGCCGCGTTCGTGTCGAGGAGATTGCGCGCCAGGGTGGGCATCTTAATGAGCCGATCCGTGGTGTTCATGCGGTCGTAGAGCACCGAGCGCAGGACGTCCTTGGGAACGACGACTCGAGCATTGTCGTAGCCCAGGTCCCCTTTTGCCAGGATGCCGTTGATGATGTTCTGATTCGTCAAGGGCGTGTCGTAACGCGCGTCAAACGTGGTCTGCGGGCCGCCGGGACGGTGGCACTGGGCGCAATTGGCGTCGATGTAGGAACGCGCCCGAGCTTCGAGCGTCGCGCTGGTGCTCGTGACGGCGACGAGGCGCGGATAGTTTGTGATGTCAACCTCGTTGGTGATTGACGGATAAAAGAGGCCGAGCTGATTGAGCGTGCGAAGTTGATTGTCCGTGCGGCCGGAGTCGGGATACAGGAAATTCCCGTTCAACTGGCGCGTCTTCACACCGAGGACATAGCCGGAGGCGGGCGTGTGGCAGGTGAGGCAATCCTGCGAGCTGGGATAATACCAGGTCTGCGTTCGGGTCCCGCTCGCGGTCTGGATAATGATGTCCTCGCTCAGGCTGTTGGTCAGCAAACTGGCGTCGGTGTAGTCCGGCGGCAGCCACTTGTAGGTAACGCCGTAAACGGCGCCGTTGGTATCGCGCACCAGTAGGCGCGTTTCCAACCGCCTCCGCATCGTCTGGTCCAGGTCATTGGTCGCCAGTTCAAAGTGTTTCACAAAGACGGTTCCGGCAGGGAACGTCCATTCGCCGTTTGTCGCGAATCCGATTTGTTCGCTTTGCGTGAACGGCGCACCATCGTTCGGCACGGAAAACCAGCGCGTCTTGAAGGCGTCGTCCGACCACAACGGCGTATTGACGTTATACGTGATCAAGCCGTTGGCGTGCGCGAGCGTCGGCGTGTCCATGAAGGCGCCGGTTTGCGAGAGAAGCAACGGGAATGCGCCGTTGAACGTCCTGGGCATGTTCAGGAACGCCGTG
>QHNT01000305.1:0-5556 GCA_003218515.1 Verrucomicrobiota bacterium | reverse complement strand
GGTTTGCGAGAGAAGCAGCGGGAATGCGCCGTTGAACGTGCTGGGCATGTTCAGAAACGCCGTGGCCAAAGGCCGGTTGGTCAGGCCGTAACCGGCGTTGTAAGCGGCGTTGACCGTGAGGTTCACCGGTGCGGACGTGGCCACGATTCCGCCGTTGTCCGTGGCGACAGCGGTCAAGGTGTAATTGCCCGGCCCGATTTTGGTCCAGGTGAATGCATAAGGGCTGTTGGTCAGCGTCATGAGTTTGGCGCCCAAATAGAATTCGACTTTGCTGACGCTGCCATCCGGATCGCTGGCGTTGGCGCTCACCCGGATGGTGGCAGAGTCAGCCACGAACACCGCCCCGTTGGCCGGGCTGGTCAGCGTGACAGTTGGAGGGGCATCGTTGGTCGGATAAAGCTGGCTCGTCGGGATGATGGCCTTGGGCGTGGATGGACCGCTCCAGGACAGTGTCGCCACTGCGCCGCCGGCGTTTTCGTAATAGACCATTCTGATGTCGTAGCGCCGGCCGGCGTTGAGCGCAATCGTGCCGGTCCACTCGGTCGGCGGTTGGTCGATCCATTGATCGATGATGAGCTGGTTGTTCACCCACAAACGCACACCATCGTCGGTGAATGTGTAAAAGGTGTACGTTTCGGACAACTGAGGCTGCACCTGGCCGGTCCAGAGGGCGGTAAAACTATTCGTGCTGATGCCGGGGGCCGGTGAGCCTTCGCCCCAATCGAAGTTCACGGTCGGATCAAGGCGCACCAGGGTCGGCGTCCCGTTGGTGGTCTTCAATTGGTTGGACCAGTAACGTCCGGTCAATCCGGTTCCTTTGCCCACGGCCAGACTGTTAAGGAAAGTAGCCGTCGCCACCGCGCTGTCCACCAGTCCGGTCTTGGTGGCGATGGCCTTGACTACGCCCGAGCTGGTCATCGTGAACGGGCCGGTGTAAAGCGTGGAGGCGCTCGTCGGCGTCGAGCCGTCCAGGGTGTAATAGATGGAAGCGCCGGGCGTCGTGGTAGAGATCGTGACCACAATGGAATTCGTGAACACTCCACCGTTGGGTGAAATCTCCGGCGCGGCTGTTCGACCGCTGGCCAGGCCGAAAGCCGACACCTGATACTGTCCGGCGACATAAACCTTGCCGTTGGCCACCGTCGGCAGAGTGAATTTGACCGCCCCGCCCGCCTGATCGCGGCTGCCCGCCTGGTTGCTGTTGTAAAGTTCCTGCGCGAGGTTCGTGGCGTTGTAGGCGTGCAAGATGGCCGGCCCGCCGCTCGCAAACGAATCGTTTTGCAGCACCCACACAATCGCCTGGTTCGTCCCGTTGGCCGAGATGCTCGGAGTCGATCCCAGGTATCCAAAGGCCGGTGTTGTCGCCTGGCTTTCCGGCGTCGTGATCAAGACGCCGTTGGAAAAACGAAACGCCTTTAGATGATCGCTGTCGGCCTGGAAATAGATGCGGCGATTGAAATAAGCCGGCAATCCAAACTGGTGCCCGATGGCGCCGGAAATCGATTGCACGATCTGGCTGTCGTTCACCGAATTGAAATGACCCAGGTTGTCGCGGTCCAACAGGTAAATCCTCCCTTCTTTGCCTGACCCAATCAACAAGTGGGGATGGGCCGCGCTACCCACCGCATCCGGCAGCACCACTGGTCCCCCTGAGCCGAGGTCGTTGTCGATAGAATTGAGCGCGGCTTGATTAAACGGCGTGAAGTAGTCAACCATCACCAGCAGGTTGTTGGGAGAAGTATTGGTGGTGGCGACTTTGATAAAGCTGTCGCCCAGACTCAAGCTGCTAGGGTTTGAGTAGTTCGTGTTGAACGTGCCATTGCCCGTCTCGAAGTAAATATTCCCGTTCCCATCCGCAGCCGGCCCGCCGCCACCCTGCCAGATTCCCGCCAACCCGCCGTTGGGCACCGTGTTATACATCCCAACCTGCCGGAGCGTCTGCGCGTTGTAGCCGAGCACCCAGCCGTGATAGGGGCCATTGTCGCCGTGTGAGGCGTAGGCGATGTAAACCACGCCGTTGAGCAGCAACAGACCGGGCCGGTTCATCTGCCGCAACGCATTGAAAGGCACCTGACCGCCGCTGCTTCCATCCCCAGTCCCCGGTACGGTCGCCTGAATCAAGACCGGACTGCCGGTTCGCTCCGCGCCACTGGTGATGTCCAGCGCGTGCAGGCGGTGACGATAAACACTTCCCGGTTCTTTCGTTTTCGCCTCCAGGTAAATGGTTCCGGTGTTGGTGTCGATCACCGGCGTGCTGGTGATGCCGATTTCCGGCACAATGTCGGTCGAATTGACGTCGCCGGTGGGGACGGTCGTAATCCCGGCGCCCGGATTGAGAAAGCTGACCTGCCACAATGGCGCCGAGTTTGTGCCGGCGCCGCTGTCGGCGTCGAAAGCGTAAACGCTGTCGTGTTCCGTGGCGACAAAGATGACGTTGTGCGTGCCTTTATTCGGGATCGTCACATTGGGAACGCAAAGGGATTGGGCGTAAACATATCCATCGACCTGATGCGTGAACAGCCTGGCGAACGTGTTCGTATTGACGTTGGAGAGCGTTAGAGCCGTTTCGTTGGTGTTCTGTCCTGTGCGCGCGTTGTCGTTGTGCTGCGTCCAGACGCTGATCTGGGCCAGCATTCGACCTGGAAACAGGATGCCGCTCAGAAGGATCGTCAGCGTCAGCCAAAAGGAGGACGAGGCCAGGCAATGAAAAAAGCGTTCACCAGGAATAGAAATGGGAATCCGCATACGGGTCTTGCCAGGCCGAAAAGTAGCCATCTCGTTGGCAGTGGTCAAGTTCGGCAGGTTTTCAAAAGTAAACCGGCTTCGGTGCCATTTTTGAAGGCGACACTGAAACTTTTTCGTTAAAGTGTCGCGGAGATTTTATCTTCTCGAATGCCTTCCCTCTCCCCTCATCGGATGAGGGTGCGTGTTTAGCGTGGTGGTAGAGACGGCGCGCTGCGCCGTCGGCGCCGCGTGCAGCGGCGCAACGCGTTGTTTTGGGGAACGCGTTTTGGACTTCATTCCGCACGCTACTAAGCGGGCGGGGACATCGCAGCGCGATGTCCCTACCACGCTACAGATACGGATGAGGGGAGAGGGTGGCTTTAGCCGGGTGAGGGGAGTGCCCGCAGGCGACATTGATTGGAAATTACTTCTGGCAACCAGTATAGCTGCGCAAGATCGCAGCTAAAAACAGTTGCCACAGGATAAGGTGGATTGATCATAACGCCCGCCTTTCCCGCACCGATCAAGGCACAAGGACCTGGAGCAACTGTCGTCGGATGGAGAAGCGCGCCGGCAATTCACCGATTTTTTCGCCATCGATTTCGAGCGGTGCCGGCGTCGGCGCCGTCAACGTGAATGACGCGGCCTGAAAATGCCGGGCGCCGCCCGCCTTGTGCAGCCGGCCAATGACAAGTCCCAAAGCGCAGCTCATCACCGTCCGCCAGGTCACGCGCGGGAACACGCAAACGTCAAGCAAACCGTCTGAAAGTTTGGCATTGGGAAAAACCACGACTGGTCCGCCGTAAAACCTTCCATTTCCGACGAGGACCTGTTCTCCGGAAATCGGTTGCAGAAGACCGTCGATGAGGATGCTGGAGGGTTCGCGACGAAATGCGCTCATCACCGCCACCACGTAGGCGAAGAAACCGATTTTTTTCTTGAGGTTCCAATTCACCAGCTCAATCGCTCGCGCATCAAGTCCCGCCCCGGCCAGTTGGGCAAAATAACGGCGTTGCGGTTCGCCGTTCGCGGTGAATTCCACCTGCGGCAGATCAATGGCTGCGACGCGGCCGCGGCGGATGATTCCCCAGGCGCGCCGCCAATCGAGCGACAAACCAAGCTCGCGCGCGAAGACGTTGATGGTGCCCAGCGGCAGCACACCCAGGCGAACGCGCAACAGATTCTCCGGGTCTTCGGCGATGCCATTGAGCACTTCGTTTACCGTGCCGTCTCCGCCGGCGGCGACGATGACCTCAAAATCCTCGCGCGCCGCTTCGGCGGCCAGGGTTCGGGCCGCGCCGGGGGCGGTCGTTGGCTTGAGCGCGCAATCCGCGCCGATGGAATCGAGGCACCACCAGGACACCCAAGTACGCCTCCAGAGCATCGTGAACACTGTGTGCCAGCACTCGCAAGGTCCAGGAGCCTTTCGCCAGATTATAAAGACCAAACGGCAGCACACCGGCCAAAGGAAGCATCAGAATCGCCACCCACTTGAGGTAGCTGCGCTTCTCCCGTGCGGAATAGAGTTTTGCGGATCCGGTTGACCTTTTTACGGCAGAGACATAAACCCAGACCAATAGCGCCAGCCCGGTCCAACTGCTCAGGTGCCAAAGCAGGCGGTACATCCTGAAGCGATAACCTTCCACGCGGAACAAATCGGTTTGAAGAAACGAAGAGCGTTCGACCAACCATCCGGTGTCGTGCGTAAACCCATCCCAGAAAACGTGCGTCAGCGCTCCGATCAACAGCGAAATCGGCGCCGCGTACCACCATTCACCGGGGTTTCGCCGGCACGCCGGGAGCAGCACGTCCCGGTGCGGAGCGGGCAACGCTCTCAGCAGCGGTTCGCCCACACCGTAGAAAATCAGCATCGCCAGCCAACCGACCGGCAGAGAGAAGCCGAAGCAGCCTCGCAGGGTGTGGGCAAACTGACCCAGGCCAAGACCGTGAGCGCAGTAACTCAGGTCCGGCACGACGGCGCCAATCAACAACGCCGTAAAATTGAGATGCTTGGAGCAGAAGCGTCGCAGCGGCAGCACCGCAGCGGGATGAGCGAGGGGGAAAGCCATGGCGGATCGCTTGCTTCAAGGATTCATCAGGAAGTTCATGCCCGCATCAACGCCTTTTGACCCGGCTCCGCGCCCGCCGTTCAATGACCGTCAAGATGGCAGATTTGAGTCCGGCGGTAAAGCCGGAACGGAGAGAGGTAGTGCCCTAATTTGGGGAATTACTTACATTGTTACCCCAAACCACCAAAGGACGGCATCTATTAAGGCTTCTGCGGGGCTTTCGACATGGGAGCAAATTCATGCTCAATTGTGCGTTGGCTTCAAGCAACTGTTTGTTGGAACGAAGCGCCAATGCCAACTGCTCCGAAAGAAGCTCCAACTTCGTTGCCTGGTCCTTTACAATTGCGCGAAGATTCTCCATCTCCACTGCCTCATCTGGATTCATAGTGTTGTCATACGCGGGTTGCTGGTTTGTTGGCACAATCTGCTAAATAAAAAGAGGAAAAACAAGACGGAAGCAAACAAATTGCGGTTAAAGACCTAATTGTTTCTCAATCCATTTCACCAGTGCGGCCAATATGTATCCACCAACGATCAGGGAGACTTTAATCATCTTGCTCCTGAAGGATTCCTTACGCTCTTCGGACTGTAATTGCTGCAAGAACAGTCTTCCTTTGACGGTGATGCCCGTAAGTCCGACTCCTATCGGAATGCCGTCTCCGTCGCGGGAGACGTTGCCAACGAGATAGTCTTCCGCTATGAGTTCTGCGCAAAAACGGACATCCTCACTGAGCAAAGGCGTATCATCTGTCGCCTTGCGTAG
>QHNT01000304.1 GCA_003218515.1 Verrucomicrobiota bacterium | reverse complement strand
AACGATTCCAATCACCCTCCAGTCTCCGCCGCCGGTTTGAACGATTTGTCCGATTGCATCCCGGCCAGGCCACAGACGGCGGGCCATCGTTTCGTTAATGATGATCACATGTTCCGCTTCGGCTGTGTCCCGAACATCGAAGTAACGTCCGCCGCGCAAAGGAATCCGCATGGTTTGCAGATAACGGTGATCGACAATTCGCGGAAATGCGTCGGGGTATTGCCCCGGTGGATAGGTTTCGCCCTTGGCTCCCGCGTCCCACTGCCGATTGCGGCCCAAAGGAAGCGTGTCGGTCAATCCGACCGATTCGGTGCCAGGCAGCGCCTCAATCCGCTGGACCAACTCGTCGTAATAGCGATTGCGCTGGGCGCGCGATGATAACGGTGACATCGGATCGACCTGCCAGGAAGGATCAACCCGCCACGCCGCCGCCTGCTGCGGTTGAAATCCAGGACTTACTTTCAACAGATCGACAAAACTGCGGATCAGCAACGCTGCACCGACCAGCAGCGTGCACGCAACGGCCACTTCGGAAATAACCAGCGCGTTGCGAATGGAAACAGACTGCTTGCCTGCGCCGCCGCCCCGACCGGATTCGTTCAAGTGCTCTCGCAAGTCCTGACCGAATAGCTGCAAGCTCGGCAGAATTCCACAGAGCAGTCCGGCAAGGCACGACAGCAGGATGGTGAACATCAGAACGGTCGCGTCCACAGTGGTAGTTTTCAGCAAGGGAATACTGAACGCTTCCAGGCGGGACAGACCGGGAACCGCCACAAAAGCGAGTGGTGTACCGAGCGCGCAACCGCAGAGGGCGAGCATCAGACTTTCGGTCATTGCCTGCCGAATCAGCTGCCACCGGCCAGCACCCAGCGCTACTCGCACGGCCAGCTCCTTTCGTCGCGCATTCGCGCGCGCAAGCAGCAGATTGGACAGGTTTACACACGCGATGAGCAGAACACAGGCAACGGCTCCGGAAAGAATGAGAAATGCAGTGCGAAACCGACCACGAATGCTCTCTTCCAATCCAGTCATCCGGGCGCCGAAGTCCGTCCCGCGCTCCGAATGCGTTTTGTGCAGTCGCTCGTTGATCACTTCAAATTCCGCCTGCGCCTGCGCGACTGTCACTGAAGGCTTCAGACGGCCGATGGCGAAAATAGTGTTACCCCATCGCGCAGTCTGTTCGACCAGCGGGAACGGCACCAGCATCTCGACCTTCATTCCCGCTGAAAACACGGCGTCGAAATCGAACGTCTGCGGCAGGACACCCACGATTTCGGTCGGGTCTCCGTTCATGGTGACGACGCGTCCGACCACTCGAGGGTCACTGCCAAAATGCTGCTGCCAGAAGGCATGACTCAAAATGGCCGCCTTGCGACCGTTCCAGACACACTCTTCCTCGGTGAAACTGCGGCCCAGCATGGGTCGCACACCGAGCACATCCAAAAAGTTCTGAGAGATGCCGACGCCGCGCAGCCGCTGCGGTTCCCCCGCGCCGGTCAGCGTATAACGCACATAATCGAAGAACGCGAAGTAGGCGCCCAGTTTTTCGAACGACTGATTTTGATCGCGCCAGTCGAGGAAATTGTCCACCCGCGTCGTGATGGCGGACATGCCGCCCGACCCGGAATTCTCGATCCAAACCAATCGATCGGATTCCTGAAACGGCAGCGGTCTCAGGAGCACCGCATGGACGACACTGAACATGGCCGTGCAGGCTCCAATACCCAGCGCGAGTGTAAGCACCGCCACGGCGGTGAAGCCAGGGTTCTTCAGCAGTTGGCGGAAGGCGAATTTGAGATCATTCATAACGCAGTGCCTCCATCGGATCGACTTTCGCGGCGCTGCGAGCGGGAATGAAACAGGCGAGAAACGCGACCGCAGTTAACAGAAGCGCGACGCTTCCAAAGGTTATCGGATCAGTTGGCTTCACTTCGTAAAGCATCGACGACAGAACTCGCGTTAAGGCGAGGGCCGCCATTAAACCGAGCGCGACACCGGCAACTGCAAGAGTCATACCCTGGCGCACGATCAGGCTGAGGACATCGCGCATCTGAGCGCCCAGCGCCATGCGAATTCCAATTTCGTGAGTTCGTTGTGTGACGGTGTAAGCAAGAACCCCGTACAGACCGATGGCGGCCAATGCCACCGCTAATGCTCCAAACAACCCAAGGAGCAGAGTTCGAAAGCGCGGCTGGGCAATAGAACTACTCACGACCGCTTCCATGGATCGCAGCTTCGCTATCGCTTGGTGCGGGTCAATCTCGTGTACGACAGCGCGAACCGAGCTGCTCAGAGTCATCGGAACAGCTTTGCTGCGCATAGCGAATCCGACCGTGCTCCCGTAATGCGCCTGCGCATAGGGGATGAAAATTCCTGCGTCAAAAAGAATCCGGGACTGCGCCGGCTGCGAGCTGCTGTCCAAGGCACGATGCTTCACATCCTGGGCGACTCCCACAATGGTCCACGGCTCGTCGCCGAAAAACCTCAGCTTCTTGCCGATCGAGTCTTCATTGGGAAAATATCGCCCGGCGAGAGCGCGACTGATAATCGCAACGCGCGGCGCTCCCTCCCGGTCACGTGTGTCGAACAGACGTCCGGCGCGTAAGGGAATCTGCATGGCACTGAAGTAATCGGGCGTGATTGAGGTAACCTCGGCTGTCTGAAACTTTCCTGGCTCCAAGGGGGGCCGCCCATCTATTTCGAAAGCGAAATTGCCGGCAGCTCCCGATAAAGGCAAAGCGGATGTGGCTCCCACAGATTCCAGTCCAGGAACAGTTTTGAGCCGGTCGCGCAAGCGTTCGACAAAGGCGTTCCGCTCTTTGGCATCAGGAAATGTCGTTTCCGGCAGTCCAAGCTCCATCGTCAGGACGCGCACGGGATTGAAACCAGGATTGACGTTCTGCAATCGGAGCAAACTTTGGAGCAACAAACCGGCTCCTACCAGCAACACCGTGGCGAGTCCGACTTCACTGATAATCAGAAAACTCCGAAACCGATTTCGCCGTGCGCCTTCAGTTGAACCGCGCACACTCTCTTTGAGGGTCTCGTTCACATCGGATTTCGTCGTCTGTAGCGCCGGGACAAGTCCAAAAAGGAGGCCGGTGGCCAGCGAAACAATCAACGTAAACGCAAGGACGCGGAGATCGAGGCCAATCTCATTCCAGCCCGGCGTTGTTTGGGCGATTTTGTCACTTGCCTTTGTGACGAGCACGCCCACGCCCCACCACGCGAGAGCTGAACCGAGAACGCCGCCGCAGAGGGCGAGGAGGGCGCTTTCAGTTAGTAACTGGCGCACCAAAGCGCAGCGGCTGGCGCCTAGCGCCGCCCTGATTGCGATTTCTTTTTGACGCGCCGCCGCGCGCGCCAGCAAAAGATTCGCCACATTCGTGCAGCTGATGAGGAGTATGAAGGCCACCGCTCCCAATAAAACCAGCAACGTTGTTTCCACGTCTCCGATGCTCTGCTCGCGCAGCGCAATCAGAGTGCAACCGGTGCCCATGAAATTTCCCGGATTCGCCTTTTCCATTCGCGCCTGAAGGTTGTCCATTTCTTTGCGCGCGTGCTCCAACGAAACTCCCTGCTTCAGTCGTCCAATAACCTGCCAATCATGCCAACCCCGCGCTTGTCGCGTCTCCGCGGAGAGGGCCAACGGCAGCCACAACTCAGGCGTAGGATTGAAAAACATGCCTCCGAGAAATGCTCCCGTCCCGCCTGGATATGAAAACCCCACTGGCATTATACCGATGATCGTGTACGAATTGCCATCGAGTGAAATGGTCTTCCCCAGGATATTCTTGTCGGAACCGAATCGCCTTTGCCAAAGACCATGACTTAGGATCGCGACGTGGTCATGCCCCTGCGTCTCTTCTTCAATTGAAAAATTTCTGCCAATCGCCGGATTTACCCCGAGGGTTTGAAAGAGATTGGCTGTCACCGCGAATCCGTTCGCCCGCACCGGCTCGTCAGTGCCGGTTAAATTATAGCCATGCGCTTCGCCGAACATCGCCAACTGCTCGAACGACTGGCTCTGGGCTTTCCAATCAAGGAAGTTCGCGGGAGCCGCAACGTTCTGGTCGTAGCCTTGTTTTGGATTGCGCTCCCAGACTGTAACAAGTCGCGCAGGCTCTTTGAACGGCAAAGGTCGAAGAAGCACGGCATTCACAACACTAAAAATCGCCGTGTTCGCCCCGATGCCGAGCGCGAGCGTGAGCACGGCCACGGCGGTGAAGCCGGGGTTCTTCAGCAGTTGGCGAAAGGCGAATTTGAGGTCGTTCATGGTTCGTTGTCAGTGGTCAGTTGTCAGTGTCGATTGCTTATTCCGCACTCCTTTCGTCATCGGGAATTCGTCATTTGTCATTCACAACGGAGCGCCTCCATCGGATCGACTCTCCGATCAGAGTTTCTTCACGTGAATGCTTCCGCCACTGGTGCGGAGGACCACGGGTTTGCCGCCGCCATTGACCGGGCCTTTGAGATGGTCGCGAGCGATTTTGCCGCTGACCGTTACCGGCAGGTCGCTGGTCACCCCGCCGCCGGACGTGGCGGCGTCCAGATCGAACGCGGAATCCTGCGCGAGATGCACGGTAACCCCGCCGCCGGATGTTCCCAGTTTCACTTCATCGGACAACGGCGTCGAAAACCAGGCGGAGATGGAGCCGCCGGAAGTTGAACCCTCGACCTTGCCGGCCACGTTTTCGAGGGTGATGCCGCCACCGGTGCTCTCGACCCGAATCGGCCCGCGAAATTCTTTCACGGTGACCGAGCCGCCCGAGGTATCACCCGATAACGTACCAGAACCGCCAGACACGTCAATGCCGCCCCCACTGGTGCGCACCCTCAGTGTACCTTCGCAGTACGCGACGCGGATGCCGCCACCTGATGTCGCGCCGTCCAGCGGCCCGTGCAGGCGCGTGAACTTCAGCCCGCCGCCGCTCGTGTCCGCTTTCGTCTCTCCGGTAAGGCCACTCACACTAATTCCGCCGCCGGAGGTTTTGAGCTTCGGATTGAACTGTGCCGGCACGGTGATGATGTATTTGCCCTCCGTGCGCTGCGAGCCGCGCCAGGACCAACCAATCTTGCTTTTCGCGCGCGACTGAATTGTCAAGGTGTTGCCGTCCTGTGAGAACGTCACCGGACGCTCGCGCAGAAACTCTTCTTCGCTGGACTTGTTCCTCCGGCTGATTTTGCGGCTGATGTCCACGGTGACTTCGCTCGACGCGTTGGTGCTGATGTCGATGGACCCAAAGTCCACGTCCACGACGAGTTTGCCGCCCGGCTGAACGGTGAAGCGTTTGTTGATTTGTTCCTCGGTCTCAGCCGAGACGGCGAGACACCCGGCGAACAGCAGTAATGGGATCAGTTTCATGGTGATGAATGGTTCGTGACAGTTTGTTGGTAGTGAACGACGCGGCGAGTTTCCCTCGCCACATCCGTGAACAATGAACCCCGTAGCGGAGCGAAATGTTTCAACCGGCGCAAGTGGTTGAGCTTCGATTTCATTCATATCTCAGCGCCTCCATCGGATCGATTCTCGCTGCGCGCCGGGCAGGCAACCAACACGCAAGCAAGGCTACGAAAAACAGAACCAGAGACACGCCGAGAAACGTAAATGGATCGGTCGGCTTGATTTCATAAAGCAAACTCGTCATCACTCGCATTACCACTGAGGCACCAACCAGTCCGGTCGCTAAGCCCACTAGAGTCAGCCGCATCCCCTGGCCAACCACGAGGCGGAGCACGTCATGCGTTTGCGCTCCCAACGCCATGCGGATGCCCATCTCATGGGTGCGTTGTACGACGGAGGCATTCAGCAGTCCGAAAATCCCCACCACCGCTAAGAGCAGTGTCAGACAGGAAAATAGGCTCAGAGTGAGAGTGTGAAACCGTCGTTCAGACACGGAGTCATTCAGCCAACGTTCGGCAGTGGTGACCCCGAACAAAGGAAGCGTCTTGTCTATCGATCTCACTACCTCGCGCACTGAAGAAGCAAGTAATGCAGGATCAGCCTCCGTCCGAACTAGGAGGTGCTGACTTCGGGAAGACCAGGACATTCGGGGGACAAATGCCTGCATGATCGGTTGCTTCTCCAGCCCCTGACGTCGCATATCTCTTACGACGCCGACAACGGCCAGCCACGGATCCGTCGAGTCCGGACCGCCGTCCTTAAACCGCTTGCCAATCGGATCAACTCCAGGCCAGAGGCGGCGCGCCATCGTCTCGTTGATAATCGTCACTCGGTAGCCCGCGGGCTTCATTTCTCGAAAGTCCTCTTCCGAGAAATACCGTCCTCGCACCAGCTCAACACCCAACGTCTGAAAAAAATCCCGGCTGACGGCGTGCCGGGCCAATTGCCCGCCCGAGGGCACTCGCTCTCCTTCGACCGTCACAGTCGCACCCGGATTTCTTTGGATGAAGAACTCACTGACCGCGCCCACCGTCTTCACTCCAGGAAGCGCCGCGACGCGCTCCAGGACTTGCTGATAAAGGCCAGCGACTTGGACCTCTGTCTTCGACTGCGGATACTCGATTTGCATCACCAGGACACGCTCAGGTTGAAAACCCACATCCACCTTGAGAACTCGATGAAGACTCCGGATCAGCAGACCCGCTCCCGTCAGCAAAACCACCACCAGCGCGATCTGGGCGGTGACAAGAGCGTGGCGCATCCGTTGTCCTCCCAGCCCCAATGTCAGGGTTGGGCCACGTTGCTTGAGCGAGAGATTTGGATTCGAACGGGAAACCATCCACGCAGGGGCAACAGTGCAAATCACTCCCGAAACGAGCGAGACACCCGCGGCAAAGATGAGTACCACGCCATTGATGCTGATTTCGTTCAGCCGAGGCAGGTTGCTCGTCCCGATGGCGACCAGGGACCGGATGGCAGCTTCGGCGAGCAAGACGCCAAAAGCACCTCCGCCCAATGCGAGGACCGTCCCTTCCGTCAACAGTTGGCGAGTAAGATGTGCGCGAGTTGCGCCGAGCGCTGTTCGAATCGCAATTTCGCGAGCGCGCGCTGTTCCTCGTGCCAAGAGCAGCCCGGCGACATTGGCGCAAGCGATGAGCAGCACCAGAATCACCGCGCCGAACAAGACGGAGAGTGCTAGCGGCGTCTTCGTTCCAACCACCTGAGCCATGAGCGGAACGACGTTGACACCAAAGCCAGCGAAGTCCGGGTCCTGGGTTGGATATTCTTTTGCCAGCGCCTCCCCAATCGCGGTCATTTCCGCCTGCGCTTGTTGAGGAGTGACCTTCGGCTTGAAGCGTCCGACGACTTCCCACTGATCGTAGTATCGATCTGCTTTGAGCGTGTCCCATCGAGGGTGTGACGTATGCGGTTCCCAAAGTTCGATCTGCTTGCCGGGAAAATCGAAACCCGCCGGCATAACGCCGATGATTTGA
>QHNT01000303.1 GCA_003218515.1 Verrucomicrobiota bacterium | reverse complement strand
TTCGCCCCGATGCCGAGCGCAAGCGTGAGCACGGCCACGGCGGTGAAGCCGGGGTTCTTAAGCAGTTGGCGGAAGGCGAATTTGAGATCATTCATAACGCAGCGTCGCCATGGGATCGACTTTCGCGGCGCGTCGTGCCGGCAGCCAGCAAGCCAGGATCGTCACTGCGCATATCAGAAGACACGCCGCCACAAACGTGGGTGGATCGGATGGACTGACGCCGTAGAGGAGATTGCGCAGCACCCGGGTCATTCCGAGGGACGCGGCCAGTCCAAACGCCGCTCCGATTGCGGTGAGCTTCATCCCCTGCCGCAGGATCAGTCGCAACACGTCGGGGCGGTCTGCGCCCAATGCAAGGCGAATCCCAATCTCGCGTCTCCGACGGCTCACTTCCTGGGCGAGCGCGGCGTAAAGACCGACGGTGGCCAGCACGATCGCCAGCCCTCCGCTGAAGGTTACCAGTCCGGCCGCCAGCCGTTGCTGCCAGAACGCCTCATCGCGCAGCGTGTTGAGCGTTCGCACGCGAAACAGCGGAAGGTGCGGGTCAAGCTCGGCCACGACCTGCCGCACCGAGCGGAGGAGCGCGGTGGGATCGGCCGCCGCGCGGACGTGCAAACAAATGGGCAAATCGGAGATTTGAGAGCCGAGCGGCCGATAATAATACGGTCGCGGTTGCCTGGCTTCCGACGCGAGATCGCGGTAAATGCTGTCGCTGACGACTCCGACAACCTGCATCGGCTCCTCTGTGTGGCCGGCGAAGTGGAGAAGCTCACCGAGCGCATCGCTGTTCGGCCACAGTTTTTGAGCAAGAGTTTGATTAACGATGACGGCACGGGAATCCCGCGGTTCATTCGGCAAAAACTCGCGTCCACGCAGCAGGGTAATCCCCGTGGTGCGGAAATAATCAGCGGTGACGAAATTCAAACTGCACGAGAACGCTTCTGTCGGGGCCACACGCCCACCATGCACATTCCCACGGCTCATTCCTCCGCCGAACGGCGGCATGGCCGCGAGCGAGGCTGCCTCGATGCCGGGTGTCGCGTGGAGGCGATCGAGAAGAACCTGGTTAAATCTGCGGCTGCGCTCGTCATCGTAGCCGTTCAGCCGCGGATCGATATTGGCCAGCACCAGCTTGTTAACGCGCATTCCGGGATCAATTTCCCGCAGCAGGCTCAGACTGCGGAACATCAGTCCCGAAACGACCAGCAGGATGACGGAGATTGCTACTTGCACTGCCACCAGCGTTGAACGCAGTCGGGAGCGGCGCGACGAATGCGAGCCTTCACCCGATCTTAGCGCCGGCAACAGATCCACCCGCACGGCCTGAAGAGCGGGCAATAAACCGATCCCCAAGGTGCTGAGCAACGCCAAGGCACCTGCGAATCCGACGACTCTCCAATCCGCCGCCAGATCGATCGCCACGGGCTCGCCGGCCTCTCCGGGCACTTGGCTGAGCAGCAGACCAGCCCCCTCCGTCGCAATCAAGAGACCAAGTCCCGCGCCGATCGCAGCGACGATCGACCCCTCGGCGAGCACCTGGCGAACAAGGCGGCCGCGCGAGGAACCCAGCGCCAGCCGGACCGCCGACTCGCGCTGACGCGAAGCGGCGCGCGAGACGAACAGGCTGGCGATATTGGCGCAGACCACCAGTAACACGAGCAAGGTCATTCCGGCCAGCACAGAGGCAAAGACGCGCGGAGCGGTTTTGTTGGCGGCGGGAAATGGGCTGTATTCGAAAGCGCGAAAGGATCGGTCCTTGTTCTCCGCCGGGTAAGCGTCTTCCAACTGTCGGCTCAACACAGCGAGGTTCGCCTCCGCTTCCGCCACGCTCACTCCGGGCCTGAGCCGGCCTGCCAAACGCCGAAGCCAGGTGAATTGACGACCCACAAAGCGCTCGTCGCCGGACGCCTGGATTTGCGGAGCCATGTGCAGCGGCACCCAGACGCTATGCGCCGTGGGCAACTGATAGCCGCGGAAGTCCTTCGCGGCCACGCCAATGATCGTGAATGGATGATTGTTGATCACGATCTCCTTGCCGATCACGCCCGGGTCTCCATTCCATCGGCGCTGCCAAAGCCGATGACTGATCACTGCGACCGGATTTCGGCCCGCGGCTTCGTCCTCTTCGGCCCGGAAATCACGACCGGCCGCCATGCTCACGCCCAGTGTCCGGAAGTAGTTGGCGGAAACCATTTCTCCGATGAGCCGTTCAGTGAGGCTGTCAGCCGAGACGCTGAACGGCGACTCCGCGAAAGCTGCAACCTCGCTGAACACGGAGTTTCGATTGCCAAGGTCCAAATAATTCGGAAAGGAAACGTCGCCAAACCCACCGGCGCGATCAGCGCCGCCAATTGTCAAAAGACCATTCGGATTCTGGATTCCCGGAAGGGGACGAAGAAACATGCCATTGATGAGGCTGAGGACGGCGAGATTGGCCCCGATCCCGAGCGCGAGCGTAAGCACGGCCACGGCGGTGAAGCCGGGGTTCTTCAGCAACTGGCGGAAGGCGAATTTGAGGTCGTTCATTTCTTTGTTCTCAAAAAGTCAGGGTCAGAAGATCAATTAGATGCTGGAATGATTTTGAGGTTTTTGAACCAGCCATCGGAACCGTTGCCCACCCACAGGCCCACCTTTCCTTTGAGCCGGTCGTTCAAAAGCTCGACCGTCAGAGCAGCTTTGTCCGAACCGTCCACAAAGGCGGCCACGTTCTTGCCCTTGACCACCAGCTTCAGCCTGACCCACGCATCCGGATCGGGCGCGGGTGTGATCGCGAATTCATATTTGCCGGGATGGCTTTTCCTGAGCTCGCTCCAATCGTGCCCCGGTATCGAGATATACTGAATCGAATGGCTTCGGCGTTCCTGTTCTGCCGCCTGAAAATTGAATGGTCGCAGATACACTGCATCGAACACTCGGTTGTCCTGCCCGTGAAACGCGATTCCCACGAAGCTCCGGCCCGGCTGATTCTTCCCCTTAATCTCCAATTCGATGGTCCCTTCCGAGAATTCTACGCCCGTGATCCATGCAAGGCCATCGTCCGGCGCGGCATTGAGGAAGACGGCCTGTGGCGAATTAGCTTTCGTTTGATCGAGGGTCCGATTGAACACTTCGATCTTATTGGCCTTGGCAAGCTCTCCCAGGTTGTGGTCAGCGCCAATCGCCAGCGTCGGCAAGAGAACCACGGCGGCGAAGAGGATGGATGTTGGTTTCATAAGGTTCTGTTAATTATGGGTTGGATTTTGGGTTTATTGCTCGAGTTTGAGATCGTTCATGGTTCGTGGTTCGTGGCCGTGGTGACAGTTCATTCGGCTCGTAGTGCC
>QHNT01000487.1 GCA_003218515.1 Verrucomicrobiota bacterium | reverse complement strand
CTGCTGATCGGCCAGGGCGCCAACGATCCGCGTGTCAAGCAGGCTGAATCCGAGCAGATCGTCGAGGCCATCGAGAAAAATAGCGGCCGAGTGACTTACGTGCTTTACCCGGATGAAGGGCACGGGTTCGCGCGTCCGGAGAACCGGATTGATTTCAACGCGCGCGCTGAGGCGTTTCTCGCGCAAAACCTCGGTGGTCGCGCCGAACCAATTCAGGGCGAGAAATATCCCGGATCAACCGCGGTTGTGAAAGTGATCGGCAAGTAGCCTGCCCCCCCTGGGGCAACAATCTGGATCCGCAGATCGCCCACAGCGATTTCACTACGTCGCAAAGCTGGAAACGGCATCCGGGCTGCTGTTGGAAGGTTTGCGAGCCTGCCGGGTCGGCGGACTCCATGGCATTGACACGCATGTTGTCGGCGACTAAATGTCCGCTAATGCAGCCTGTTGCGCGCTCCTGCGTGAGCCAAAGCCACCTTGTTCTTATTGCATTCATTTCACTCTGGCTAAGCGGCATTTCAGCGAACGCCGTTCTCTTCTATTCCACCGGCGATCCGAATCACAACAGAAATGCGCCGGGGGGCAGCCTGACCAACAGCGGGTGGCAGTACGAGGGTCTCTGGGGAAGTTATTTAGGCACGCCCATCGCGCCAAAATATTTTATCGCCGCCGGGCACGTTGGCGGCGGCGTAGGTGGTCCATTTGTATTCCGTGGCGTCACTTACACGACGACGGCGGTGTATGATGATCCTTCCAGCGATCTGCGCATCTGGCGCATTTGCGGGACGTTTCCCGATTACGCGCAGATCTACACGAACAGCAATGAAGTAAACGATAGCAACACCAATGGCATGGTAGTCTTTGGCCGAGGCACACAACGAGGCGCGCCTGTCACGACCCCTGGCGGACTCTTCGGCGTCAAAACAAACGGCTGGCAATGGGGACCGGGCGACGGCATCGAGCGCTGGGGGACGAACACTATTACAGCGACGCCGGATGACGGAAACACGGCCGGAGGGTTACAACACGACCAATAGTGGCCCCGGGTTTTCAGCCGCCATCTTCGATGGAGGCGGACTTTATACCACAGTTGGAACGAACTGGGTTTTGACGCCCGACTTACCCACAGCCCAACCCGGTTCATTCTATGCGACACGCATCTCGGCTCACGTGGCCTGGATCAACAGCGTCATTAATGGGCCGACCCCGAGCGACAGCACCCCGACCTTGCAGTCTTCGGCGGATGTTGCCGGCCAGTACGCGGATGAATCGAATGCAGTCGTTGATGACACCTCTAAAACCATCACGATCGCGTTGCCGGGTGGATCGCGGTTCTATCGCCTCCGCGCTTGTGGCGCGCTCACCATCCAGTCGATTCAAGTCCAGGGCGGCAATCTGGTGTTGGCGTATCAGTGACCGGCGCGACTTCGGCTGAATCGAATGGTTCCTCGCTTTTTTCCGGTGGCCGGTGGAATAGCGCGGCGGGACGCAAGCTCAAAGTTCAAAAGAAGTTCAAAGCCTCGAACCCCAATAGCCACGCTCCAGCGGCAGAGTGCTTTGGAGCTTGTGGTCTTGGAGTTTAAATTTGTTTTGAGCTTTGAACTTTGAGCTTGGAATTTCGCCCGGTCTGTTTCCTTGACGAGGCGCGCCGGCGAATCTATCCCTTAACAATGAACCAAAACCTGAATGACATTATGCCAGATCAAACTTCTCCCACCGGTTCCACTTCCCGTCGTAAGTTTTTGAAGACCTCCACCGCCGCCGCGCTGGGCGGCGCGTTCGTCGCGAACCTCGGTTTGTCCGGCAAGGGGTTTGCCGCCGACGGTAACACGGTCAAAGTCGGTCTGATTGGCTGCGGCGGCCGCGGCAATGGCGCTGCGGCCGACGCGCTCGCCGCCGACAGCAACACGGTGCTATACGCGATGGGGGACATCGACGCTGCGAAGATCGAAGTGGGTCTGCGCGAAGTCGCGAAGTCCGTGAGCGATCCATCGCGGATCCAGGTACCTGCCGAGCGCCGCTTCGTGGGGCTGGACGCTTACCAGAAAGTGATTGCCTCGGGTGTGGATGTGGTGCTGCTGACGACGCCGCCGGGTTTTCGCCCGCAGCACTTCCAGGCGGCGGTCGCCGCAGGCAAACACGCGTTTCTCGAAAAACCCATCGCGACCGATGCCGCTGGCGTACGCTCGGTTCGGGCGAGCGCCGAGGAGGCGAAGCGAAAAGGGTTGGCCGTGCAATCCGGTTTCTGCTGGCGCGCGAACACGTCGCGCACGGAGTTCTTCAAACGACTTCACGATGGCGCCATCGGGGAAGTGCGTTCGCTTTATCACACTTATCTCACCGGGCCCGTGAAGCCGATGCCTTCCGCAAGTGAGCGGCCAGCCGGGATGAGCGATGTCGAGTGGCAAATCCGCAACTGGTACAACTTCGTGTGGCTCTGCGGCGATGGACTGGTCGAGCAGGCGATTCACAGCATCGACAAAATGATTTGGGCGATGAAAGACTTGCCGCCGCTGAAGTGCACCGCCGTCGGCGGAAGGCAGACTCCGAATCACGACGGCAACATCTACGATCACATCGAGGTGAATTACGAGTGGGCCAACGGAGTGCGCGGCTTCATGGCGCAGCGACAGATTGCCGGCTGCCACATCGAGGCCAAGGATTACATCACCGGCACGAAAGGCATCGGATGTCTCGGCAGCCGACGCGGCGCCGAATTCACCGGCGACAAGACCTGGCATTACGAGGGGCCGGAAACGGATAGCCAGATGTTCGGCT
>QHNT01000147.1:31640-42281 GCA_003218515.1 Verrucomicrobiota bacterium | reverse complement strand
CGCAAAGCCAGTCGCTCGCGACCGGAGCCAGACTGAGCTTGACTGTCCAAGCCACCGGATCAGCGCCGTTGTCCTATCAATGGCGGCGCAACGGCGTGAATGTTCCCGGCGCGAACAGTTCCACATTCACGATCGCAACGTTCCAGCCCACCGACTCCGGCGACTATAGTGTCGCCGTTGCGGATGTCACCGGAGCCGTCAACAGCGACATAGCCCAAGTCAGGGCGGCCAAGCTGAGCGATTTGCCGTTCACCGACGCCATGGGCGGTCAGAACCGCATCACTGACTCGAACGGAACAGGTCGTGGCAGCAATGTGGACGCAACAAAGGAGCCGGGCGAACCGAATCACGCCAGCAAGCCAGGCTCGCACTCCGTCTGGCTGACCTGGCAAGCGCCGTTGCTCGGAGGTGTTGCAAAGTTCGACACGGCGGGGAGCAGCTTCGATACGTTGCTGGCGGTTTACACAGGCGACAGCGTCGCGAATCTGACGCTGGTGGCTGCCAACGACGACGTCAGCAATTGCGACGATCCGGCGAGTGGTTTTCATACCAGCCGGGTAAAATTCAATGCGCAGGGCGGCACGGTGTATCACATCGCAGTGGACGGCCTGGGTGGAGCTGCGGGTGACATCGTCCTGAACTGGGACGTAAACGTTTTCGAAGGGTTGCTGACCGTGTTGAATATCCTGCCGCCGGTGACGTTAGGATTGCCCGGGGACAACTTGACTCTGTCGGTGAACCCCCAGAGTCTTGTCAGTTACCAGTGGTATTTGGACTGCCAACCTATTCCGGGCGCGACGGCAAACCTCCTGCGCATTAATAACCTGCAGGCATCGAAAGTGGGCGATTACGCCGTGCATGTCAAAGACCTGCTGGGAGTGGAAACCGTGAGCGACTCGGCCAATGTTCAAATCAACATCACCGACGGTCGTGCGGTTAATGTCGCAGCGCTCGATAAGTTTCCGGAAACAGCCGGTGCGACCAAAGACCCGGGTGAACCCAACCACTGTGGCGAAACCGGACGCGCATCGGTGTGGTATGCCTACCAACCGCCGGCCAGCGGCATGTTGATTCTGGATACTGACGGGAGCAGTTTTGCCACGGTGCTGGCGGTTTACACCGGGCCGGGAACCGACTTCGCAAGTTTGGTGCCCGTCACCTGCGACAAGACCAGCGGGTCAACCGCCAAGACCTGTAGGGTGGTGTTTCCCGTGAGGAAGGATACCGTGTATTACATCGCGGTGGACGGGGTGGGCGGGGCGAGCGGCACGGCGGAGTTGAACTACAATCTGGGTGTCGCGCCGGTTTTCACGCTGCTGCCCGTCTCGCGGACAGTGACTCCGGGCGATATCGTGACGTTGAGCACGACGGCTTCGGGAGTTCCCGCGCCGCTCTATCAATGGTATTTCGGCCAGAACCCCATTTCAGGAGCGACAAACGCGAGTTTGACGATCACAAATTTTCAGTACTTTTATCAAGGCGACTACAAAGTTGTGGCGAGCAATTTTGCCGACTCCACCGTTAGCGCCCCCGCAACATTGTTGCTGAATTCGCCGTTGCGGCTGGACTCCTTCCACGCCATCAACGACGCCACCAGCATGCGCCTCGTCGGACAAAGCGACGGCAGCTACATCATTCAATACTCGCCCAATCTGCAGGACTGGACTTCTCTCGCGACGAACACTGTGCCGAATGGGATCTGGGCCTTTGTAGATACAAATGCCCACGCTTCCAGCGGTTTTTATCGCGCCGTCTCCCGGTAAACACACCCGGCCTGGTGTGCTGTAACAGATATCACCCTTGGCTACGGCACGTTGACAGAAACGCGGACAATGCCTTAATGGAGACATGCTGCTCAGCACCTTGCTTTGGTGGGCCAGAATTGCCGACGGACGCCGCGTCTGATGGGGACGATTGGCAGAACAAGCGACACGGCTTCCGGGATTCAACGCCGGTTCGTCAAAAGCTTTCTCTTCCTGCTGCTGGTGGCGCTGCACTACGTGCCGCGCGCGCAAGGCCAGATCTTGACGCCCGACACGATGACGTTGATCGGCGCCGGTGCGAGCGGCAAGGCCAGCTTCACGTCCCTGCCGGACTGTCCGGTGAACCTGCGCGTGTCGATACTGGACACCAACATTGTGTCGGTCACTCCGTTGACGGCGGGCCCGGTGACGGCGCTGCTTTTTACGGTGACCGGGTTGCAGGTAGGAAACACGGTTGTTCGCATCGATTTCACGGGCACTTCGCCGCCGTGCACCAACACCGGCTCCCGATTTCTCACCGTCCACGTGATCGAGCGGCCGGTGATTATTCAACAACCGACGAGCCAGTCGGTGGCCGCCGGCACGGACGTCACGTTCACCGTTGTCGCCACAGGCAATTTGCTCCGCTACCAGTGGCGGCTCAACGGCGTCAACCTCCTCGGAGCAACCAGCGACACGCTGACTGTTGCCAACGTCCAGCCGACCAACGCCGGTGATTACAGCGTGGCTGTCTATAACGCCGCCGGCGTGGTCAACAGCGATTCGGCCAAATTGACCGTCACGAACATTTCCACTCTTCCGTTCGCGGACAATTTTGACGGTCCGGGCAACAACATCTCGGATCCCACCGGAGTGAGGCGGGGCAACAACCTCGGTGCAACTCGAGAACCAGGCGAACCACTGGCGGATTTCTGACCAGCCAGTTGAAGTTTTACGCCATCGCCGGCACGGATTATCACATCGCCGTCGACGGCTTTCACGGCGCCCAGGGTCAAATTGTCTTTAGCTGGGACCTGGTCCCTTCGACCACGGCGATCCCGCGGATCCTCACTCAACCCGTGCCGAAATCAGGCCCGACCAATGACGACGCGTCGCTCCTGGTAGGGTTTGACAGCGCCGAACCTGTGGTCGTCCAATGGTTCAAAGACGGTCGGCTCGTTCGCCAGACAAATTTCACGGCCGGAGGATCAGACACATTTCCCATCAGCAATCTTCAGAAATCGGACGTGGGCAATTACCGCGTTCGAATCGTGCCGACGAGCGCCCCGACCGACACGACGCGCGAGATCTTCAGCAAACTGGTGCGGGTGCAAATTCATATTCGCGGCGATGGCACCGTCGTGCGCGACGTGTTCACGCGAGACAAATTCCTGGAGACGGCTGACGCTGTCGCCGCCGCGCCGGCGTCGGGACGCATATCGAAATCATCGAAAATCCGCAGGTTGAGCGGCGGACCGGCCCGCGGATTTCGCGGCACGCAGATTTTCAGCACGGTGGGCTCCAGCAAAGACCCCGGCGAACCGAACCATTGCGGTGAACCTGGCGGCGCCTCGGAATGGTATGCCTATCAGCCCCCCGCCAGCGGCCTGTTGATCCTCGACACGGAGGGAAGCGACTTTGATACGGTGCTGGCTGCTTACACTGGCCCGGGGACGGACTTTGAAAGTCTGGTGCCGGTGGCCTGCGACAACGACAGCGGGTCGAACGGCAAGACGAGCAAGACGGTGTTCCAGGCGACACAAGACATGGTGTACTACCTCGCCGTGGATGGCGTGGAAGGAGCGAGCGGCACAACCGTGTTGAATTACAATCTCGGCGTGCCGCCGACCCTCACGCAGCAGCCGGCGAGTCGATCTGTTCCTGCCGGAAGCAGCGTCACGCTGAGCGTTACGGCGACGGGGACGCCAGGGCCATCTTATCAATGGCGTTTCAATCAAGCCGACCTGAGCGGCGCCACGAACTCGAGTCTGACCATTACCAATTTTCAGTCCGCCAACGAGGGCGACTATCGTGTCGTCGCGGGCAATTTCGCCGGTTCAGTCGTCAGCGTTCCGGCGACCGTCTTGCTGGATTCACCCCTGCGCCTGGGCGCCCTGGGCATGAATGGCAACGGACAGTTCCAATTACGTCTCATTGGCCAAGGGAACACCAACTATGTGCTGGAAACTTCGACCACTCTGACGAACTGGGTCTCGCTGCTCACTAATGCAGCGCCGAACGGAATTGGGGATTACGTGGACGTCGTCAGCTCCAATTTCAGTCATCGCTTTTACCGGGCGATGCGCGGTCCGTAACGAGCTGCTTGGCTTCGACCTTTGGGTCGAAAAATGACCTTCCGCTCCAGCGAACATAGGCTAGAATCTGCCCCAAATGAATTTGTCCACGGTGCCAATCGAAATCGGTGATCGAATCAACGCGCGCATTCTTGCGGTCTCGGAAGACCGCATCCAGGGTTTTCAACGCCATCCGCTGGGGGAAATCGCGCGACAGGCCAGCGTGGAACTGCCTCTGGTCATCGAGCGTATTCAAGCGATGTTGCGGAGCGGGACGATCCGCCGTGTGCGGCAGACGTTGCTGGCCACCAATCTCGCGCAAGGCGCGCTGGTGGCCTGGCAGGTGCCGTCGGAAAAGCTCGACGCGGCGTTCGATTACCTGTTCCAAAAGGATCCGTTTTCCGGTCACGTCGTCACCCGCTCGACCGACGCTGCCACGCCCGGCTCAAACTACAAACTCTGGACGACGCTCAAAGTGCCGCAGGGTTATTCGATGCGGAAGCACTGCGAGTTTCTCGCGCAGCAGACCGGAGCGGAGCGGTACATTTTGCTTCCGGCCAAACGGCTGTTCGCGCTGGGGGTCGGCCACGTGCGGCGACGCGGCCTGGATCCGGGGAGCAAGGCGGACGTGCCCGCGGAGGTAACCGATGTGACGGTGACGACGCTCAACGATCTGGAGTGGCGGATTCTCACGGCGTTGAAGCGTGAATTCGAGCCGGAGGAAATAGTCCCCAACATCTGGGCCACGCGTGCGGAGGAAGCCGGTGTTCCGCTCGACACGTTTTGCGAAGTCGGCGACGATTTTAATCGGCGGAAAATCATCGGACGCTTTTCGACCTTTCTGGAGCACGTCAAACCGCTGGCCACCGGCGAACGTGTCACCCGTTTCAACGCGTTGTTTCACTGGGCGGTACCGCCGGGTCGCGAGATCGAAGCCGGCCGGGAAGTTGGCCGGCATCACATCATGACTCACGCTTACTGGCGCGAAGGCGGGCCGGAGTTTCGCAACGTCAATATCATGGGTGTCGCGCACGGCACGGACAAAGACCGGCTCCTCGCGCACAAAGCCGCCATCGACCAGCACCTGAACAACTGCGGAATCCCGGTCCAATACACCAACGTTTTCTGGGGCGGGCGCAGCGAAATAAAGCCGTCGGAAATCTCCCCCTTCGCCTATCGGGAGTGGTGCCGGAGCATCGGCGTCGACCCGGAGCAGATGCGGGATTGAGGTTGAGCCAAACCCGTCAAGGCGCGCGTCCTCAACCTCAATAAGGCGATGGCGGGCGGACGACGCCGTCCAGTTCCTGCAACGGGCCGAGCGGTTTCTTTTTCGTCTCGAAACGCTCCAGATTGGGTTCGCCGGACCAGAGTTTATACACGACCTGGTCGTGGTTCAGCACGATGAGCGCGTTGAAGTTCCAGCCGGTCTCCCGGGTCTTGCGGTTGAACGCCAGCATGTCCAGGAACAGGTTGCCGTAGCGTTTGCTTTGCGTGACGGTCAAGTCCACTTCATAGGCCTGGCAGTTGTCCTTGGCCTCGAGGCAATCGCAGACCGGTCTGGGCAGGTCTTCCTTCCGAATCGAGACGTTCGGCAGAAAACGGCTCATCACGTCGAGGTACGTCAGAATCTTTACATTCGGGTTGGTGAACGGATTGAAACCGAGCGCCTTCAGTTCGTTGGTGGTGGTTTGGCCCGGGACGATTTGATCGAACGCCGCCTTGGCATCGGCAAAAGTCTTCCACGGTGACTTGACGGTGTTGCTGCCGCTTGAAAAAAGAGACCGGCAGCTTGTGCTCAAAACAATGAACGCAACCCAGATGAACAACTGTCCGTACGACTTTTTCATTTTGCCGGCCCTCGGCTTTGAAAAGAGCATTAGCAATTGGCGTGAATCCAATTGTGGTCCATCCCGGCATTTGCAGGGCGCCGAATGGGACAAGCCAACATAACACCGCTGCGGCGGAACACCAAACGCTTCCAGTTGGAGTGCCCCGGAACAACGGACGAAAAAATCTTTTCGGTTTCCCGGTTCCGGCGGCAGTTAATAAGATGAAAGGCTGAAACGGAATGAGCGACCAGCAACTGTTGCGGGAGTATGTGGACGGAGGCTCCGAACGGGCCTTTCAAAGCCTCGTCCAGCAGCACGTTGACCTGGTTTATTCGACTGCGCTGCGCCGCCTCGGCGACGCCGGACTCGCGGAGGAAGTGACGCAAAACGTCTTCGTCGCGCTGGCCCGCAAAGCGCCGTTTCTCGGTCGCGACGCGCCGCTCGCCGCGTGGCTCCACAAAACGACGCTGCTCGAAGCCCGCCACCGACTGCGCAAGGAACTGCGACGCAAACGTCGCGAAGAAACCGCCGTCGCACTCGGCACGACCATGAAAGAAGAGGATTCATCGCTGAAATCGCTTTCGCCCGTGCTCGACGAAGCGTTGATGGAACTGCGCGAAAAGGACCGCCACGCCGTGCTCCTGCGGTTCTTCGAGAACAAAAATCTTCATGAAGTGGGTGAGGCGCTCGGCGTCGGCGAAGACGCGGCGCAGAAACGCGTGGCCAAGGCTCTGGAACAACTCACGCACTTGTTTCGGCGCCGCGGCTACAACGTGCCGGCGGCGACGACAATCGGCGCGGTGCTGCATGGAGCCACGCAAGCCGCGCCCGCCGGACTCGCATCCGTCGCAGCGCAAACCGCGTTGCAGTCGGCAGGAGCGATGTCCCTCACTGGACTAGGCCTGTGGTTCGCTAAATTTGTGGGACTTACAAAAACGCAAACTGCCGCGCTTTGCTTGTTGGCAAGCGCAACGCCGATCGTTTACGAGTGGAACGCACTCAGTCATGCCGCAGCCGGGAGAGAACAGCGACGCGTTGAATTGACTGAGCTTCGACAGGCGTTGGCTGGCTATCAAGCGGAACGCGCGCGGCTCGAGCGGGAATTACGGTTCGTCGATGATTCGATCCTGCAGCTCGGGGTCGAGCAGGCTCGACGGACAAAGCTCGCCAGTTCGGTTCCTCCGGACAACGACCCTCGGCTCTACCGCTGGTCAGAGACATCAGCATATGTGCGCTTGCCGAAGTCGTTATTCTCGCAGATTAAGCTTTACGATCCGGCAATGGAATCAAACGAGCAGAAAGATAACCGCACCAAGTGGTCTCCTGCTCTCACGAAGGATGGCAAGATTTCGGCGGTGTTGCTGGAGACTATGGGACTCGATCACGCGGCGTCCGCGCATGCCAAGCAGGCATTTTTGGACTTCGCACAGGGCTATCGCGACTTGGAAGAATCCCACACATTGCTGACAAACACCTTGCCTGAAGGAGTTCACATAGATGGTTCCTATCGGACATCGATTACTTCAGCGTTTCCCTCGGAAGGCAAGGCTTTGGAAGCGCGCCTCCGCGCTGCGGTCGAGCAGACGATGGACAAAGACCGCGCCGACGCGCTCTGGAATTACCTTCGAGGTGCGTTTTACGAGTTTAATGATTTCGGCGCGCGAACGCGGACCCTCATTCTTCATTTCGACAAGAATGGCTCTATTCTGATTACCCACCCGGACGAAGGTTTCATGACACAGTTGGTCGCGCTGAACGAAGTGCCTCAACAGTTCAAGCCGTTCGTTGAAGAGTGGAAGTCCACCCAAAACACTGAACAAAGGCCTTATGAATAACCTCGCTGTGGTTGCCACCTGGCTTGTTGCCACAAGCGGTGTCTTCCTGGCGCAACATTCGTCGCTCTACCGCTTGAGAACGGAAAATCAGCACCTGGCCGGCGAGGTGACCTCGGCGCAGCAAAGGAAAGCAGAAGCTATGGCTGACCTTGCGAACTTGAAAAGCAAGCTGGACGAGCAGCGTAATCACCGTACGGCGCTACGTTCGAGGCTGACAGTCGAAGACGCGGCGGGCGACGTAATTCCGATGGAACCCGACAAAGAAGGTGTCTGGCCGCCGGACAAGCCTTACTTTTACCTCCCAAAGAAGTATCTCTCCGACGCCCTCTTTTCGTGGCTCGAGCCAGACTACCGCCTGCACCCGAACACCGCCGTGGTCTTGGGCATGACTCCGAGCGAAGCTGCGAAACTAGATGAGGCTTTGCACTCGGTCATTGACAAGTTTCGCGCGTTGGAAGTGGAAAATTTGACGCCATCCACGGAGCACGCCACCACCGGACGCTTTCAAGGAAAGAAAACGTCTTATCGCTTGCCGCCGCTGAAAGACCAGATGCAACCAACGGTGGACAACTTCTTCGCTTCCACTCGCGCCCTGCTGGGCGCTTCGCGTGCCGATGTTTTTGATCAGTGGGCTCGGCGTTGTTTCACCGAAAGCCTTGGCGACTTCGCACCGAAGGCGCGCATCTTCACGCTGACGGATGAGGATTTGAAGGGAGATCGAAAGCTCACGCGTCTTGAAGTGGTTGAGGAAGGTGGGAAGCAGTTGTCTTACTTTGAACTCTGGGATCCGCCCAGCGAGTACGGGCTGCCTGAAGGGTTTCTCCCTCGCTTTTTCTATCGGCATTTGTTCGGCGAAAACGGCCAGAAGCGGCCGGGCCTTGAGTCTTCGAGCAAATAGAAGCTGACGCTTGCCGCGTTGGAGCGAAGCGGAGGCGGGAGGAGGTCCGAATGTGGATTGCCGCCCCAAAGATTCGAGACGGACAAAGATTGCCTCTCTCCGTGTCCGGTCATCACTGTGGCGGCTTGGCGGGCGGCACGTAATCCTTGTGCCAGGTAAGAAGCCAAAGCCTGGGTAGCTTCACCAGTTCGGCGTGGCCATCCGAGAATACGACGTTCACTGCCCCTCTGTATGGACCGCCGGCCGGTTTGGTCTGCTTGGACTGGTCGGACGGACCGGCCGAATGACGCGCAACGCAGTACCGCCCCATGCCTCCGTCATTCCAGCCGTAATAACCGTTAAAGGGCGGCTTGTTGTCAGCTTTCGGCCAGGCGTCCACCCAGAAGGAATCTCCGAGCACAGGTGTGGTTACAGCTTGCTGGATCGCGCTTTCGGTCTTGAATGCCAGTTTTTCGTCGGCCCAAGCGCTGGGCCAGCCGCCGCCGTATAACCAGGCATTAAAGGCAAAGCTTCCATGATATCCTTTGGCCGATGAACTGCCCCACGCTCCGTTGGTCGGCCATAACCAGGCCTCATCAAGGGTGCCGCACTCTGGAAACATGCCGGCGGCCGCTGGAGCCTTGGTGCTTTTGCGCGGCGAACGATCCGGATGCTCCGGCGCCACAGGGCAGGTGCGCACTTTGTTGACGGCCGCGTGGAACTGTATGTAGGCCGCCATCCACAAGTCCTGATACTGCGCGTAAGGCACGGTTTTGTTGAAATCATTCACGTACATGAAATGCGCCAGGCCCATCTGCTTGAGATTGTTGGCGCATTGGATGGCTTGTCCTTTCATTTTGGCTCTGGCCAGCGCGGGCAAGAGCAGGCCGGCCAGAATTGCGATGATGGCGATGACAACGAGCAACTCGATCAGCGTAAAGGCGCGGCGGCAGGTTTTCATAGACGGCGTTTTGGAACTGGTTCAACCATAGATATTCCAAAGATCCCGCGCGGTCAACCGCAGAATGGGATGAGGCGTGATTTTTTCTTGCTTCTCCCTGGCTTCATGAGTTAGGGCAATCGCTTGTGTCGGCCCTAACCACAGTCTTGCGGACGCCGCGGGACACCCGGGCAATGACATTCCGCCGGTGTTGTGACCGACGGCCTGGCAATACCAAAAAGATTGATTGAAGACATGCCTTTAGACTTCAGCTTTGTCCTCCGCCGTCCCGAACCAAGCCTATGAGAACTTCTTCAACATTGACTCTTCGTCCGGTGTTTTTTCTCTCCCTGTTTGCCGCAAGCCTCTGGCTTTCTCCATCCTCTCGCGCGGCGGCGATGTTAACCGTCAGCCCTACTTCCATCAGCAACACCTACCCCGGCTCCGTCACACTGCAAATCTCCGGATTGACCAACGGCGAAACCGTCCAGATCGAACGGTTCCTCGACGCGAACGGCAATGGCACAAATGATGTCGGTGAATTGTTAGTGCAAAGTTTCAAAGTCACCGACGGCGTGGTCACGGCGTTTGGCGGCGTGCGCGACGCCAACATCCCCGGCGATGAGGACGGCGTGGCCGACGGCCAAATCAGTACTGCCTTTTATTTTTCCGCCTCGCCTGAATTCGGTCGCGTCGCGGGCAATTATGTGTTTCGCCTCTCCAGTCCGACCGACCGGTTCGCGCCGGTGGTGCAGTCCCTGACCGTGACGCGTTCGGCGTTCAGCCAGTTTATCACGGGGCAGATTACCAACGGCGGGACGAATGTTCCCTACGCTTCGGTCGCGCTGCTGGTCCAGACCGGCCAGGACGTGGAGTTCGTAGCTGGAGCCGCCGGGGACGCATCCGGCAACTTTGCCATCACCGCCGCGCCGGGCACGTATCTTGTGCTCGCGGCCAGGCCCGGATTTGTTTCCGATCTGAGCACGGCGCCTGTGATCACGCTCAATCCCGGCGAGGCGATCACGCAAAACCTGACCCTGACGCAACCCACGACGGTAATTGCAGGAAAGGTGAGCGATGTGGTCAGCAGCAACGGAATTCCCGGCTTGCAACTCTTCTTCGAG
>QHNT01000147.1:0-31573 GCA_003218515.1 Verrucomicrobiota bacterium | reverse complement strand
CCTTTGCTTTCACCGACACAAATGGGAATTTCAACGCGGACGTCCTGAAGGACAAATGGAAGATCGACATTTCAGACGCCAGCCTCAGGCAGACCGGCTACCTGCGGCCGCAGAACAAGCCGCAAATCGATACCACCGCATTCGGTGTCATCGGCGTGAACATTCCGTTGACCAGGGAAACCGCACTGATTTACGGCTTTCTGAAGAATGACACGTACGCCCCGCTGCCGGGCATTTCCCTTTCCGGCAACGACAACAACAACCTGTATCAAGCCAACGCGACGACCGACGCCTCCGGCAATTACACCATGGGCGTGACCGCCGGCGCTTGGTTCATCGGGCCCGATAACCAGAACCCCGGCCTCGCCGGTTACATCGTCCAGGGCACGAATGTCACCCTGACCAACGGCCAGGCCTTGCAAGTCAACTTCGTCGCTCAGCGCTCGACCGCGCACCTGCTGGGGCGCGTAACGGACACCGGCGGATCGCCTATCACCGGCCTCACAATCCTGGCCTTCCCTCAGAACGGCGGTTCGTCGGTCTCCGCGACCACAGACAGCAACGGCAACTTCGACCTCGGCGTGTTTGGCGGGAGTTGGACCGTTCAATTGGAGTCGGGCAGTGCCGCCCAACATAACGTGATTGGACCGACTCTGCAGTTCAATGTGACCGACGGCGTCAACATTTCGAACATCAATTACGTCGCGCAAAGTGTGACCGCGCAGATCAATGGGTTCGTTCGAAACAGCCAGGCCGCCGGATTAGCGAACGTGTTCGTGTATGCCAGCGCCACAATGAACGGCACGAATTACAATCAAAACGCGCAAACCGACGGCACTGGCCACTATCAATTCGGCGTATTTAACGGAACGTGGCAGTTGAGCGTGGGATGCTCCGATTTGAACAACCTCGGCTATGGCTGTCCGAACCAGCAGACAGTGGTGGTCTCCGGCGCGAATCAAACTGTCAATTTCACCGCGCAACCGTTCAGCAACACGCCGCCAAGGCTGACGCAGCCGCAGCTTTTTCCGGGGCAGTTCCAGTTCCAGCTCTCCGGCGAGTCCGGTCGAAATTACCGCATCGACACAACGGCGGACTTTGCGACCTGGGCCACCCTCGGCACGAACAGCGCGTTCGGTGGCTCGTTTTCCTTCATTGACACAAACGCGCCCGGCTTCCGCAAGCGATTTTATCGGGCCGTCCTCGTCCCGTAGCCGCGGGCCAGAGAGCAATATTCACCAAAATACCGCTTGCTTCCGCCCACCCCTGTTCCTATATTGCGCGCTCTTTTTGAAAGAAAGTTGACCTCTTATGCGTCGTCCCAAAGGCGTTAAAACGAAGAAGTCGGTGGCCAAACGCTTCAAAATCACCGCGCGCGGCAAGGTGCTGGGTTCCCATGCCGGCCGACGCCATCTGCTGGCCGGCAAAAACCCAAAACGGCGGCGGCGCCTCGGCAAGCGGACGATCGTGGACAAAACCGACGCCTACCGCATCATCCAGAACCTCCCGTTCAGCCACTAGAGTGCCGATTCAACGCTTTAACGATTCAACGTTTTAACCAACCATGCGAGTCACCAACGCTCCTGCCTCACGCAAGCGCCGCACGAGAATGATCCGGGCTGCCAAAGGCTTCCGGATGCGCCGTTCCAAACTCTATCGCTACGCATCCGATGCGGTCGATCACGGACGTCAATATGCCTACCGCGACCGGCGGACGAAGAAGCGCAATTTCCGCGCGCTCTGGCAAATCCGCATCAACGCCGCCGCGCGCGCCGCCGGTGTGACTTACAGCCGGTTCATGGAAGGTTTGAAAGCCGCGAAGGTCGCGCTCGATCGCAAGGTGCTGGCGGACCTCGCCGCGCAGGACAACGCCGCGTTTGGCGAACTGGTCAAGATCGCCCAAAACGCGCTCAAGACGAAAGCCGCCGCCGAGGCCTGATTTCAAATTTCAGATTTCCAATCGACGAAACGGGCGACCAGCAACGGCCACCCGTTCTTGTTTTCCGCCGGCCTGAAGGCCGCCCTCTGCCATCGGATGGAGAGAGGGACAGGGTGCACTGCCGTTGAATTAAGCCGGAACGGTTTCCTCCCGCTCTTAATCGTAATATTAGGAAGATGAAACGCCGCACCTGACAATTTCTTTTGTGTCTTTTGCGCCTCTTTGTGGCTAAAAATATTCCATGTCGTCGCCCCTGAACGAAATCGAACCGTTGAGACAGGCCGCGCTCGCGGAGTTGAAAGCCGCGCCGGACCTCGCCGCGCTCGAACACGCCAAGGGCGACTGGATCGGCGCGCACGGCAAATTCACCGCGTTGATGAAACAGCTTGGGTCGCTGCCGAAGGAAGACCGCCCTGCCGCCGGCAAACTCATCAACCAGGCCAAGGCCGAACTCGAGGCCGCGCTCGCTTCGCGCCGCGAAGAACTCGAACTTAAAGCCGCATTGCCAAAGGAGCCGACCGACTTCACCTTGCCCGGACGCCGCCGCGCGCTCGGCAAGCTGCATCCGCTCACGCAAGTCACCGACGACATCGTGCGCAGCTTTCGCAAGATCGGGTTCGTCGTGGCCGATGGACCCGAGATCGAAGACGAATATCACTGTTTCGACGCGCTCAACACGCCCGCTGACCATCCCGCGCGCGACACCCAGGACACTTTCTATCTGGCGCGGCTTGACGGCTCTCAACCATCAGCCATCAACCATCAACTTTTGCTACGCACCCACACCTCCTCCGTCCAGATCCGCGTCATGGAAACGCAGCCGCCGCCCGTGCGCATCGTCGTGCCGGGCCGCGTCTATCGCCGTGACAACGCCGACGCTACTCACAATTCGACCTTTCAGCAGATCGAAGGACTTTACGTGGACAAAGGCGTCACCGTCGGCGACCTCAAGGGCACGGTGGAATTTGTTTTCAAGGAACTGCTCGGCAGCGACGTGAAGATTCGGTTCCGTCCGCATTACTTCAGCTACACCGAACCGAGCTTCGAGATCGATTTCTCCAGTCCGCTCACGCGCAAGATGGGCAAGGAATGGCTGGAGATCGCCGGCTGCGGCATGGTGCATCCGCAGGTGTTCGAGAACGTCGGTTACGATCCCGAAGTCTGGACCGGCTGGGCCTTCGGCTTCGGCATCGAACGCATCGCCATGATCCGCTATGGCATCAACGACATCCGGCTTTTCTACGAAAATGATCTGAGGTTTTTGGGGCAGTTCTGAAAATTCGCGTTGATTTGCAGGCAAAGCAAAATTATCTCCATGCAAAAAATTGCGACATCGCCCATTTCTGAAATTGAAACGCAAACGGTTGATGAGGCTGCAGCGCTTCGGACATCAGAAGAACCTGGTCACATTGAACAACTGAACAGGGACGCTGAAGCGCGTTGGGCGAACAGGCTATTAGTTGACAACTCGCTTACCCGTGGGCTGGTAAGTTTTCAGGCCAACAAAGCAAGGGCGATCTATCGGTGGTTCAAATACAAGGAAGCATTTTCCGCCGGTCTCATTGAATATTTGTTGAACAAATATCCAATCGCAAACGGGGTTTTACTTGACCCATTTGCGGGGAGTGGAACGGCTTTATTCGCGGCGGGCGGCCTCGGCATGAAAGCCGAAGGCATCGAACTGCTGCCGATTGGCCGGACTATCATCGCAACGAAGCAACTCATTGATTGGGATTTGAAGCAGGCGGATGTCAAGCGACTTGCGTATTGGAGAGACGAGCGTCCGTGGCAAAAGTGTAAAGCTCCAAACCCCATAAACGAGTTGAGAATCACACGCGGCGCTTATCCGGCAGAGACGTTTGACGCGCTGGGGCGATTTATCGGGGCGTCGGAACAAGAGGAAAAACGAGTGAAGGCAGTTTTGCTTTTTGCCCTGCTCTGCATTCTCGAAAGCATCAGCTTTACACGGAAGGACGGTCAGTATTTGCGTTGGGACTACCGCGCTGGCAGACGCCAGGGGAAAAAGATTTTCGACAAAGGTAAGATTCCGACATTCGACGAGGCTGTCACTGACAAGCTGCATCAAATTGTTGATGACCTGCAATCCGCCGATTTTCCCGAAGACTTGTTTGCAACGACTCGCTCGAAGGCAGATGTCGAGCTGCGCGGCGGTTCATGCCTCGAAATTTTGCCTCAGCTCAAAACGAAATCCTACGATTGCCTGATTACTTCTCCGCCCTACTGCAATCGCTACGACTACACGCGCACCTACGCCCTGGAACTCGCACTGCTTGGTGTTGACGAAGAGGGATTGATAAAACTGCGACAGGAAATGTTGAGTTGCACAGTGGAAAACCGTGCCAAGTATCTCCTGAAGTTAAACCCTGTCTGGAAAGCAGCCCTAGATGCCGCGGACAATCAAACCCTGCTGCAAAGCATCCTTGCCTGCCTGGATTCACAAAAAGAACTCGATCTTCTAAACAACGATGGGATTCCCCGAATGGTGCGGGGTTATTTTTACGAGATGGCTTGTGTCATCTTCGAGTCCGCCCGTGTGTTAAAGAGCGGAGCACCGCTAATCATGGTGAACGACAATGTGCGATATGCCGGAGTGAGTATTTCGGTTGACATCATCCTCTCCGAAATAGCAGAACAACTTGGCTTTGTGGCCGAGCAGATTCTGGTGCTGCCGAATGGAAAGGGAAACAGCAGCCAACAAATGGGAGCGCATGGCCGCGAAGCATTGCGCAAGTGCGTGTATCTCTGGAGAAAGAAATAGCAATGCCGAAACGTTATCAACAGCACCTCAAGACCGGCACCCTTAACTGGCTCAAAAAACACGGTGATTTGCACCGGCTGCCCGTGCCCGAGGGCGTCCGACTCACAATGCTTGTCCTCGCTATCGGAGCCACGGAGTGGCGCAAGACGGTAGCCCACCGCGCGAGCCGTGGGTGCGGCGTTTCAGGGGGCACGAGCCCCCTAGGGGCGACAGAAAACCTCTGTGGATGCGCATCATTTCTTTCGCCCCTGCGGGGCTTTGTCCGTTTTGTTCCGATGACCCACGGATCGCGCCATAGACCACCGCCTGTCGCCGCTTTGCGACTTTTCGTTGCGTTGACCGCGTTTTGCTGTTTCGCTTTCCTGCCGGGCGCCCACGCCGGCGAACGCCTCCTCAAAACCCAAAACGTCTTCCTCATCATCAGCGACGGGTTTCGCTGGCAGGAGCTGTTCAACGGCGCGGAAATGGATTTAATGACCGAGGAAAACGGCGGCGTGAAGGACACCAACGCGTTGCGCGCCCAGTTCTGGCGCAACACGACGGAGGAGCGACGGCAGGCGTTGCTCCCGTTTTTTTGGGACGAGATCGCCCGGCGCGGACAGCTTTTCGGCAATCAAAACAAAGGCAGCGTGGTCACAGTGACGAACGGCAAGAAATTCTCCTATCCCGGCTACAACGAAATCCTCACGGGCGCGCCCGACCCGCGCATCGACAGCAACGACAAGAAGCCGAACGCGAACGTAACAGTGTTCGAGTGGTTGAATGGCCGCTCCGGTCTGCGCAATCGCGTCGCCGTGTTCGGCTCGTGGGACGTGTTCCCTTACATCTTCAACATCGAACGCAGCACGCGGGCCGCTACGACCTTTACCTGACCGCCGCGCATCACGTGGACGACTTCGTCCGGCGGCTCTGGGAACTGGCGCAGTCGCTGCCGCAGTATCGCGGCAAAACCACGTTCATCATCACCGCGGACCATGGCCGCGGCAATGGTCCGGAAGATTGGAAAAAGCACGGCGAAAAAGTGGCCGACTCGGAAAGCGACTGGATCGCAGTGATCGGTCCGGACACGCCGCCGGCAGGCGAACGAGCGCAGACCGAACCGCACACGCAAAGCCAGATCGCCGCCACCATCGCGGCGCTGCTCGGCGAGGATTATCGCGCGGCGTTTCCTCAGAGCGGAGGGCCGATTGCCGATGTTCTCGCCGGCGGCGCTCCGAGGCGAGCGGGAGGCAAGCGATGAATTTGAAATTGAAACGGTCAGCGACTTCCCGCAGAGCCGGAGGTTTCACAACATAATGAAAGTCACACTCAACTGGCTAAAGCGATACGTTGATTTCGACTGGCCGCCGGAGGAACTGGCCGAGCGGCTCACGATGCTCGGCCTCGAAGTCGAGGGGATGCAAAAGCTCGCCGGCGAGTTCGCGGGCATCGTCGTCGCGCAGATTCTCACGCGCGACAACGTGCCCGGCTCGGACAAGTTGTCGGTGTGCAAGGTGAATGATGGCCAAGGCGAGCGCACGATCATTTGCGGCGCGCAGAACCATAAACCCGGCGATAAAGTGGCGCTCATCCTGCCGAACTACGCGCTGCCGTTGAAGTCGGGCGAGACAGAGCCATTCGTCATCAAGGAACGCAAGGTTTTCGGCATCGTCAGCCAGGGCATGATGTGCTCGCCCAAAGAACTGGGCCTGGCCGACGATGCCGATGGTCTGCTCATCCTGCGCGAAGACGCGACGGTTGGTCAGCCATTCGCTGAGTACGTTGGCCGCACCGCCAGCGACGTCGTTTACGACCTCGAAGTCACACCGAACCGACCCGACCTCAACAGCGTGATCGGCATCGCGCGTGAAATCGCGGCAGTGACGGGCAACGCGTTGAAATTGCCTGAGGTTAAAGTGCAACAGGCTCCCAGCCTGTCAGGACAAGGCAAAATGCCTGTCCCGACCTGCAGCGACCTCATCCGTGTTCGCATTGAAGACGCCGACCTTTGCCCACGCTACGTCGCGCGCGTCGTGCGTGGCGTGAAGATCGGGCGGAGCCCGGACTGGCTGCGCTCAACGCTGGAGAAAGTTGGATTCCGCACCATCAACAACGTTGTTGATGTGACGAACTACGTGATGCTGGAAACCGGCCAACCACTGCACGCGTTCGATTATCGGCTCGTTGAAGGGTTAAAGCGTTCAAGCGTTGAAGCGCCCCCCGGTTCAACGGTTCAACCGTTCAACGCTTCGACGCCAACCATCGTCATTCGTCGGGCGCAAAATGGCGAATTGTTTGTCACGTTGGACGGCCACAAGCGAACTTTGTCCCGGGACATGTTGCTCATTGCCGATGAAACCAAGCCCATCGCCCTGGCGGGTGTCATGGGCGGACAGAACACCGAGATCAACGAGCAGACCAAAGACGTACTGATCGAAAGCGCCTGTTTCGAGCCGACGAACATTCGGCGCACCTCGAAGGCGCTCGATTTGCGCACCGACGCTTCCTATCGTTTCGAGCGCGGCGCGGACATCGGTATCACGGACTGGGCCAGTCAACGCTGCGCCGAATTGATTCTCGAAACGGCGGGTGGCCAGCTTGTCGAGGGCGTTGTGGATGCTTATCCGCGGCCCCCCGAGCCAAAAACGATTAGCCTGCATGCGGCAAAGGTGACTCAATTACTCGGCGTCGAATTGCAGCGGGAGGAAATCGAAGCATACCTCAGCCTGTTGGGGTTGAAGGCCGCCCGACGGACGCCTCGCCCGCTGGACGCGCCGCCCGAAGCTGCGGCAATGCCCATCGCCGTCCGCATTCCAACCCACCGCGTGGACCTCAAACGAGAGACCGACTTGATCGAGGAAGTGGCGCGGCTCTATGGGGTGGACAAAATTCCCGCGACACCACCGCGCGGCGCCATCGGGGCAAACACCTTCGACGCTGTTTATGATCAAATCGCGGAGGCGCGGCGCATTCTCATTGGGTTGGGTCTGAACGAGGCGCAAGGACAAACGCTCGTGTCGAGGTCATGGGTGCGCAGCGGGAAGGACGAGGAACTGGTCACGTTGGCCAATCCGCTCAGCAGCGACATGGATGTGCTGCGGCCCGGTCTGATTCCCGGACTGCTGGACGCTCTTCGCCACAACCTACATCACAAAAACGGGGATGTGGCGCTGTTTGAAATCGGCCGCGTGTTCAAAGTGGCGCAGGCCTCCCCGCCTGCAAAATCACAGACTGGAAGCCTGCGCCATGTTGAAGAACGTCGTCTGGCGATTGCGCTGACCGGCCACCGCCACCAGTTGTTCTGGAGCGGAGCAGGCCGCGACGCCAGATTCGACATCTACGATTTGAAAGGTTCACTCGATGAATTCTTCGACCAATTTGGCCTGCGCGGGATCACCTGGTCCAGGCGCGCGGAGAGCACGCCGTTGTTTCTCGAATCGGCCCTCGTTCAGCTCGGCGGCAAACTGACGCTCGGCGAAGCGGGTCAAGTGTCTCCGCTGCTGGCGAAACAATACGACTTGCGCGACCCGGTTTTGTTGGCCGAGCTGAACTTCGACGCGCTGCTTGCCCGGCGGAACACGGGCAAGGGTTTCAAGCCCTTGCCGCAGTTCCCCGGCATTCGCCGCGACATCGCGATGCTCGTGCCGGAATCAACGACGCACGAGAGCGTGCTCAACGTCGTCAAACAGGCGAAACCGGCAAACCTCGAAAGCGTGGAGCTGTTCGACGTTTTTCGCGGCCAACACGTGCCGGCCGGGCAAAAGAGCATGGCGTACGCGTTCACCTATCGCCATGCCGAACGCACGCTCACCGACGTCGAGGTAAACACGGCGCACGAAAAGCTCGTCGAACAGTGCCGGCAGAAGCTGCGAGCCACCGTGCGTTAGCGCGTCCGGCCCGCCAGCAACGTCAGACACTCCCGTGGAGTCCCCTCACCCCTTCCCTCTCCCCCAGTGGGGGAGAGGGTGGCCGGAGGCCGGATGAGGGGGCCTCTCGGGGTTCAAGGGTGCAAGGCGCGCACAAAGTCCGGGGAATTCTCCCCTGGAACCCCGGAGAGTGGCACAGGCATCCTCGCCTTTGCTCGGAGTTGACAGGCTGGAAGCCACTCCCACTCTGCACTCGCCCGGCATTCGCAAACCCGCAAGGGCGAGCATCAGTGCGAATGCGATTTTGAAAACCGGAACCATATCAATTCGGTGAACAGCGATCGAACTCCCCACGCCGTAAGCCGCCGGTTGGCAGCCGAAACGCGAACGAGACGAATCGTGCGTCTGACCATTTCACAGGTCAGCCGCGCGCGAAAAGACACGGTCGGCCGCACGGCGATTTCTCCGCGCTGAAAATCGCGACGCGCGTCCCGGAGTTTGTCGGCCAGGTTGGCCGCGCCGGCGAGACGATGCATAAAGTTTGCAAACGACGGCGTGGAGACATCCGCTAAAATCAAGAGCAGCAGTTCCACCATCAACCGGCCCTCCGTGACCGCGCAATCGACGAATCGAGCGCCGCTTTGCGTGATGCGCATCTGCTCGCTGTTGCATAGAAGCTCGCGAATGATTTCACAGAATTCCGCGTGGACGTGGTGTCGCTCCGCAACGTCCTTCAACCGCGCGAGCCAGCCGATCAACTCGGGCGTAACGTCCGGGTTCGAGATCCTCTCTGCGCGGAGACGTGACAACACATCAATGCTGAATTTGCCGCGGCCTCCAGCCTCTGGAATGGCATCCAGCAATCGGTCGGTGCACTCGATGGAAAAAGCCAGCACGGCGGCGTCGCGCTGAAGTTGCGGCGGCAACACGATTCCGAAACTGCGCGTCAGTGCCGCGAGGTCGCGGGGCAACTTCAAATACTCACTCCGAACAGCCGGGCCGGGAACCAGCAACCCATCTCCAATGGCAATAGCGCCGTTCATCGTTTGTCTGCAGTGGTTCAGACCAAACTCTTATACGCTTTCGTTTCGGCCAGTTTCTTGACCAGCTCTTTGACCTTCTGCGACTGGCTCTTGTGGGCGAGCAACGTCGCGTCATCGGCCATCACCAGAATGGAATCGCGCAGGCCGACGACGGCAATCGGCGTGCGATTCTTCGTGCGGCCGTCAAAGATGATGTTCCGCGCAGCGTCCACGTGAATGAGATCGGCCGCGGCGCAGTTACCCTCGGCGTCGGGCTTGAGGTGGCGCGCCAGTGCGTTCCAGGAACCGAGGTCGTCCCACGCGAAATTGCCATCAGCCACGACGACATTCTGTGCGTGCTCCATGAGCGCAAAGTCGATGGAGATCTTTTTGATGTCGCGATAGTCCTTCGCCAGCGCCCTGGCGAGCTTCGGCCGATTGTTCGCGACTTTGAACCAACGCTGGCAGACTTCATACATCTCCGGCTGATGCTTCTGCAATCCTTCGGTGACGGTCACGAAACCCCAGATGAACATCCCGGCGTTCCAGCGATACTGGCCGTTGCTCACATATTCGAGCGCCTTGTCGAAGTGCGGCTTCTCCACGAACCGCTCCGCGCGATAAAACACAGTCTTGTAGGGCTTCACTCCTTGCGGCGGCGGCAGCGCCTCGCCGACCCGAATGTAACCGTAGCCGGTGGCCGGTTCGGTGGGCTTGATGCCGATGGTCACAATCGCCTGGCCGCGACTGGCGAGATCGAAACAGTCATTTAACACCTGTTGAAATTTTTTTTCTTCGGGAATCACGTGGTCGGCCGGCAGCACCGCCATGACGGCAGTCGTGGACCGCGCCCCGACAATCGCCGCGCCCAGCGTCACCGCCGCGCAAGTGTCGCGCCCCACGGGTTCGGCGATGATGTTTTGCTTCGGTAGTTTCGGCAGTTGTTTGGCGACCTGCGGCGCCTGCACTTCGTTCGTGATGACCAGAATATTTTCCAGCTGCACCAAGGGCAGCACGCGGTCAACGGCCTCCTGCAGAAATGATTTCCTGCCCAGCAGCGCGAGCAGTTGCTTGGGCGTTTTCTCGCGGCTCACTGGCCAGAACCGCTCGCCGCGCCCGCCGGCCATGATGATGACAAAACGGTCGTTGACATCAGTTTTCGCTCTCATAATGAAAATTTTTAACCACCAATGGACACGAACGTACACTAATTAAAACCGAATTGACGCCAATTCCACCGCTTAACACGAATTGACACTAGCGACAACACGGAGATTTCGTTACATCCAAAAGCTCCCGCCCGTCGCAAGGCTAGCAGGGTAGGGCGCGTCACTCCGTGCGCGCCGCTCGGGGAACGGATTCGAGTCTGCGGCGCGCACGGAGTGACGGGCCCTACCTGACATACATCCAAATTTCTTTGTCACGGTTACTAATTCGTGAAAATTCGCCGAATTCGTGTGTTGATTCGTGGTTACTTCACCTCCTCTTTACCGCTTCCGCGAGCGACTTCACAAATCCAGTCACATTCGGCACCAATTTCCGGCTCCGGCCATGCTGCGCGATCTGGTTGACCACCGCGCTGCCCACGACGACAGCATCGGCGTTTTGAGCGACCAGCCGCGCCTGTTCCGGATTCGAGATGCCAAATCCGACGGCGATCGGCAGCCCCGTGTGCTGGCGGATTTTCGCGATCCTGTCGGCGAGGTTGGCCGCGACTTTTTCCTGCATGCCGGTGACGCCTTCGCGCGAGATGTAATAGATGAAGCCCGTTGCCCGCTATACGATCAATTCGACGCGGGCGTCGGGCGTGGTTGGCGCGACCAGGTAAATGTTGCAAAGTCCAGCATCCCGCATCAGTTGCTCGTAGTTGTCCGATTCCTCCGGCGGCAGGTCCAGGACGAGCAGACCGTCCACGCCCGCGCGCGCGGCATCGGCAATGAATTGTTTGACTCCGCGCTTGTGAACGAGGTTGAAGTAAATATAGAGAACGATGGGAATCTGCGAGTGCTTGCGCACGGCCGCCACCGTCTCCAACACCTTCGGGGGAGTCGTCCCCGACTCCAGACCGCGCTGCGCCGCCAGTTGATTGACCAGACCATCCGCCAGAGGATCGCTGAACGGCACTCCGAGTTCCAAAACGTCCACGCCGGCTTTGTCAAAGGCCAGCGCAAGCTGGCGCGTGGCTCGGAGATTTGGATCGCCCGCGCCGATGTAAACGATGAAGCCCTTTTTGCCCTCTTTCTTCAGCCGGAGAAACCGTTCCACGATGCGGTTCATGCGCGCGCATCTTTAAGATGCGGGTTGCCGGTTGCAAGTTGTAAGTTGCCTGCGCCAGCAACGTAGCGCCCGCATCCTGTGGGCAGGTTGCGCGGCATCTTTGCCGCGGGGTCCACCGCGTTTTGCTACGCGCGGCGCGGACGCCTCGGAACTTGTATGCAGGATGCCTGCGCTACCAGCCGCAGTCCTTCCAAAGTTAAGAGCGGGTCCACCGCCTTTATTTCAGGCATTTTCGACGCTATGAGCTGGGCGTAGCCGCCCGTCGCCACGACCGGCAACTGTCTCACTTTGAGTTCACGCTTCAATTCAGAAATCAATTCGCGCACCAAGCCGCGGTAACCGTGCACCGCGCCGATCAGCATCGCCTGTTCGGTGTTTTTGCCTACAACCGCCTTCACGTCGCGAATCCGAATCCTCGGCAGCAGCGCTGTTTTTTCGTGCAGGTAATCCGTCATCGCCGCCAATCCCGGCGCGATGATGCCGCCGGCGTAATTCCCGCGCCTGTCCACCACGTCGAACGTCACCGCAGTGCCAAAGTCCACCACCAGCGCCGGCGCGCCAAAGTGATGTTTGACTGCGACGGCATTGGCCAAGCGGTCGGGGCCGATCGTGTCCGGTCTTGGATAATTGATGCCGACGCCGCGAACGGTTCGCGGCGTCAATTCCACCGGCGAAATATTCCAAAGTCGTTTCACCGCGCGCCGCACGCGTGGCGTCGCCCGCGGCACGACGCTGCACAATGCCGCGCCGTCCACACCCGCCCCGCCGACGAACCTCTTGGTCAGCTTCGCGGCGGTGTCGCCAAACCAATGGGCCGTCGGAATGTTCGCTTGTTTGACCACCCGTTTTTGATTCGCCAGGCCGAGGTGCGTGTGCGTGTTCCCGATGTCGATCAGCAAAACCATGTTCGCTTACTCATCCACCGGCGAAGCGCCGACGCTGCTCATCCACCATTTCACTTTAACCAGGGCCAACACCTGGCCGAGCACGTACGGCGCGGCGCGTTGGACGTTTTTGTTCGACGTCACGACGCTCATCACGCGGCGGTAATCGCTCATTTGCTCCCTCTGCAATTCCACGCGCAAGTGCGCGTTGAACCCGAGAACTTTGTCCCGCATCTGCCGGTCGAACCCACTCATCACGCTGATGACGAGGAGGAGCCCCGCCACGCCGAGCATGACGCCGATGATCAGGGTAATCACCGAAACGAATGTCCGTTTGGGGCGCAGGTAACGGAGAGCGAGAAACAATTCAACTGGCAACTTGGACATCGCGCGGAGGCTAGTCGCTGAGCGCGCGAGTGTCAACGAACCCGCGAAGCGACGCGGACCACTTGCAGAGAGTTTTCTTGTGCGTGTCTGCCGTTTCTGTTAAGGCATTTGGCGAGGCTGCGCCGGATTCGGGCGCGGATTTCAAACTGAAGGAACCAACGAGGATTACTATGAAACAGTCCATGCTTCTCTCCATCACTTTCGTCAACTGGATGCTGTGCGCAGCGCACTCCGCCACGCTCGGCACCGCGTTCACTTACCAAGGCCGGTTGGCCGACGCTGGCAACCCCGCCAACGGTGTTTACGATTTACGATTTACGATTTACGATTCCACCAACAGTCCCGGCACGGTCATTGCCGGGCCGCTGACCAATGCCGCCACGAGCGTCAGCAACGGCTTGTTCACCGCCACGCTGGATTTCGGCGCGAGTGTGTTCGACGGCAATGCGCGCTGGCTGGAAATCGCCGTGCAGACCAACGGCGCCGCCTCGTTCACCCCGCTCAGTCCGCGCCAACTGTTGACGCCGACGCCGTATGCGATACAAGCGGCCAAAGCGGCAAGTCTGGTGAGTTTCCCGAATGCACCACTTGATCTAACGGTGAACGGCCAACGCGCCCTGCGCTTAGAGTCCAGTGGCTTCGGCGCACCTAATGTCATCAGTGGGTCAGAGGTCAATCTAGCGGACGCCGGCGTCGTAGGCGCGACAATTGCCGGGGGAGGCGCTCTGAATTATGCCGGATACGTTTCTAGCAACCGAGTGAGTGCCAACTTCGGCACAATAGGAGGCGGTTTCCTGAATCTTAGCGCCGGCTTTGCAGCGACCGTAGGCGGTGGGGACGAAAACGTCAGTAGCGCGAACTACGCCACGGTGGCCGGGGGCCGGGGGAATATCAGCAGTAACGGCTTCGCCACGGTCGCCGGTGGCGATTACAATACAAGCGGTGGCTTGGGCGCAACGGTAGCGGGAGGTCGCTTCAACAAAAGTACCGGTGATAGCGCGACCGTGGGCGGCGGTCTTCGGAACACGAGTAACGGCCCTGACTCGACCGTCGCTGGCGGGGAACAGAATGCCGCCAACGGCGCTGGAGCGACCGTGGGCGGTGGGTTACAAAACGTTAGCAGCGGCAGCGCGGCGACCGTGTCTGGCGGCCAGGCCAACAGCAGCACCACTAATTACGCGACCGTAGGCGGAGGGGCAGGCAATACCAGCCGTGGCGACTATGCGACAATTGGAGGTGGTTACTTCAATACCAGTAGCGGCCCTTTCGCGTTCGTGGGAGGCGGCGACCTAAATATTACGAGGGGCTACGCAGCGGCCGTGGGTGGCGGCTGGCGTAACACCAACTGCGCTGACTACGCATTCTTAGGGGGCGGTTTTCAAAACCTGATCCAGAGCAATTCGCAGTACGCCGTCATCTCCGGTGGCAATAGCAATGTCATCGCGGACGCGCAAGCAACGATTGCCGGGGGCGCGCAGAATAGGATTCAAGCTGGCGCTTCCAACTCCATCATCTGCGGAGGAACGATTAACGCCATCGGAAGCAATGCACTCAATTCAACAATCGGGGGAGGACTGGACAACCAAATTCAAGCTGGCGCAGCGTTTTCGCTGATCGGGGGTGGCGCTATAAACTCGATTCAAACGAACGCGGCCTACGCCACAATCAGCGGTGGCATATTGAACCATATCGACGCGCAAGCCAACGACGCAACGATTGCCGGCGGAGCCGCTAACGCGGTCGGTCCACGAGCTCAATACTCGGTCATCGCCGGAGGCACGGGAAACACAATTGGAACCAGCGTCGAGTCGGGCACGATTGGCGGTGGTCGTGAGAACATGATCGATACGAACGCTTGGTGGGCCACTATTGGCGGCGGCTACCGCAACACAATTCTCCCCGACGGCTCATGGGCGACCATTTCGGGAGGTGAAAGCAATCTGATCGAAACCAATGCACAAGCAGCAGTCGTTTCCGGGGGCTTTTTGAACAAGGTAGAGGCCAATTCAGGCTACTCAATTATTGGTGGCGGGTGGGCAAACATAATCCAAACCAACGCTATCTTCGCAACAATCTCTGGAGGCATGAATAATGTCGTGGCACCCAACTCCTGGTTCGCCACCATTCCTGGAGGAAGCAACAATGCCGCGAGCGGGGTATTCTCTTTCGCCGCCGGCCGCAGCGCAAAAGCTCTGCAAGCTGGCACATTCGTCTGGGCTGATTCCACCGATGTCGACTTTGTTTCCACCACGACTAACGAATTCTCCGTGCGCGCCACCGGCGGCGTGCGGTTCGTTTCCGGGGTGGACAGCAACGGCTTGCCCGTCGCGGGCGTCGCGCTTCCGGCGGGCAGCGGCTCGTGGTCGTCGCTCAGCGACCGGAACGCCAAAGAGAATTTCGCGCCGATCGAGCCGCGCGCGTTGCTCGACCGTTTGGCTTCGTTGCCAATCCAAGCCTGGAATTACAAGAGCCAAAGCGAATCGGTCCGGCACATCGGACCGACGGCCCAGGATTTTGCCGCCGCGTTCCACGTCGGCGAAGATGACCGGCACATCGCCACGGTCGATGAAGGCGGCGTGGCGCTGGCGGCGATCCAGGGGTTGAACCAAAAATTGATTGAAGAGTTGAAACGTCGGGACGCGGAGAACACGGAGTTGAAACAACGATTGGAAAAACTGGAACAATTGCTGAACGAAAAGATCGGAGGCGAGCGATGAGCAATCTAAAGTCCGAAACCCTGATTCCGAAAGAAAACCGACCCGGAGGAACATCCCACATCGCGCCCTATTCGCGTTATTCGCGGATGACAATCATTCCTCACTCTGGCTGAGCCGCGCCAGCACGCTGAAATCTTCGAGCGTGGTCGTGTCGCCTTTGATTTCGGTGCCGGAAGCAATCTGCTTGAGCAAGCGGCGCATGATTTTTCCCGAACGTGTCTTCGGCAACGTTTCGGCAAAACGGATATCGTCGGGCCTGGCCACTGGCCCGATTTCCTTGGCGACATGCTGGCGCAGTTCGTCGCGGATGGCATGGTCCGGTTTCACCCCGCCCTTGAGCGTGACGAACGCCACGAGCGCCTGACCTTTCAGTTCGTCGGGCCGACCCACCACCGCGGCTTCGGCCACTTTTTGATTGCTCACCAGCGCGCTCTCGACTTCCGCCGTGCCGATGCGATGCCCGGCCACGTTCAACACATCGTCGATGCGGCCCACGATCCAGTAGTAGCCGTCCGGGTCCTGCCGGCAGCCGTCGCCGGTGAAGTAACTCCGCTTCACTTCGCTCCAGTAAATCTCCTTGTAACGCCGCGGATCACCCCAGATGCCGCGCAGCATGCTCGGCCAGGGCTTCCGTATGACGAGCTTTCCGCCGGTGTTGCGCGGGACCGGCTTGCCTTCGTCATCCACGACTTCCGGAACAACGCCGAAGAATGGAAGCGTGGCTGAACCAGGCTTCGTCGCTATCGCCCCCGGCAATGGCGTGATCATGATGCCACCGGTCTCGGTCTGCCACCACGTGTCCACGATCGGACATCGTTTGCCACCGATGGTTTCGCGATACCAGATCCACGCTTCGGGATTGATCGGTTCGCCGACCGTGCCGAGCAACCGGAGCGAGCTTAAGTCGTGTTTCTTGGGCCATTCGGTTCCCCATTTCATGAAAGCGCGAATTGCGGTCGGCGCCGTGTAAAGAACGGTCACGCCATATTTCGCCACGATGCGCCAGAAGCGGTCCGGCTCCGGCCAGTTGGGCGCGCCTTCATACATGAGACTGGTCGCGCCGTTGGCGAGCGGGCCATAGACCACGTAGCTGTGGCCGGTCACCCAGCCCACGTCGGCGGTGCACCAATAAACGTCCGCGTCCTGGATGTCGAAGACGTATTTGTGCGTGAGTTTCACTCCGAGCAGGTAGCCGCCGGTCGTGTGAAGAATTCCTTTCGGTTTCCCGGTCGAACCACTCGTGTAGAGGATGAACAGCGGCGCTTCGCTGTCCATCCTTTCGGCGGCACATTCCGCGTCCACGTAATCCAATTCCCGATGCCACCAGACATCGCGCCCTTCTGCGATGTGAACCTCGTTGTTCGCGCGCCGCAGCACAATCACTTTCTCGACCGATTTCGCCAGCAAGTTGCCGTTCGCAGCCTTGAGCGTCAAAGCTTCGTCCACGTTTTTCTTCAAGGGAATCACCGCGCCGCGACGAAAGCCGCCGTCGGCCGTGACGATGAGTTTTGCCTGCGAGTCAAAAACGCGGTCGGCCACCGACTGCGCGCTGAACCCGCCGAACACCACCGAATGCACCGCGCCGATGCGCGCACAGCCCAGCATGGCGATGGCGGCTTCGGGCACCATCGGCAGGTAAATGAGCACCCGATCGCCTTTGCGGACGCCGTTTCGCTTGAGCACATTGGCAAACCGGCAGACCTCCCGGTGCAGTTGTTTGTACGTCAACACGCGCTCCTCGTCGGGCTTGCCGTCGGTCGCAGGTTCGCCTTCCCAGATCAGCGCGGCTTTGTTCGCCGTAGGCGTGTCGAGCCATCTGTCGAGACAGTTGTGGCTGACGTTGAGCTGGCCGCCGACGAACCATCTGACGAACGGCTCTTTCCATTGGAGCACTCTCTTCCACGGCTTGAACCAGGTGAGTTCATTTTTCGCCTGCTTCGCCCAGAACCTGTCCGGCGACTTGATGGACTCGTTGTAAAGCTTGCGATATTGCGCCAGCGACTTGATATGGGCGCGGGAGGAAAACTCCTTCGTCGGCGGGAAAACTCGCTTTTCGTGCAGGACAGAGGTGATGGCCGTTGGCTTGTTGTTTTCGCTCATAAGAGGTATTGGAATCTGGCAGCCATCTTATTCCTGGGTGACTCTGCGTCAACCTTGAAGGCCGAACAACGACTTGAAAGAATGCCATGCACGGACATGCGCAAAAGCGAAAACAGGCTTTCCATGAACCACGTAGCCGCGGACGTCAGTCCGCGCACTCTCAACAGTCAGCGCCGACTCACGTCGTCGGCTACGGTTCAAGGTCGGTGGGCAGGTTCCACTCAGGGTTTCGCGCGGAGGCCGCTCAAGCGTTGCTTCAGTCGATCATCGAAATCCGAGTCGTCCTGATACAAGTACGCGATGCGGCTTCCATCGGCGCTCCAGGAATGCAGGTAATACATCTGCTCGAATTTGATCCACCGGGCCGACCCGTCCATGAACACTTGATTTCCCCCGGCGGGGACCTTGGAACTCGCCTGGCGATGCGGCGGCATGTTGTCGTAGATGTAATCACGGGTGACTCCCTTAACGCCGCCCCAGGCGCCGTCGATCTTCATGACGGCGTCCACGGCCAGAACCCATGTCGGTTTGGCCGACGACGATTTCACCGGACTGCGCGAAGGGAAAGTGCCCGCGGGATTGAGCCAATTTGTGATGCCGCCGAGAAACTGGTAACCGATGACCCATTGGTCGTACTGCAGTTCGAAGACCGGCAATACCGCGCGGTTCGGGCAGGTCCAAATGGAAGCAGTGTTTGAATTGACGATCAAACCGACGGTTGCCGCCGCCGCTCGTTCGGGGGGATTGAGAGCGATTTGAACCGAGCCGGCACGCGCCGAGAGCATCCTGTCCTCGTTATCACCGGTATAAATCGTCATGCCGAGGGCGATCTGTCTGAGATTGCTGAGGCACTTGATCCGTCGCCCTTTCTCCTTCGCCGACGCCAGCGCCGGCAGGAGCAAACCCGCCAGAATGGCGATGATGACGATCACCACCAGCAATTCGACAAGTGTGAAGCCAAGGCCCGCTCTGCCGATAATCCCGCACGAACACAACGTTTTCTTCATGAATCGCTGACTGCTTCTAAATTCTCGCGTCCTTCCGTCCTATGGCCGGGATACCATGTTGCGCCCTGAATTCGTCATTTTGGGTTTGAAAAATTAGGCCCGTCTACTCCAAAACGTCAAACTTTTTCCAGACTTTTTGAGCGCTCGGGCGCGGCTTGTTCCTCTCGCGAAAAGAATGTGGCAATGCCAGATCCAGGTAAGTTTGTCCTTTGAAGTTGCCCGCTCTCTTTCTATCCTCCGCGCGTGTCGGACGCAGCCGGCCCAACCGAGATCAACGCCTCGACGCGCTATTGCGCGGTGCTTGGCCATCCCATCAAACATTCCGCGTCGCCCGACCTGCAGAACGCCGGCCTCGCCGCACTGGGATTGAATTGGCGCTATCTCGCGTTCGACGTGCATCCGGACCACCTGCGCGCGGCGATCAACGGCGCGAAAGGGATGAAATTCATCGGGCTCAATCTCACCGTGCCGCACAAGCGGCTCGCGCTCGAAATGGTGGATGAACTGGACGAATCGGCGAAAATGTGGGGCGCAGTGAACACGATCCGTTTCGAGGCTCGCGACGCTCAGGGTCAATGGCTGCCGCTGGCCCGTTTCCCCGATGATGTTCCGGACCCAATCCGCGCCAGAGGTTTCAACACCGACGCCGACGCGCTCGTGCGCGCTCTGCGTGAAGACCTTGATCTGCAACTGTTGCGAGGCGCCGGTGCTTTGTTGCTGGGTGCCGGCGGCGCGGGACGCGTAACGGCGTTAAAGCTCGCCTCCGAAGGCGTCGGAACGCTTTTCCTGGTCAACCGCACCGCGCGCAAAGCGGCAGAGGTCGCTGCCGAAATCCGTCAGCGTTTTCCGCGGCAGGAGGTGGTCGTGGGGTACCCGACGAACCGCGTGGATTTGGTGATCAACGCAACTTCGCTCGGCCTGAAACCGGAAGACCCGCTCCCGTTCGATCCGAAACAATTTTCGCTCCGACTGGCGCGCGCGGTTTACGACATGATTTATCGGCCCGCTGAAACGCCGCTGCTCAAGGCCGCGAAAGCCGCCGCTTGCCGCACCGCCAACGGCATTGGCATGTTGCTCCATCAAGGCGCGAAGGCGTTGGAGATTTGGTCAGAAAAAACAGCCCCGATCGTCGTGATGCGCCGCGCGCTGGAAAAAAGTGTTTATGGCTAATCCCTCGCCCTGGCAACTCATCCCCTTCCACTTCTGGTCGGCCGTGCTGTTCACTTTCGGCAGCATCGTGGGCAGTTTTCTCAACGTCTGCATTCACCGGATGCCGCGTGGCGAGAGCGTTGTCAGCCCGCCGTCGCACTGTCCGCGCTGCAACTATTCCATCCCGTGGCATCTGAATATTCCGTTGGTTAGCTGGTTGATGCTCGGCGGCAAATGCAAAAACTGCGGCGCGCCGATTTCGGTTCGTTACTTTTTGATTGAACTGCTGACCGCCGTTTTGTTTTTAAGCTGTTGGCTGGCGTTGGGGCGGAAATCGCCGGCGCTGGCGCTGGTTTATTGCGTGGTACTGGCCGGATTCATCGTGGCCACCTTCATTGACATCGAGCATTTCATCATTCCCGACGCCATCACGCTGGGCGGGATTGCCGCCGGTTTTATCAGCTCGCTTTTTGTCCCGACACTGCACGGAGCTCGAACGCCTGCGCTTTCCCTGGAGCGTTGCTTCGCAGGCGTCATCATCGGCGCTGGTCTGGTTTATGGTATTTTGCGATTGGGCAAGCTGGTTTGGGGCCGGCAGAGATTTGAGCTGCCCCCGGACACGAAAGTTTTTTTTACCGAGACGACGGTGAAACTTCCGGACAAGGAAATCCCCTACGAAGACATATTCTATCGCAAATCCGACACCATCGTGCTGGAGGCCAAAACCGTGGAGATGGTTGACCGTTGTTACGCCCGGGCCCCGTTGCGGCTGTCCCCGACCAGACTACGGGTTGGCGACGAGACTTTCAAGCCGGAGGAAGTGCAGCACCTCGAAGTTGTGACCGACGAAATCGTGGTGCCGCGCGAGGCGATGGGGCTGGGCGACGTGAAATTCATGGCCGCCATCGGCGGGTTCCTCGGCTGGCAGGCGGTGATTTTCTCACTGATGCTCAGCGCCGTCATGGGCGCCATGGTAGGAATCACTTTGATCGCTCTGCGCAAGAGCGAATGGTCCAGCCGTGTGCCTTACGGCCCTTACATTGCGCTGGCCGCAACCATCTGGATTTTCGGCGGCGAACGGATCGTTCGGTGGTGGCTGGGCCAATAGCTGCCGCGGGGGACAACCCGCGAGAGGAAGTGACGATCAGCCCGCGGGGCGGACGAGGTAGCCGCCGGACTTCTCGTCAGGCTCCAATGTCAGCAGGCCGCGCTTCTGCGCTTCCAGCAACAGGTCGTTGAATGAGCGGAACCCGTACGCGCGCTCGTGGAAGCCCGGATTGCGGCGCTTGATGGCCTGCTTGATCATTGAACCCCAGATGCACTCGTCCTGGTCCCGTTCCTCAGAGATGGCCTCCAGCGTCTCAGCGATGAGGTCGAGCGCCTTGTCCAGGGAGGGGCCTTTGTTCTCGCTTTCTTCGGCCGTGACGGCGGGCCCGGCCGGTTTGCCGCGCTGCCGCGCTTTTGACCGCTCGATGCGCACCAGATCATCGTAATACAGGAATTCGTCGCAATTCCTGATGAACAGGTCGGAAGTGGAATTCTTGACGCCCACGCCGACGACCGTCTTCGCATTCTCGCGGAGCTTGCTGACGAGCGGCGAAAAATCGGAATCGCCGCTGATGACGACAAAGGTATCCACGTGGCTCTTCGTGTAGCAAAGGTCGAGGGCGTCCACGACCATGCGAATATCCGCGGAGTTCTTGCCGGACTGCCGGACGTGAGGGATCTCGATGAGTTCGAAGGCGGCCTCGTGCAGGTCGCGTTTGAATTCTTTGTAGCGCTCGAAGTCGCAGTAGGCCTTCTTCACAACGATCTGCCCCTTGAGCAGGAGCCGTTCAAGCACTTTCTGAATGTTAAACCTGGGGTAATGGGCATCGCGTGCCCCGAGGGCGATGTTCTCCAGATCGAGGAACACCGCCATGGTCGCGTTGGAATCCGTGGTGCTCATCTTAATATGACTTCATGGCCGTAAACGCAGTGGCAAGTTGATCGGAGCGCGCCCTATTCGCACTGTGCTCTGTGCCGCAACGCATGATCCACCAGCACCAGCGCGGTCATGGCTTCGACCATCGGCACCGCGCGGGGCAACACGCAGGGGTCGTGCCGTCCGCGCGCTTTCAGGATCGTGTTCTTAAAATTCACATCCACGGTTTCCTGCTCGATCATGACGGTGGCGACCGGCTTGAATGCGACACGGAAGTAAATGGTCTGCCCGTTCGAGATGCCGCCCTGGATGCCGCCGGAACGGTTCGTGGGAGTGTAAACCTTCCCGCCCTTCGAGCGAAACGGATCGTTGTGCTGCGTGCCGGTCAACAGGATGCCGTCGAAGCCCGAACCGATGTCGAAACCTTTAGAGGCGGGCAGACTCAACATCGCTTTCGCCAAATCCGCCTCCAAACGATCAAACACCGGTTCTCCCCACCCCGTCGGCGCGCCGCGCGCCACGCCGACGACAATACCCCCGACGGTGTCGCCCGCTTTACGCGCCCGTTCGATCAGACGGATCATTTTGTCTGCCGCAACAGGATCAGGACAACGGACTATGTTCGCCTCAACGTCCTTCAGCTTGACTGTTTCCGAATCCACGCTGGCCACGATGCGCTGGACCTGCTGCACGTAAGCCAGCACTTCCACGCCGTTGCGTTCGCGCAGGATTTTCTTGGCAATCGCGCCGGCGGCCACGCGTCCGATAGTTTCGCGGGCACTGGTGCGTCCCCCGCCTTGCCAGTTGCGGATGCCGAATTTCGCCTGATAAGTATAGTCAGCGTGCGATGGTCGAAACTTGGTTGCCATCTCCGAGTAGGCTTCGGGCCGCGCGTCCTCGTTCCTGACCCACATGGAAATCGGCGTGCCGAGCGTTTTGCCTTCAAATGTACCGGAGAGAATTTGAACGCGGTCGCTTTCTTTGCGCGATGAAACGATCTTCGACTGGGCAGGCCGACGACGATCCAAATCCGGCTGAATGTCTTCTTCGGTCAGGTCCAGCCGGGGCGGACAGCCATCAACGACGACGCCCACGCCGCCGCCGTGGGACTCGCCCCAGGTCGTCACGCGGAACAGGCGGCCAAACGTATTCGCCATGCGCACAGAGTGCGGGAAAAAGTCCGCTAGTCCAGTAAAACCATGCAGTTCAAGCACGCTTCCATTGAAATACAGGTAGCATCGCAACGAGGCAGGAACAACGGAAGTCGCCGATGTTTGTCAGCAGAGACCACCACCTGTCAGGGTTGTTTCACGGACAGCTCCACCGACGCGGCGCTCGGCTCGGCTGCGTGGAGACAGGCTTCGTCGAACTCACCATGGTCCGCCATGATCCGAGTGAGGATTGTCCCGCTTTTTGCCCTGAACGCCAGCGCATCCCTGAGAGTCACGAATGACCCAACAACGACCGAACCTTCCACCACAACAAAATTCTGCCTGCGTATTTCCTTCATCGCACAAACATCGCGTTCTGCCCTGCCCGCACTGACGCGGCGCGGCTCAGGGGATGAGCCGCACCGCCGCGCCCTTGCAACTTCATCTGCACGCCTCGCAGGGCCTGTTCTGTCGCAGATGGTGACCGCTTCGCAAGCACTGGCGATGCCAGTCGCACAAGTGATAATTGGCTATCCTTGGCAGGTAATGCTTTTATCTCTTCGAAGGCCATTGGCAAAGCACGGCGAAGCCATTTGCAGCGTCAAAAAGAAGCAGTGCGGCTATGGCACCGCACTGCGACCCAACCAAACTTTCACAGTCTCCTCCTTTAGTTAATCGGACCAGATGCGTTCGTTATCTTGCAAATTCGATGCCAACGGATCGGCAACGCGCCTCGGAAGACAAGGGCCAACGCGCGTTCAACAAACCGCGCACTCGGCGAAACAGGAAAAGCTCCGGTGCCCCCCTACAAAACGCGGACCAGGATGAAATAGGAATAGATAAGCGCGGCCTCCAGCAGAACAAAGACGACGAAGCTCAAGATGGCAAAACCGCAGTCGAACCTGTTCTTGATTCGCCAGCCTTGAACCAACGGATTTTTCGTCTTCACAGCGATGCCTGAAGCATCAAGGATGCCGACGACCAACCCGGTCTCAACTGCGAGAAAACCGTTCCAGGCAGGCTTATGCTGACCGCTCGCCGCGCCGGCGTATCTTGAACACCTCCACCATTGCCGCTGGTCGATTCCCTCTCCCCACGACGGAGGAGTGGGGAGAGGGTAAGGGAGAGGGGAGATGGAACGTGCCGCTCTCCCCAGCCCCCGGCTCGTGCCTCGCAGGGAGAAGGGAGACTTCCACGATGGTGGTGGTATTCAGGCGCGTCCGCTCGCCGCGCCGGCGCGATATTCAATGTTGCGTTTCGCACTCTATGATCTCATTCTGACAAACGAGGAAGCATGCAGCGGAACTCCTCAAGAGCACCATGAGAGTAGTAGGGAAAATCGTTCTGGGAGTAGCGACGGTCGCCATGCTGTGGCCCGCCTGCCGTCTGATGATGGCTTCCTTCAAGCGTACCGAGCCGCCATCCCGGATCATCTCTGAGGCCATTATTTACATTGTGATCATGTGTGTTATTTCACGGATTTACCGCAAACTTTGAGGTCTGGATGAAATCGAAATCAGTTCGTTTCCCAGACGCTGCGCCGAGGGTTGCCGGTACTCTATCCAAACGCGCCGCTACTCCCACCCGAGTGTCGCGCAGGACTCAACTCCTCAAGCCACCCATCCGATTGCTGACTGCGGTTCCGATCTGCGACGGGCACGATAGCGCCATCAACACCATCAACCTGGAGTTCATCCATTGCGGCGTCGAGGTCGTCTATCTCGGGTACCATCGTTCGGCGCGTGACATTGTGCGCGCAGCGACCCAGGAGGACGTGCGCGCGATCGGCCTTTCGAGTTACAACGGTGGTCACGTCGAGTTTTTCACGGAAGTGGTTGAGCTGCTGAAAAGACAGGGCGCGAACGACATTGGCGTGTTTGGCGGTGGCGGCGGGACCATTACCAAAGCCGATGCCGCGATCATGCAGAAGAATGGAGTGGACCGCATTTTCTTCGCCGGCACGCCGCTGTCGGAGATCGTCAAATTCGTAAAGATCGCCTACGGTGCTCATCGTCGCGCAGGCTGGCGCGCGAGAGGTGAAACCATTTCCGATCCGGACCGGCGAATCGCCAGAATGCTGACGGCTGCCGAAACAGGTGATCGCGATGAAGGGGCTTACGTTCGCGGCGCACCGGCGAAAGGGAGCGGGCCAATCACCATTGGCATTACCGGCCCCGGCGGGGCGGGCAAAACGACTTTGATCGATGAGTTGGTGCTGCGTTTTCTGAAAGCCAGTCCACGGACGCGCCTGGCCATTCTCTCGCACGATCCAAGTCTTATCGGCCAGGGCGCGCTGCTGGGAGACCGCGCATCGATGGTTTATTCCCAGGACGATCGCGTCTTCATGCGCAGTCTCGCCACGCGGGGTCAGGCCGGGGGTTTGTCGCCGGCGTCAGGGCGCTGTCTGCGACTGCTCAAACGCGGCGGTTTCGATCGCATGTTTGTTGAAACCGTAGGCATTGGCCAGGAAGCGGCCCCGTTTGGCGGTGAGCCGGTGGATCGCGTCATCCTGGTCATGAGCCCCGACTATGGGAGTCGCTTGCAGCTTCAGAAAATTGTGATGCTGGACGTGGCCGATATTGTCGTGCTCAACAAGTCGGACCTGTCCGGGGCAAAGACCGCGGCAGTGGAGATCGAACAACGATTGGCGCTCAACGGTCGCGGACAAAAATTGATCCAGACAGTGGCCCGACGCCATCGTGATACCGGCGTGGATGAATTATTTCGGTTGGCGATTTCGTGAGCGTCCTGGCCCAGGTGACAAAAGCTGTCGAAGGCTTCAATCGCTTCGTCGAACAACAGGTGTCGCAGGCACGCAGCGACTCACAGTTCGGTGAGCAATTGATGGCACGTTGGCAAGCCGCTCGTGGTGGCCTGGGGACGGTAACCATCCCCACCGCCCTGAAACTGCCGCGCCTGGCCCTGCCGCTGACCGATGAACCGGGTGAAGTCGCCCGCTACCTCTATGGAGAAGGATTGCCCGGTGAATTCCCGTTCGTGAACGCCGCTTATCGCGAAATGTACCTGGTAAATGCCGGCGCAAAAAACACCGAGGAACCCACGCGCCTTTTCGCCGGGCTGGCCCTGGCCGAAGACACCAACCACCGCTTCCACTACCTCACGCGCCATCAGAAAAACATCCGACTCAGCACCGCTTTCGACGGCCCGACACTCTACGGCCTCGACAGCGACGCCGACGGCGTCTTCGGGAAAATCGGCGAAGGCGGCGTGGCGCTGGATACCATGGAAGACATGGAACGGCTTTATGCCGGCTTTCCGCTGAGCGGGGAACATTTTTCCGTCTCCATGACCATCAACGGACCCGCTCCGATCATCCTCGCGATGTATGTTGCCGCGGCGAAGCGGCGGTTTGGTCCGGAGGTGGTCTCGACGCTTCGCGGCACGATCCAGGCCGACATTCTCAAGGAGGTCCAGGCGCAAAATGAAATTATCTTCCCGATCGAGGCGTCGCTGCGCTTTCTCGCCGACATGGTTGAACACACCACCACGCACCTGCCGCGGTGGTATCCCATCTCGATCAGCGGTTACCACATCGCCGAGGCCGGCGCGACCCCGGTTCAGCAGGCAGCCTACACTCTCTCCAATGGATTCACCTACGTCGAACTGTTTCGTGACCGCGGCCTGGAGGTGAAGCGATTCGGGCCGCGCCTGTCGTTCTTTCTCGATTGTGGTCTGGACATTGAATACGTGGCGCTGGCGCGGGTTTGTCGCAAGCTCTGGGCCATCGGTATGCGGGACGTTTTCGGCGCCGACCCGCCGGCGCAACTATTCAAACTCCACACGCAAACCAGCGGCCGCTCGCTGATCGCTCAGGAGTCCAAGAACAATTTGACCCGCACGGCCATCGAACTGGTCCTCGCCTGCCTCAACGCAACCAACTCCTGTCACAGCAACAGCGCCGATGAGCCGTTTACCACGCCCAGTGAAGAGTACGTCCGTCTCGCTGCCAACTCTCAGGCGATTCTCCTGGAGGAATCAGGCCTGTTCAAATTCATGATGAACACCCTGGCCGGCTCGCCCGGAATGAAGATCGTCGAGCGAGCCGTCGAGGAGGGTATTCTGGTCGAGTTCCGCGAAATCGACCGGTTGGGAGGTGTGTTACCGGCCATCGACCAGCGCTATCAACGCAGCCAGATCCAGGCGGCCGCGCATCGGTACGAACAACAGATCAATGACGGCACCAGGCCCATCATTGGCCTGAACCGATATCGTGATGAAACCAACGCGGCGCCGGCGGTCAAAGTGGTCCGCACGCCGCGCCGGAAGAAACAGCTTCAAGTGGACCGCCTGGAGAAATTCAAACACCGGAACCGCGCCAGAACCGAGCGGGCGCTCGACCGTCTTGCCACGGTCGTTGAAAGCGGCGGCAACGTGTTCAAGGAACTGATCCATACCGTCGAGTGTTGCTCGCTCGGACAGATCACGGGACGCTTGCACGAGTGCGTGGGCCGGCATCGGCCGATGGTCTAGTACCGTGACACAGAAGCATGACTGCTACTCTCGCTGAGCGACTGGCTGACTTTGCGGCGGCACTGCGCTTTGAACACCTGCCTGCCGCCGCCGTGCACGAGGTGAAGCGGCGCGTGATCGACTCCATCGGCTGCGCTCTGGGCGCGTGGCACACCGAGCCGTGCGCCATCGCGCGCCGCGTGGCTGCAAGGTTCAACGCAACGAACGGCGCGACGCTGCTCGGCACGCGCCACGCCGCGCCGCCTGATTGGGCCGCGTTCGCCAACGGCTGCCTCGTCCGCTACCTCGATTACAACGACACCTACCTCTCGAAGGAACCGGCGCACCCCAGCGACAACATCCCCGCCGCGCTCGCGGCCGCTGAAGCTGCGGGCGCCACGGGCCGCCAGCTCATCACGGCGATCCTGCTCGCCTACGAGGTGCAGTGCCGGTTTTGCGACGCCGCCAGTCTGCGCGCGCACGGCTGGGACCACGTCACCTACGGAGCATTCTCCAGCGCCCTCGCGGCGGCCACGCTTTTCGGGCTCGACGCCCAGCGGATGCGTCACGCCCTCGGCATCGCCGGCGTGGCGGGCGTGGCGCTGCGGCAGTCGCGTGTCGGCGAACTCTCCCACTGGAAGGGGTGCGCCTTCGCGAACGCGGCTCGACACGGCGTTTACGCGGCGTTGCTGGCGCGCGAGGGAATGACCGGGCCGGCTCCGATTTTCGAAGGAGAAAAGGGATTTGAGAAACTCGTCAGCGGCCCATTGAATGACTTCAAACTGCCGACTGCTGCCTCCGGGCTGACCGAGGCGGATTTCATGATATCGAAAACCAGCATCAAGTTCTGGCCCGCGGAATATCACGGTCAGAGCGCGATCGAGGCGGCCCTGAATTTGCGGGACCGGATCGGCGACCTTTCGGAGATCGAGTCGATCCTGATCGAAAGCCACGACGCGGCCGTTGACATCATCGGGAGCGAGCCGGAGAAGTGGCGGCCGGCCACACGCGAGACCGCTGATCACAGCCTGCCCTATCTTGTCGCGGTCGCGTTGACAGACGGCGAGGTGGCGGCCGGACAGTTTTCGCCGGAACGGCTCGCGGATCCGAGGCTGATCGAATTGGTCCAGCGCGTGAAAGTGCAACGCCGGACGGACCTGAGCGCGCGTTACCCCGAAGCGGTTGCCAACATCGTCACCGCGCAACTTCAAGGAGGTCGAACGCAAAGCCAGCGCGTGGATTATCCGCACGGGCACGCGAAAAACCCGCTGATCGACGCGGAGGTCGAGGCAAAATTTCACACTCTGACGGACCCCCTTTTGGGAAGGGAACGCGCCGAAGCTGCGCTGAGCTGGTTGTGGCGCCTGGAAGAGGCTCGCGAACTCGGTGAATTTCCGCCATTGATCGAGGTGTCGTGATGAAGACCGCTCAATCCGCAACATTCCTGGAATGAAACCGCTTTCTAAATCCGCCATGCTGCGTCGCGCAATCCGGGATGGCTGCGTCGTGATGCCCGGTGCGTTCAACGCCGCGACGGCCCGACTGGTGGAACGGGTCGGCTTCCCCGCGGTTTATGTCAGCGGTGCCGGACTGGCCAATGCCACCGCAGGCGTGCCGGATATCGGGCTTTTGACGCTCACCGAGGTTGCCCAACTCGCGGGTTACATCGCGAACGCGGTCCGCATCCCGGCGCTCGGAGACGCGGATACAGGTTTCGGCGGGCCCCAGAATGTCGCGCGCGCCGTGCGCGAGTTTGAGCGCGCCGGGCTCGCCGGTCTCCATTTGGAGGATCAAGCTTTTCCGAAACGTTGCGGCCATCTGGCCGGGAAGACGCTGGTGTCACCCGAGGAAATGGCCCGGAAAATCTCCGCTGCGGTGCGTGCTCGACGGGACAAGGATTTCCTCATCGTCGCGCGTACCGACGCCAGGACGGTGGAGGATTGGGATTCAGCCGTCCGCCGCGCCCGAAGCTACCTCGACGCAGGCGCGGACGCGATTTTTCCAGAGGCCCTTGAAACGGCCGGTGAATTCCGCGCGTTCGCAAAAAAAGTGCGCGCGCCGCTGGTGGCGAATCTGACGGAGTTTGGGCGTGGGCCATTGCTGAGCGTTCGTCAATTGGCTTCGATGGGCTACCGGATCGTCCTCTTCCCTCTCACCGCTTTTCGTGTGTCGATGCGAGCTGCGGAGGATTGCCTGCGAGAAGTGAAGCGCCGGGGCACACAACGCGCCTGGCTCAACCGGATGCAAACCCGTCAGGAGTTATATGAGTTGCTCGGTTATGAACCGAGTCAGCAGCTTTGGGGGCAATGAGGTGCGCATCTATGATGATACTACCACCACGCCCAGTGGTGGATCCGCTTTCCCCACGACGAAGGAGTGGGGAGAGGGATAGGGAGAGGGGCTTCATGAAACAGTCCGATGAAATCTGCCCCTCTCGCGGCCAGGCAATAAGAAGGGTTGAAACGTTGAAGCGTTGAATGGTTAAATCCGTTCCATGCGAGCTACGATTGCCATTTTGCGCGGGTGGTTTCCGCGGTGCTCATGGACAGTCTCCTTTGCTTTTGCGCACGTGTTGGGACGATGGAACCATCCCCCTCACTCGCCCCTTCGGGCACCCTCTCCCCTCGGAGGGGGAGAGGGACGGGGTGAGGGGGGCGGTTCATGGGCAGGGGACACCTCCAAAATTCGGACGTGAATCGAGGCCATGAACCGATCCCGATTGTTTTGTTCATTTCCAATGACTTGCGAGTACGGTTCATGGAGAGCCTCCACGATTTCAGAATCACGCATCGGGACCATGAACCAGCGACGGACAGGAGCGCGGACAGCCTTGTCCGCGAGTGCCTCGGACTTGATTCGTGCGGACATGGCTGTCCGCGCTCCGATAGCCGGTTCATGGGAAGGGGCTAAGCCAGTTGACAGTTCAACCCGTTTGACGAACAGATGAGCGCCGAAACCAAACCAGCGTACAGCCCGGGACTGGAAGGTGTGATCGCGGGCGAATCAGCCGTTTGCTGGGTGGACCCCAACGCCGGTCTGCTTTACCGCGGCTACGACATCCATGAGCTGGCGACTCAGGGGAGCTTTGAGGAAGTCGTCTGGCTCCTCCTGCGCGGTGAATTGCCCGGCCAGGAGCAGCTCGCCGATTTCACCAGCGAACTGGCTGCGGCGCGCCCGTTGCCGCCACCGGTCATCCAGATGTTGCGGCTGCTGCCGCCCGGCACTCATCCAATGGACTCGCTCCGGACCGGTGTCTCGATGCTGGCGGCATTCGATCCTGAATTGAACGATCATTCGCACGAGGCCAACCTGCGCAAGTCGGTGCGTCTCACCGCGAAAGTCTCGTCGCTCATCACCGACGGTTGGCGCGTGGCGCACGGCCAGGACCTGCTTTCCGCCAAGCCCAACCTTACGCACGCGGGAAATTTTCTCTACCAGCTTACGGGCGCTCCTCCGGAGACATGGCGGACAGAAATCTTCGATACCATCCTCGTGCTGTATGCCGACCACGAATTCAACGCCTCCACCTTTTCCGCGCGGGTGACCGCTTCCACCATGGCCGACATCTATGCCGCGCTGACCACGGGCCTCGGCACGCTCAAAGGCCCGTTGCACGGCGGCGCAAACGAGGAAACGATGAGGGTGCTCAGGGAGATCGGCTCTCCTGACCGCGCCGAGGCCTGGGTCTTGGAACGGCTGGCGCGCAAAGAAAAAATCATGGGTTTCGGCCACCGCGTTTACAAAAAAGGCGACTCGCGCGTCCCGATCATGCGCGAGTTCGCCCGCCAGCTCGGTAAGCGGTTCGGGCGGGAACATTGGGTGGGCATCTGTGAAAAGCTGGAAGCTGTGATGGAGCGGGAAAAGAACCTCTGCTGCAATGTGGACCTCTATGCGGCCCCGGTGTTTCATCTGTTGGGCATCC
>QHNT01000302.1 GCA_003218515.1 Verrucomicrobiota bacterium | reverse complement strand
GGGCTTGGGCAAAATTAAGCCATCTCGCTCGTAAAGTTGTTCCTTCCGCAACTCTTCTCTGCGTTTCTCGGCACATCGTTTGTCAGACGTTCCGAGTGAAACATCTGCGATTTTCTTGTCCTCGGACTGCTGGCGAAATTTCCAACGCCAGATCCGTGAATCCTTTGGCTTGTAAATAAAATCAATCATAATGTAGCTACCTCAATTCATTTCGGGTTGACGCAATTTTTGAAAATACGATTTGACCTGGCTTTCCAGCATCCCCACCGTGCGGCCAATGTGCCGCAACGGCGGCAACTCGCCACTTTCCGCCTTTCGTCTCACCGTCCGCTTGCACACGCCGAAAATTTGCTCCAACTCCGGCAGCCGTATCAAGCGGTCATTGAATTTTTCCTCCGTTTGCATTGCGCGTCACTCCTTCCACTTCCATCGCTTCTCTTGCTTGTCCCACTTCATCCCCTTTTGCAGCCGCTTCCGATAAAACTCAGCCTTCTTGCCGGACGCCATCGCGGCCATTGCCTCTGCCAGCAGATAAAACATATCCTGTTGCCGGTTCTCCGTAGCGAGTGCTTCCTCATACCGGACCTTCCAGTTGCCTTTGTCCTTCGGGTCAGTCTCCGCGAAATCCAGGGCTTCCTTGGCTTCCTTTTCCGATTTTGGCTCATCCCCTGCCGCCACTGGCATCAGCCGTTTGCTGGCTTTCAAGGGTGTCTCATCTGGTGCGTCCAAATATCCCATCCGGCGTTTCATTTCCGCCGCCCATGCCTTGCATTCACATACCGACAGCACGATGTAGGGGCGTAGTTTGACTTTGCGTTTGGTGCCGAAGAACGTGCTCTCGATTCGGGTGATGTAAAAAAAGAACGCGGTCAGCTTACCTTCCTTGATGCGTTTGTGGACGGCCGCCCGTTGGACGGGCACGAACATGGAGACTCCGGCGGGCGAAATTCCCACGTCACCTTTGTAGTGTTCGCCGAGGGCTTCGAGCCACTGGCCGCATTCCTCGTGCGTCCCCTCCCGCCGGTAGGCCCGGGTGCCGGGCGTTGGCTCGCCGACAATCTTGCGCATTTCGCGCGGCACCTCGATGAACGGAAACTGAATAAACGGCATATTTTCCAATATCGTATCTCATGGAATACAGTTGTCAACCCTACAATGAGGGCCAATTTTCCCTGACTGCGACAAAACTTAAAAACTAAAGCCGGGTAATCTCCAAAAACGAGAGGCGGCACCGGTTAGGACACGCGCACGCTTGAGTTAACGGATAGCGTGAGAGTTAAGGTCGATTAAGGCGAATTGTGGCTGGCCACCCCGAACCCCGCTTTGTTTTGTGGTTCTTGTTCTGGCAGTAAACGAGTCGTGGGCTGCAATCTAATAACAGCGCGCGAGATTCTGATCTAAATCCGTCCCGCCTCGCCATCGGTCTCAGTTGTAAACGTCCCGTCATTATTAAACCGCAGCGAACAGCGTCCGAGCAGTAGGTCGGACGGCTCGTGTGCCACCGGGAAGCGATTCTGCAATGCCAATAATGCGTTCGCCGATGTGACCCCAAACGTCGATCTTGCGAACTTGCGGATACGGCCGGTAGCCAGAGCCACAGCGGTCTTGCTCGTCGTGGTAACGGCTTTGGCGTGTTTCCTTATGTGTGACAAGCCTTTCTTTGAAGGAAGGCGCTGCATTGTATACGCCGTCACTACTGCGTGCGCGGATTTATTGGGGCTAAGCACTCCCCACAGACCACGACAATAGCCATTCGCCGATCCGTGATGACTGACCTTGACCAGCGTTGAAGCGAGGCGGTTTTGCGATTCAAAACATCGCATAGCCTCACGCCAGCCCGCCTTTTCAATATCGCCGCCAAGGATGATTCTGGACTGTCCGTATTCGATGAGTAAGCCTCCCGAAATCTGGTTGTGGTTGACATTTCGCACCTTTGCTACGAGGACTTTGCCCTCGTCGTCGTGGTCGAAGCAAGCATCCAACGAATCTTCATACATCGTAGTCGACCTCCCAGATGCTCCTAACGCCGTAATTGTAAGAGCCGGATTCGTCGGTAGGGTCATTAAATGCTGCTCCAACTGCAATCTTATGAGCCTGAGGCTCCCCTGTTTTGCACGCTGATAAACTTTATCCAAAATCTCAACGAGTTCACTGGTGGCTTCTGCATCTGCTTTATTCAGGTTCGAGGATTCAGCCTTCAACCTGAGGATCATTCCCACTCTGTTGTGCAACCGGGCGTGCGTCATCGCGCCGAAAATCCAGAACTGTCGCACAGGAAATGTTTCGAGTAGGAAACTCATTCCCTGAAAGTGATCGACGTGGGGATGCGTCAAGCAGACGAACTCCAATCTAGTAACTTTCTTGGAGCGCAAAAACTGAAGCGTCGGATTCGAGCCTGGGTCGCCCAATATGGGTGTGTAGTAATCTACGACACCCCAACGATCATCAGGCAGCTTGAGCGCAATGCTTTCCCCGATCTTGCCGCCGAAAACGTGAACCTCCAATAAATCGGGCATCCAAAATGAGGGGTTTAATCCCAGCGCGATTCAAACTCTTTCCGAATCTCGGCAACGCGGTCTTTGGAAATCGGCTTCGGATGGAGTCGTGTAAACTTCACCGTGGTCGAATTATGCTCTTGAAAAACCTCGCATCGGAATTCGTCTCCCTCACGGATTCCCTTTTCAACAAGTACGTCGACACTACAACTAGACTCAATTCGCTCGCCCGTGTTCTCATTGAGCAGAGTGACGACCGCTGTGTCGTCCGCGATGCTTTCCACTTTGCCAAGAAAGGAATTAAGGCGTTTGGGCACGCTCCGCATGAATATCCGTTTGATGCGCGCCCCGAGATCTTCGGGAATTGGGTTTGGAGCGGCCTTTACCTCACAAAAGACCCTCTGACCTTCAGGGAGGTCGATTACCACATCAACGTCATACGGGCTGTGTGATAAACGCGTGGAAATCTGCATCGAGCCGCTTACGTACCACTGCCGAACGACGCATTGGGCCTGCACATCATATTGACCAATCGAAACATCACCGGCGACGTTCCGGGCCTTCTGCGCCAGTACGCGAAGTCTTGCGTGAAGACTTTTCCGCTTGATGCGCGCACCTGGGATGTTCCTTCGCGGTGCATCTAGCTGCACGATCTCAGAACTGAATCTCCTCGTCCTTGGCAAATCATAGGTGTCAAACATATTTTCCATTCGAAGCTAGGTCAGACTAACCCTCATCGCCTATTCCGTAAAGCCAAGTTCCAGTCCATGATGCTTAGCAACTTCTTCGAACCGTTTTGCAAATGCCTCAGAAAACTCAGGAGACAGTCCCTTCGATGTACTTGCTTGGCCAGTTACGAAGATACCATTGGGGTAAAACATTGATTTTTCGGTGGCGAACCGCATTTCGCCCTCCCAGTCGGGCAAATCCGCGAAAAGAATAATGCCTCCCGAGCCGATCCTCAACTCACCATTGGCGAATTGCTTCATGTAACCCAGATATGATTCTTGAGAATCAAACGCCGCTTGCGCCGAGAACGTCGTGACACTCCTTTTAATGGGGTGACGAACTGCGAGCTTCATTAGAGACACTGTGCACTCTGAAATCAGCTTCAGATGGGGTGAGGTTCTTCCGCTCCTGAAAGTTACCGTGACATTCTGCGGGTTCAGGATTAGCTCAGCGGAATTGTTGAACATCGGGATTTTCAAATCATAGTCGAAAAGATCATCCTCTGTGATCAGGGAGATTTCCCCGACATTAATGTGTGGCGCCAACGACGATTTGCAGATTTCCTTCGCTATTTCGGTTAGTCGCGCTTCCTCAAGAGGGATGGGAGTCTGAAAGTCTGCTTGGCTGTGCACAGTAAACTCGATGACATGAGCCTGATGCATTGGTCAAACCGTATGGTCAAAGATGAGCCTTAGCAAGCAGTTGTTGTCTCTTGAGCGGCCTTTCCCCTCACCGCGGCAAAACCTAAAGCCAGGTCAGTGATTTGGTTAGCCTGCATTTGCGAGTCTCCTCTCATGTGCTCTCCGACGCGCCTTCTTCGCTCCGATGCTGCGAACTCGTCGGTCGAGCTTGTGCGCGACGCGCTCACGCAACGACGGAACGGGCCACTTGCCGAGCGGTCTCTGTCTGATGGCGGCAATCTTCGCGTCTGACTCTGCATTCAAAGAAGCAGCCTTCGTCAACGCGTCGGCTGCGTGACGGAATGAACGACTCGCCTTCCGCTTCTTCGCTGGCCAACCTTTCCGGAACCTTTTGTCGTATTTGCCTTTGGCGTAGTGGTCTCGCTCGTAGGCCAGTCGCTTCTTCTCCTGTGGCGTGTGAACGGCGCTCATGGTGTGATCTAGGCTAGCCGTCGAACTTTTATTCAACACCCGCGGTTCGTTTATTGAAACCAGCCCTTCGACCGAATCCGAAAGTCCCAACTTGTTCATAATCAACCAAACCGGGCTGCAATATACAACGGCCGGTTCGTTGATTCAATCCGGTCTTCCCAACCCGATCCATCTCGCAACCAGTTCTTAATCAACAAATCCCTCTCTGATCAACGACTGGTGCGTTTAAGCAAACAAAATCCCAATGATGGAGAACTGACTTCGAGCTGTAGCCCCTTCGATAGCGTGCAAATGAAATTCTTCGTGCGCGAAATCCTAGACGCGACTCCCCGGAGCCGGGTGTCGGGTCAAGGTGGAAGCCGAAGGGAAACAGGGCGGAACGACCTTGACGCGGCGACCGGCGACCCACAATCGAACCTCCGATTCACGCGCACGACCCCACGCGACTGGCGCCATGATATGAGCGGAGCATCCGCCAACATCCGACCAAGGCGAATTTCTCGCGGTCGTCTCGCCTTCATTCGCAGGCGATAAAGTGATGACACCATCCCCTTCGCCATTCGGCCAATGAAGTGAGCCGCATTCGCAGCACTTTCAAAAAGCGACAAAAGGCGGCGACAGATTTGCCACAATTTATTGCCTTTTGACATGAATATTTGTCGCCATTTGCCATCTTTCAAGCCTGCAAGGTTGAAAGCCGCTGACCAATTCAACCATGCTCAACGCATTTCAAGCGTCCGATTCAACGCCGTTCAACGCTCGTGAACCTTGCGCAAACGCGCACAGCGCGCCATCAGGCGCACGCAACGGCTTCGGCTCCACGTGAATCGCGCCTGTGATTGTATGGCTTCGCTGCGCTTGTCAATGATGCTACGGGTCGCCTCGAACAGCATCACTCGCCGCTTTCCGTTCCTCATGTGACAATGCTCGCTCGCCAGGGGGGAGGCGCTTAAGGATTCACGCGGCGAGTGTGGCAGCCGGCTGGCTGATGAAACAGCAGCGCAAGGAACGACAGCCAGGGAAGGAATAACCGGCGCAGCAGGCAGCCAACAGGCGAATGCAGCAGCATCGCCACACTGTCCGGCGCGGCACCAGAGCGCCTACAAAGCAAGCCTGCGACGACCGATAGCACCATGCGGCAATAAAGATTCGGACGCCCGTTCGTCGAAGCCGGCAATCAATACCAGAGAAGCAAAAGGAAAACGCAATGGATTGCCGATGGCGTTGGATTGAGACGTGACACGCGCAGAGACACGAGCAGCGCACGAACACAATACAAGCAACTGCGCGGACGCATTTCCGGCAAATGCCGTTTGCTGCATGGCCAATGTCTGATTCTCCGTGTGCGAAAACAAAGCCCGGCTTTGGTTTTTCCAAAGCCGAAACCTAAGCGCAAGACGAGCCGGAACGCCGCCGCTGTCAACGGTGGAGGCGACGCAGGAGCACTACCTTGACAGCTCAAGGCGGCGGCTCCGGCTAGTTCGCTCGCGGTGCATTTCACCCACTCATGCGGTGAATTATCGAGCGACATTCGCCGGTTCGTCGTTCGGTCAAACTTCGGCGCAATTAGCCCAATCCGTCCAATATCCATTTGATCACGTGCAGTAGCGCATAAACGGTTATGGCGATAAACCAGAAGGATTCCCGTTCGGAGAGTTTGAATGACACTTTCATCGTCGTAACTACCGTGGCCGCTTCGGCGAATTGATGGCCACGCGACGAGCATGGAAATGTTTACAATTTCATCCTCGGCTGCTGTCGGTGGCGAGCAGCGCCGGACGTCTCGTCCCGGCAACGCGGAGCCACGGACAGCGATGCGTTTAGGTGCTCCTTTTCGAGCAAAGCAGGCGCGTGCGGGCAGGACACGCGCGGATTTAGCAGCGGGGGCTGACCGCACGGGCCTGCGAGCGTTGCCAAGCAATTGCGGTTTCATAATGGTAATGCGGATGCGTTTAACGTTCCGTCAGCTTTAATCCTGGCTGGCCATCATCATGACCACTCTTGACCCGCGCCGGTTGGCTCGCTGTCACCGTCGGCTTGCTGCTCGCGGTGGCTCGTTTGTTCAAGCGGCGGACGCGTTGCCTTCCGGCTTTGTTGCCGTTGCCGATCCAGCGGCTCAGGCATTCGCGCAAACGGGCCGGACTGACTGGCACTCCGGCAGTCTTCAACTCGGCGGCCAGTTGGCCGCTGCTCCAGCCTTTGCGATACAGCGCGAGCAATTTTTCGCGCAACGGTTCAAGCAGGTCTTCGGCGGTCCTCCGTTTTTTCGGCGGCTCGCGTTCCGCCAATTGGGACAGCTTTTTGTCGAGCGCCGTGTAATCCAGCTTCGCGGCGATCTGCGCGTAATCAATGCGTGTGTTCATACATCTTCAACTTCACTTTCTCTGCCCGCCTTCGGTTTTTCGTCGAGCAGGCAGTGAGCGCGGCGGCGAGCAGTTTCTCTCCGGCTCAAAGGCGGGGTAAGTGTCATACCCCAATCCTTCTTTTCTTTACCACATCCGACAGCTTCAAGTGGTGCCCTGGGGGCACCACTTGACTGCGCCTTTCGGGATACATTCCACAGCGTGAATGACACAGCGTTCATTTCCTCTGGTTGTAGCCGATTCAGCGTTCGGTTTCGTGTAGCACTTACACAAAACGCTTCGCTGGTTCAGGCAGACTTCCACCGTATGAACTGCGTTACTGTGCCGCAGATGACGGTCACAAGTTGTCGAGGATTCTGGACAAAGTGTCGCGCGCTTCCGGCCTATCGTTTGAATCATGAGACCAACGCTAACGGAGAACGGCCAATCTCGTTGTTCAGTTCTTGGAACAACCTGGTTGAGGGGACTGCGGTAAAAATGGAAGCGTATGTTTAGCGGCATTCCACAGAAGAACCGGGCGGTGGCCGAGTCGTATTTCGACGAGCACTTGTCCCATAACGATTATTACACCCAGGCCGAGGTGCTGGCGCACGGCCACCAAGCCGGCCACTGGATTGGCACCGCCGCAGAGAAGTTGGGGCTGCAACCGGGTGAGGTCGTCACGCGTGAAGCGTTCCTACACCTGTGCGATAACCAGCACCCGGACACGGGAGAGCAACTGACACCGCAACAGTTTCGGGCGCGGCGGATTTATTTCGACTTCGTTTGCTCGCCTCCAAAATCGGTTTCGATTCTCGCCGTCACCATGAACGACAGCCGCATCATCGAGGCACACCAGGAAGCCTCTATGTTCGCGCTTCGGGAACTGGAACAGTTTGCCGCTGCTCGCATCCGCAAAGGCGGCATCTGTTCGGCGCGCTTAACTACGCCACCGCCGTCTATCGCAACGAACTGGCGAGGCGGCTGCACCAGCTTGGTTACTCCACCCGGCGTACAGGCACGGCGTTCGAGATCGAGGGGGTCGAGCCTGAATTGCTCGAACGATTCTCGAAGCGGTCGCAGCAACGGGACATGGACGTCAAAGCCCGGGAGCAAAAGCTAGGTCGCAAACTCACCAAACAGGAGGTCTCGCACGTCGTCCACCAGTCGCGTCCAAAAAAATTGAAGGGCGCGTCCGATGAACAGGTGCGCAGACAGCAGCTCGGTGAGATTGGTTTTTTCGAGAAGCGCGCGTTGCGCAAAGTGGTTGAGCGTGCGAATGGCCTTCCAGTGGCACCGGCAGAGACGGTCACGGAGTCTGATGCCGTCGGGCACGGTTTGGATCACGTCTTTGAGCGCAAATCGGTCGCTCCGCAACACAGGATTCTGGAAGCGGCACTCGTGAAAGGCTGCGGACAACTGGATTTGGCAGAGCTAAAGGGAAAACTGGCTGAGGATGCCAACTTGGTGCGGGTTGGCTCGGAGTATTCGACGCGGGAGATTCTCACCAAAGAATTGTTCCTGATCCGCACGGTCAACGCCGGCGTCGAGGCCGTCGCCCCCGTGGCCCAGCGTTACGAGCCTCCGGCCCGGCTCGGTCAGGACCAAAGCAAAGCTCTGGCCCACGTCCTCACCAGTCCCGACCGCTTCACCGGATTCCGTGGCCTGGCCGGTTCCGGCAAAAGCACCGTGTTGGTTGAACTGGCCCGCGTGCTCCGCCACGAAGGTTTTGAGCCGGTCTTTTGCGCGCCCACCTCTTCCGCAGCCGATACGCTGCACAAGGAAGGTCTGGACGCCGTGACGGTCCAACGGCTGCACTGCAATCCGAACGCACTGGCCAGGCTCTCGCCACGCTCGGTCATCGTCCTGGATGAAGCCGGGGCCGTCGGCCTCGATGAAATGGTGCGGCTCTTTGAACTGGCATGGCTCCGGGATTGCCGCGTCATTCTCTGCGGCGACACCGGCCAGCACGCCTCCGTCACTCGCGGCGATGCGCTCCGCATCCTCGAACAGTATTCCTCCTA
>QHNT01000483.1 GCA_003218515.1 Verrucomicrobiota bacterium | reverse complement strand
CCATCAGCCGGTACCATTCCTCGCGCGTCAGCTCGATTTCCGTGGCGTTGATCGCGTCGCGAATGCGTTCGGGATGGGTTGAGCCGACCAGGGGGACGATTTGGGCGGGATGTTTGAGCAACCAGGCCAGCGCGGCGACGCTGCGGGTGACGCCGCGTTCGCGCGCCACCAGGTCGAGCATTTCGCGGGCGTGAATGCGATGCGCGTGGTCAGGGGCTTGCAGGTCAATCGGCCCGTTGTCGGCGAGCCGCCCGCCCGCCAGCGGACTCCACGCCATCGGCGTGACGTGTTCCGCCAAACACTGGTCGAGGGTGCCGTCGTAGAGGCAATCCAGCTTCAGCAAATTGATTTCCACCTGGTTCGCGATGAGCGGCATCGGGCAGGCCTTTTGCAGAGCGGCAAATTGCGACGGCCGGAAATTGCTCACGCCGAACTCGCGGACCTTCCCGGATTTTTTCAGTTTGCTGAACGCGCCCGCCACTTCTTCGGGATCGCCCAGGTAATCGGGCCGATGCAACTGGTAGAGGTCAACCGTCTCCACGCCGAGTCGTTTGAGCGATTGTTCGCACGAGCGGACGATGTGTTCCGCGCTGAAATCGTAGCGATAGGGCGAGTCGGGGTTCGGGTCGCCCTTTTTGCGAATGCCGCACTTGGTCGCGATCAATACGCGTTTGCGCATGCCGGAAACTTCCTTGAGCGCCTGTCCGAAAATCTTTTCGCAGGCGCCCTCGCAATAAATGTCCGCGAGGTCGAACAGCGTGTAGCCCGTCTCAAACGCGGCAGCCACCGCTTTGCGGCCGCCGGCCTCTGTCTCCGGGGAGACCTTGGCGGCTTCCCCGGTGCACGCAATGCGCCAGCAGCCGTACGCGAGCCGGCTGCCCGTCAGCGAACTCTTGCCCAGTTGAATGGTTTGCATAGGCAAACTCTTTCCTGCCTGAGGTTAAAACAGAATCGCTTTCGAGCAAAGCGATTTCACTGTCGCACCCGACCCGAATCATCGGCAGTGTCCTGATTTGCTTCAGGTGGGTGCGGCGGTGCCGCAGCACCGCCGCCACCAAACCAGGACACTACCGAATCATCCGCAGGCTTGCTTTTTGGCCCGCATTTGCAGTACTATCGAGTCATCGCTTCCCCGTGGTGCTGACCTCGCGTGCTGGACCAACGCCACGTACAGCGAACGGCACCACGCCGGGGAAACTCAAGAACTGTCCGTGAGAATTGAAGGAGATCACTCCATGAAAACCAACTGGCTTGTTGTCGCAATCGCCCTGACCCTTGCGTCGCTCAATGCTCAAAGCGCCCAGTCAGGCACGGCGTTCACTTATCAGGGCCGTTTGACCGATGGCGGCAATCCCGCCATCGGCACTTTCGATTTACGATTTACGATTTACGATTCGCCCACCAACGGCACGGCCTTCGCAGGGCCAATCACGAATTCGCCGACCAGCGTGAGCAACGGACTGTTCACTGTCACACTCGATTTCGGCGCGGGCATTTTTACAGGCGCCGCGCACTGGCTGGAGATTGCTGTGCGGCCAGGCGACAGCACGGACAGTTTCACACCGCTCAATCCCCTTCAGCCGCTCACGGCCGCGCCGTACGCTCTCTACGCGGCGAACGCGGGCGCGGCAGTCACAGCCGTCACCGCCACGACCGCCAACGCCGTTTCCGCCGCTAACATCAACGCGCGGTGGGTCCGGCTATCTCACGCCGCCAGCGGTGGTCGTCAACGATTCAACCGGCTCGAACGCGGTCATCACGGCGGCCATTTCCGCGGAGGGGATGGTGACCAACCTCAGCGTACAGAACGCGGGCGGCGGTTATTCAACCAGCGCCACTCTCACCATCGCACCGCCGCCGAGCAATGCCTACCAGGTGTTCGCCAGCACGAACCATTTCAACGGCGTCAACCTTTTGACCAACGTGAACAATGTGGTAGTTGGCAGTTTTGCCGGCAACGGCGGCGGGCTGACCGGCGTGAACGCGGCGACACTGGAAGGGCTGGGGGCGGGGAGTTTCTGGCAGTCAGGCGGCAACAGCGGCACGACGCCCGGAGTAAATTTCCTGGGCACAACGGACAATCAGCCGTTGGAGCTGAATGTTCAAGGCCAGCGCGCATTGCGGGTGGAGCCGGCGACGAATTCGGCGCGTGGTTATGCACCCAACATCATCGGCGGTTACGTAAGCAACAGCGTCGCGCCCGGTGTGATTGGCGCGACCATCGCGGGTGGTGGACGCTTTGATGTATTTGGAGAGAACCTGTCACACCGAATCACCGCTCATCACGGAACGATCGGAGGTGGGGACCGGAACACCGTTAACGGTGAGGACGGCACCATCGCTGGTGGCGGTGGGAACACAGTCAGTGGCGGCTACAGTTTTATCGGAGGCGGATTGTTTAACACTATCCAGACCGGTGCCAACTACGCGACCATCGGCGGCGGCAGCGGCAATACAATTCAGACCGGCGCCGACTACGGCACGATCAGTGGGGGCTGGGGCAACGCCAGCAGCGGGCCATATGCTACGTTGGGCGGTGGCGACCGCAACATCAGCAGCGGCAATATCGCGACCGTAGGCGGTGGCAGCCTCAACACCAGCAGCGGCAATTACTCGACGGTGGGCGGCGGCGCTGGCAACCGCGCCAGCGGCTACGTTGCGACGGTGGGCGGCGGCCAGGGCAACACCAGCAGCGGCCAAGATGCGATTGTGCCAGGCGGCTTTAACAACAACGCCGCGGGAGACTACAGCTTTGCCGCTGGAAATCAGGCCAAGGCCAACCATCAGGGCGCGTTCGTCTGGGCCGACAGCACTTCCGCCGATTTCGCTTCCACCGCAATGAACCAGTTTTTGATTCGCGCGGCGGGCGGCGTGGGCATCGGCACGAACAGCCCCGCAACGCAACTGCATGTCCTCAGCGCAAAGCAAACCGTCGCGATCATTGACGGCTCGAGCATCGGTGGCACCTGGCTGGGGCTGGGCAACAGCTCTACCGGCGGACAGCGTTGGTCCATCATTTCCAGCGGCAGCGGCAACGGCGAAGGAGCGGGCAGACTCATCTTTTTCACCAGCCAAGGCAACTCTCGCAAGATGATGCTCGACGGCGCCGGCAACCTGACCATCAACGGCACCCTCGCGCAAGGCAGCGACCGAAACATCAAAACCGCATTTGAACCCGTTGATGCCGGCGCGGTCCTCGAACAAGTGACGAAGCTGCCGGTGATGAAATGGGCCTACACAAACGATGCATCCGTGCGGCACCTCGGCCCGATGGCGCAGGACTTTTATGCCTCCTTTGGCGTCGGCGCGGATGACCAACACATCGCCGATATTGACGAAAGCGGCGTGGCGCTGGCGGCGATTCAGGGGTTGAACCAGAAGCTGGAGGAGAGGCTTCAACAGAAGGAAACGGAGATAACGGAGTTGAAACGAACCGTCAACGAACTCAAGGAACTCGTGCAAGCGATCAACCACAAACTAAACATAGAGGTGCGATGAAACCGCGGGGCCGGCGAATGGAAGGGAGAAGATCGAGCTGGCCCGACGTAGTGGATTACGTTGGCAGGCGCAGCGCGATGTCGCTTGGAGACTCGTGTCAAACCGCGGAAAAGCGCCGCTGCCAACCTGAAGAAGACGCTCCACGAACTCTCAGGGCAAGGGCAAGA
>QHNT01000301.1 GCA_003218515.1 Verrucomicrobiota bacterium | reverse complement strand
AACCGACCGGAGCTTTCAAAGAATTTCGGGTCCACGCCGCCTTCCTTGTGCGGTCCGTTGTCGCTGGAGAAGAAGATGATTGTGCCCTGGTCCACCCTCAGTTCCTTGAGCTTGTCCAGGATTTTGCCCACGTCCGCATCGAGTCGCGTGATCATCGCCGCCTTGTTTTTCTCCGGTTGCGGCCAGTCCTCCTTCGAGTACGGCGCGTCGCCGGGCACTTCCATGCCTTTGTCTTTCAGTTCGTTGTTCGCATGGGGAATGGTGTAGGCGAGGTAAAGGAAGAATGGATGCTGTTGATTAATGCGAATGAAATTCAACGCCGCGCGCGTGAACAAATCGTGGGAATATTGACCCTTCCCGCCATTGGCGTTGCCCCGCAATTGCCACTGGCGTTGGTTGCGCCAAAGATATTCCGGGTAATAATTATGCGCCTGGACTTGATCGAGATAGCCGAACCATTCATCAAACCCGTGTCGGTTCGGGACGCCGGCCGTTCCTTCGTCGCCCAGCCCCCATTTGCCCATGATCGCCGTGTTGTAGACGGCCGGTTTGAGCATCTCGGCCACCGTCACATCGCTCGACTCCAACGGCACGCGCGCGTTGCCGCGAATCCGCGCATGGCCGGTGTGCATCCCCGTCATGAGGCAGCAGCGCGACGGCGCGCAAACCGTGCTGCCGGCGTAGCACTGAGTGAAGCGCATCCCTTCCGCAGCCAGTCGATCAATGTTCGGAGTCTTGATTTTCTTTTGACCGTAACAACCCGGATCACCGTAACCCAGGTCGTCGGCGAGAATGAAAATGATGTTCGGCCTGCCCTGCGCCCTGGCGCGGAGCCCTTCGAGGTACGGCGACTGCGCGTAGCCGACCTGCAAAGTGGCGAGCAGCGCAGAATAAATTCCAAGGCGACCTGAGAATTTCATGAAGGAAGATGTTAAAAGACCCGGAAGACGCGGCCAACAAAATAAGAGTAACGAGAGAGGGGATTCCAATTAGCTGCGCCAATTCGATGGAAGGGTGGCCCTCTCCATGAACCACCCCTCTCCCGGCCTTCGGCCACCCTCTCCCCGCCTGGCGGGGAGAGGGCAGGGAGAGGGGTGCCAATCTGGTTCATGGTCCCAATGCATGCGAAAAACGAAAGGGGGCTTTCCATGAACCGCCCCTCACCCCATCCCTCTCCCCCTCCGAGGGGGGAGAGGGTGCCCGAAGGGCGGGTGAGGGGGATGGTTCATGGTCCCAATGCGTGCGCAAAAGCGAAAGGAGGCTCCCCATGAACCCGGAGCAACATCGAACACCGAACGCCGAAATGAGCAAGGATTCGCGCTGCCATTCGATGTTCGGCGTTGGATGTTCGATGTTGGATGTTCGATGTTTTCCCTGGGCTCAGGGGTTTCAACGCGCGAATTGTTCATTTCGAGGAAATCTCTCTCCGCTCGTGCCTCGCAGGGAGAGGGAGCGGGGCTTTCGCGATGGTGGTTGGTATCCAGATGTGCCCGGCCTTTTGGGGAATGGCTTGCCAGAATGCGATGCCGCGCCTAAGAGATGACCTATGCAACTCTCACTGGTAATGACCTTGATTGGTCGGGACAAACCCGGATTGGTGGATTCCCTCGCGGGTATAGTGGCTGACCATGGCGGGAACTGGCTCGAAAGCCGGATGTCGCGCTTGGGCGGCCAGTTCGCCGGCATCCTTCGCGTCCAGGTCCCCGCCGAAAAAGAGGCCGCTCTCGTCGGCGCTTTGAAAAAACTCGAACCAGAAGGACTGACCGTCGTGGTTCATTCCGACCGGCAAGACCCCGCGCAGTCCGAGAGGGCGTTGGTTTTCCTGGAAATCGTCGGGCAGGACCGTCCGGGAATCGTGCATCAGATTTCGCACGCGCTCGCCGCCCACGGGGTGAACGTCGAGGAGCTCAACACGGAATGCGCCAGCGCGGCGATGACGGGCGAGACACTCTTCAAAGCGCAGGCCAAGCTGAACATTCCCGAGTTATGCAACCTCGCCGGGTTGCGGAACGAATTGGAGAAAATTGCCGAGGACCTGATCGTGGACCTCACGCTAAAGGAGTTGCCGCGTGAGGTGCCGGCTCGCGGGATGTAAAGCCCCTGGAAGCGCGCTATTTCAGCTCGAAATCGGAAGGTTTAAGGCCACGCTTGAATTTGCCAAAACCGAAAAACGCCGGGTGAAATTCGCCGACGCAGGTCACGTTGTTCTTCTCCGGAATTTTGTCTTCCATTCCCAGGCCCCAATAAACGGCGTTCACGAACAAGCGGCGCAGGCCTTCGCTTTCCAGATCAACCGCTGCGCCGATGGTGCTGCACACGATGCGCGACGTTTTACCCGATTCCCAGGTGTGGTGGCGGACCCAAATGATCGGCATCATCGGGTTGTTCTTCGGCCCAGCCACCGGTTCGTCAGTCGGCTTCATCCCATCGAGCACCTGGCCATAGACGAGCACCTGAGCGTCCTGGGGCAGGTGGGCAATGCCGTAAACGTCAGTTGGCCCCCAAATGTCCTCGATGCCGCGCAGGATCGGGTGCGCTTTGAACTGTTCGTTGATGATGCCCCGCGTGCTTTCCTTGCCGTGGTTGCCATGATGGCTGACCCAGGTGTCGCCGAGGACTTGCTGGCCGAATCCTCCGGGCCAATCCTTGCTCTGCCAGTCAAATTTTGCGTAAGGACTCCGTCGGTTGCGGCTGTAGGCGAAGGAGTGCGTGGAGGTGCGAATGGCGAGGATCGGTTTGCCGGAATTCAGAAAGTCCACGAAATATTTCATCTGGTCATCCGGCAGTTCGCGGAAGCGCAGTTGCATGACAACCATGTCGGCGGTGTTCAGCGCTTCCATGCCCACGATATTGGTCTGGTTGTTGGGATCAATGGTGCCGTCCGCGGGGTTGATCGGAAAGAGCACCGTGCATTTGAACCCATGCCGCACCGCGAGAATTTTGGCGAGCATCGGCATCCCTTCTTCCGACCGGTATTCCTCATCGCCGGTGATGAACATGATGTGCCTGCCTTGGCCGGGGCCTTCCTTGCCTTTATAAACGACCCAGTCGCGCGCCTCGCTGCGGATTGCCGCGAAGCTCAAAACCATCATCAGCGATGCCCAGTATTTCATTAGCGGTTCTCTTGACGAAATTTTGCCGCCCGGATTCATATCGCGCCCCAAGAGAAAGAGCAACGAGAAGTATTTTTCAGCGCGCGAACTTGACGGCTGGTCCCGCAGCGAACATTGTGTGGTCAGCAACGGTCAAATTGGGCTGAATTAGAACTCATTCAAAGGCTTTTTATGGCTCACGTCGTCACTGATAAATGTCAGCGCTGCAAGTTCACGGATTGCGTGGAAGTCTGCCCGGTTGCCTGCTTCTACGAACTGGACCAGCAATTGGTGATCCATCCGGAGGACTGCATTGACTGCACCGCCTGCGTCGAGGTCTGTCCGGTCGAGGCCATCTACGCCGACGCTTCGGTTCCTCAGGAATACCAGGCCAGCATTGAATTCAATGCCGCGGAAGCGCGGCGCGTGAAAGACGGTGGCAAGGAGGCGATTGTCACCAAAAAGGACCCTTTGCCGACCGCTGAACAAAGGAAAGCGGAATTGGGTTATTGAATCCCAGGTTCATCCCAGGTAAGGAATCGTCAGTGGGCCTTGCGGCAAGACAGCGACGCGGGCTTGCGGCCCCAATTGCTGGAGACGTTCCTTCACGGCAGCGCCGATGTCGCCGCAGGGAGTCAGGTGACAGGCCTGAATCACCTCGGCGGGGAGCGAGCTGTAAACAAGCACGGTCGCCTTGCGCTGAATGAGCGCCTGGATTTGCGCCTGCCATTGTTCGGGACGAACAAAGCCGGGCGTGGCGAGCATCGCCAGAATTTCTTCGGGGCTGGAGGCGCTGCGGAGCAGTTTGTCCAACGGACTGTCCGCCGGCACGCCTTCGCGGCACTCGCACGCGAGGATAATCGTTCCGCGCTCCTGAATGATGCGCGCGGCGGCGCTCATGCCTTTTACGCCTTGATACAGGCTCAGGTCGAGCGGATAGCCACTGTTGGTTGTCACCACGATTTCAAAGGGCGATTTCACTTTTTGCATCGCGGACGCGCGGACAAATTCGCACCCGGCCTTATGAGCGGCCAGCAGGTCGCCGGCAAACACACCGGTGATTTGTTTCTGCTCGTTGAGACTGACGTTGAGCAGGAAACTTGGGCCGATCCGCAGAGCGATGTCTCGCAGCTCCTCCCAAAGCGGATTGCCTTCGGTGACGCCAAACGCAGCGCGCGGGTCGCCAATGTTTTTCGCGCCGTGATTGCTCATCACCGTTTTCAGTCCGGCGCAACCGGGCATGATCCCTTTCGGGCCGCCGCTAAACCCGGCAAAGAAGTGCGGCTCGATGAAGCCTGTGATGATGCGGACATCGGCTTCGGCCAGATGTCGATTGAGGAGGGCCGGCGTGCCGTCTCGCGTCGTTCCGAGTTGAACGAGAGCGTCGGGATTTTCCGGCTCGTGGTTCAGCGCCCGGTAATTTGCGGTGACCTTCGGCGTGAGCATCTTTGCCAGTTCCGCGCGCGTGTTTGGACGATGCGTGCCAAGCTGGTTCAGCAGCGTGATGTTGCGGCCCGGCACAACGCCCTGCAAATGCTCCAGCAACCACGGGATGATGCGCTCGTTCGGCGTCGCCCGGGTGAGGTCAGTGAAAGCGATGCAAACGCGATCAGTTGGCTTGATCAGCTCGCGGATCGGTCGCGCGCCGATGGGTTTTTGCAACGCGCCGATGACCGCGCTCCTTTCGTCCGGCAAACCTGGATTGTGCGACGGCTCAATGACAGTGGCGCGGTCGTCCGGCAGATCAACCGTCAATTGGCCCTGACCGTACGCGAGGTTCACTTTCATGGTCAGAAAATAATCAAATGCGCCAAAAAGAGCGAAAGAAATCATGCCCGCGACCAATTACCATCCGCCTTCCAGCTCCGGCCCGGTAACCGGCTGAGCAGGACACGATAGAAGTGCGGAAACCATGTCGGCGATCGTGGCCGCCGCGGTAGGAAAGACGCCTCCGACCGCTGCGTAGCGCAGATTGCTAATCTGCCGTATCGCAGAACGGTGTTCTGCGGGCCGTCGGCAACGCCGAGCAGGCGGAAAGTTTTAGAACACTCTGCCGATTCCCAATCGGCGACACAGCAGATTACCAATCTGCGCTACGAGTATTAAATTTCCGGACTAGAACTGCTGGATGCGATAGTAACGTTGCGGTGTTCCGCTGACGGTGTTGGTTGCGGAAGTGATGCTGCCGGTCGCGTTGAAGTCGCCAAGCGCGTTCCAGTTTGTCTGGGTCAAGTCGTCCTTGTATTCAACCCGGTAGGTCTTTCCGACCTGCGAAGTCCAGTTCAGTGTAACGACGCCATTGCCGGACATGGCGATGCCGGTGAAACGAAATTCAACGGCGCTGTTCACAACGATGGTGAAAGTTTGCGCGTCGCTGAGCGGGGGCAAACCATTATCCGTCACTCGCACGGTCACCGGATACGTGCCGGGACCTTGCGCCTCGGTTGGCGTCCAAACGAAGACGCCGCTGCTGGCGTTGATGGAAGCTCCGGACGGCGCGCCCGGATCAAGACTGTAACTCAACGTCTGGCCGCTGTCCGGGTCGGTTGCGGCGGCCGTGAACAACAACTGACTGCCTTCGTTGATCGTCTGGTTGTCGATGGCGGCCAGCGCCGGCGCGTGATTGGTCGGTGTGCCGAGGAGGTTCGCCGCGCCCGGCGTCGGCGTCGGCATGAAATAATACTGCCCCGAGTTGCCGTCCGGCCAGCGGCCCTGGCTGATGTCGTTGGTCTGCTGGCCAAACGTGACGCCCTCCACGTTGGTGCCGTTGGGCGCAAACAACCAGATGCCTTCGCCGCTCTGACTGAGTTTGAAGTTCACGTGCAAGTTTGGATCGTTGGTGCTGTTTTGGTTCGTGTCGTTGTCGGCCCACACAAGCAGGAATCCATTCGCCGGGACGGTGTAACCTGTCGGAATGATGAATTGTGTGGTGTTGGTCAGGTTGTCGGTGAGCGTGTAGCCGGACAAATCGACCGGCGTCGGCCCGGCGTTGTAGAGTTCAAACCAATCGTCGTAGTGACCGTCGGCCGGGTCGGCGATGGTGCCCGTGTTGCCGGCCATCCACTCGTTGATGGTCACGGGCACGGCGGGCCAGGTATTGCTGTTGGTGCCTCCCGGCGTCGCGAAATAGAACTTCTCGCGTTTGGCGGGCGTGCCGTCCGCGAACGCGCCATAGGAACGATCGGCGTTGACGAGTTTGTAGTTGAGATAATCGATGACGGTTGTCTGGCCGCCGGCAAATCTGGTCAGCACGACAGACCCGGTCACTGTTGGAATCGCGAAGCTGCTGTGCAGTTCGTTGCTGACGGACTCGCTGCTGTTGCCGTCCAGGTAAACAACCAGGAACTGGCCGGGGTTGATGCTCGCGCCGGCCGGGAAGACCGATTGGGCGAGGTTCGTATAATTGTTGGCGAGAAAGTAGGCGCTCAGATTAAGGGCATTGGTTCCACTGTTATAAAGCTCCGCCCACGGATGGTGATGGCCGAAGCGGTCTTGAATGCCGGTCACGTTGTCCGGTTGCACCTCGTTCAACCAGAGCAAGGGCAGGGCGAGGTTCGTGCGTACTGAGTTCGGCGCGCCCGGCGTGTATTGAGGCCCAGACGGATTGTTGGTTGTCGCGACTGCCCAGTTGGCGACGCGATTGTTGTCCTGGGTCGGATCGATCAATTGCAGCGACGGCCCGAAACCGTTCGCAGCCGTCGGCCACGGCGGTGCGCCGTCGTAAGTGACCTGGTTTATTATGGCGTCCTGATCCGGCGTGGCACCCGGCCTGACCAGCTTCAGCGTCTCCCCGTTGTTCTGCAACTTGCCGTCGAACACGCCAGCGAGCGGAATCGCGCTCCCGTAAGCCGTGACAAAACCCAGAGCGTCACCGGCGACAACAAGGAACCCAGTGGGCGGAATAATGCTGCCGCCGGGGAAGGTGAAATCGACACCGTCCAACCGGAAACCGGAAAGATCGAACGCGTTGATCGTGGAAGAGTTGTAGAGTTCGATGAACGACGCGTTCGGCGACGCCGGGTTATACATAATTTCATTGATGAACACGTGGCCCCGCGGCGACTCGGCGGTGGCGGTGTAAGTGACCGAGATCGAATCTGTCGCGCCGGCGACCGGATGGCCGTAATAATCGAGGCCCTGGATGGCCAGCGAATTGGGGCCGCCGCTCAGCGCCAGCTTGACCGACCAGCCGGTGACCGAGTTCCAGGCTGCCGGATAAGCGATGCCGTTGATGGTGATTGTTTTCACCTCCACGGGCGCCTCGCCGCTGATGGTGATGTAGTTTTTGTTGGTGCTGAAATTGTTTCCGCCGTTGCTGGTGATGGCGAACGCCGCGTTGGCGCCCTCGTTGTTCAAGGTGCTCAACAAGGAATTGCGCATCGTGGCGATCCAGCCCTTCACGCCCGACGGCGAGTTGACAGTGACGCCATCCGCGGCAAAAGCGGCGTACTTCGCGTCCATGACCGGGTTGACGTTGGCGTTCAGCATCGGGCCGTTGGCGATTTCATTGAACGCGCGGAGATAGGCGCGGCGGAACGTGGGGTTCGCGTAGATCTCACCCATCGGACCGTCCGCGCCGTTGTAAGAGAACAGATTATTTCCGTTGGGTCCCCAGGAACCGCTGTTGCCGAGCACGATATTGTAATCCCAGATCAAGAGGTTCCATTTGCCCTGGGTCGGTTTGTATCCGTACATGTTTTGCGCGTTGTTGCAGCCGAAAGCGTCCCAGTTGCCGACGGCGTGCTCGATGGCGAAGATGCGCAGCCATTCCTCCATGTCCACCAGGTTGTCCATGTTCGCCACGTAGCTGCTGGTGGCGTAAGTATTGGCTGCGTCGATCAGCGCGAAGACGTTGGTGTAATCGCTCGCGGTCGTCTGCGCTTTGCGCGTCAGATAATTCCAGCGATAACTCGCGAGTTTCTTGGCGCCGCCGGTGGTCGTGTAATCGTTCAGCGTGCACCACGACTTGTTGTTGAAGCCATAGCCGTCCGGGTCAAATTCA
>QHNT01000300.1 GCA_003218515.1 Verrucomicrobiota bacterium | reverse complement strand
AGTTCGCGAAGGAATATTGCCGTAAACCCGGAGTTTCAGTTAGCAGACCGTTGAAAAACGCCTGATCTCGTAGCAGCCGACGTAAGAAGGCTCCGTTGTCTTTGGACACAACGAATTATTTCAGAGCCTCCTACTCCGAAAATGGGATTGGAGAAACGCTCGCCCTCACCCCAGCCCTCTCCCCCAGGAGAGGGGGAAGCACGCACAGTTGTCGGAATTTACACGCCCTTTGGTGTGGAATTGCTTCATGGGGACTTACGTCTGGCGATGATGGCGACGACGACCAGGAGTTCGATCAGTGTAAAGGCCGGGAACAGTTTGAGGACCTGCTTGCTCTTCATAGAATCCATGTCGTCGTGGATAGAATTTAAGCGACACGAGACATTCTCCGTTCCGGCGCCGATTGCAAAACAATAATTCGGTTGCGTCCGTCGCGTTCAGAACGTTGGGCAGTGCTACAGTTCGCATTTTGGGTGGGGCGAGCGTCCTCGCGAGCCGGCTCGTCAGTAGCCTCGCCCCACCAAACTGAACCAGACCAGACATTGACGGGAGGGACGAACGTGGCTATTATTTACGCACAGCCCGAAAAACCATATTGGAAAGGACCAGCTATGTCCGAGTCAAACTCAGCGCTTGCCGTGACCGGTGCCCGACGTCCTGCTCGCCGCGTCGCCTTCACCCTGATTGAACTATTGGTGGTCATCGCCATCATCGCGATCCTGGCCGGATTGCTCTTGCCGGCGCTGGCCAGAGCCAAAATGAAGGTGGGCGTCACCCGTTGTCTCAGCAACTTGAAGCAGCTCCAGCTGGCCTGGCTCATGTACCCGGACGATAATACTGATGTCCTGGTAAAAAACTGGATCGTGGATAAACGTGCGTGGGTCGACGGTACTGTGGATGTCGGCAGTGGTTCTCCAGGAATGACCAACCTTACCGTCATCCGCAACGGCACGCTTTATCCGTACAACACCTCGACCGAGATTTATCGGTGCCCGAACGATCCACCGGAAAAACTCGGTGGCAAGTTTGTCATCCGCGTGCGGACGGTTTCCATGAACGGAAGGATGGGAGGGGCAGACCCGCAAGACGGGTCGCTTTATAAACCCGCTCCGATTGACACGTCGTGGGTTCAGGATCCGAGGGCCAAGGAATTTCCTCCCAACAAGAAGACCTTGGATATCAAGCGTCCTCCGCCCGCCCGCGCGAACGTGTTCGTTCACGAACATCCTAAAACCATCGAAGACGGGTATTTTGCCGTGAAGGGTTTTCAGAACATCTGGCAGAACATTCCAGCCAGCACACACGGGAACGGCGATACGTTGTCGTTCGCCGACGGTCACGTCGAGTATTGGAGATGGCTGGAACCCGAAACCGCTAAACGAAAAACCTGGGACGAGCCCGGCAAGAAACCGGTTGACCGGGATTTGATCCGATTCCAGAAGGCGACCTCTGATCCGGACTCCTGACGTCTGATTGGGCAACCGACAGGGTATTGTCCAGCCACTGCCACCGTATCGATGGTCGTTGGTTGCCGGGGCGGCCGGTCCGGGACACGATAAAGGGCAGAGCTATGTTTCCACGAATAGAGGTACGGAGCGGTTTCAATGTGCCGCTCAGCGCCTCGAAGATCCCAGTCGTTTGCCTGCCGCAAAAACTTTTGACACGGCCTGTCGTTCCTCTAGCCTGTTGGAAAATCCATTATGAGATTCGGCATCAATACGTTTTTATTCACTTCCCCTTTTACCAACGAGAGCACGAAGCTCTTCAAGACGTTCAAGAAATGGGGCTTTGAGACGGTCGAGATTCCCATCGAAGACCCGTCGCACATCGATCCGGCTTACGTGAAGCGCGAGTTGGACGCGCACGGGCTCGTGTGCGGGTCGGCCTGCGCCTGCATGGGACCGGGCCGGGACCTTCGCGGCACGCCGGAGGAACAGAAAACGACGATGGATTATTGCAAGACGTTGCTTGACCAGATCGTCGTGCTCGATTGCCCGTCGCTGATCGGACCCGTGTACAGCGTCGTGGGCAAGGCCGACGCGGTGGATCCGGCGAAACAAAAAGAGGAGTGGGCGCTGGTGGTAACGAATCTCAAACAACTGGCCAACTATGCTGAGGACCGGGGACGCCAAATCTGCATCGAGCCGCTCAACCGTTTCGAGACCGACTTTCTCAACACCTGCAACCAGGGCCTCAAGCTCATCAAGGACGTCGGTTCCAAGGCGCTCAAGCTGCACCTCGACACGTTCCACATGAATATCGAGGAGAAATTCCAGGGGCCCGCGATCCGCAAGGCGGGCAAACTGCTCGGCCATTTCCACGCCTGCGGCAGCGACCGCGGCACGCCCGGCAACGATCACATCGACTGGAAGTCGATCGCTTCGGCGCTCAAGGCGATCAAGTACAACGGCGACGTCGTGATCGAATCGTTCACCACCGACGTGAAGGTCATCGCCCGCGCGGCCGCGATCTGGCGTCGCATCGAGCCGACCCGCGACGAGATCGCGGTGAAAGGGTTGAAGTTCCTCAAGCGCGCTTTGAAGTAAATCCGCGCTGTTACGAATTCCGAATAACGAATGCCGATTAAATCCGATAACTTTATGAAACGCATCCTCATCCCCACCGTCCCTTCCGTCGCCTTCACGCTTTCGCTCCTCGCCGCAACCATTGCTTTATCCGCTGTTGCCGAAGAAAGCGAAGCCGGTTTCAAGTCTCTCTTCAACGGCAAAGACCTGGCCGGCTGGGCGGGGCGGCCGCAGCATTGGTCGGTCGAAGACGGCGCGATCACGGGACGCACGACGAAAGAGCATCCGGCGGAGGGGAACAATTTTCTGATCTGGAAGGGCGGCACGGTTTCCGATTTTGAACTGCGCCTTTCCTACAAAATCGTGCCGAACAATGACAAAGGCTTTGCCAACTCCGGCATTCAATATCGCAGCAAAGACTTCGACAATTTTGTCGTCGGGGGTTACCAGGCCGACATGGAAGCCGGGAAAACTTACTCCGGCATACTTTACGAGGAACGCATGGATGGCATTCTGGCGCAGCGCGGACAGAAGACCGTGGTCAAAACCGTGGATGGCAAGACGAAGGTGGAAGTTGTCGGGTCGCTCGGCAAATCCGAGGACATCCAGGCGAAGATCAAGGACAACTATTGGAATGATTACGTCCTCATCGCCAAAGGTAATCACCTCCAACATTTCATCAACGGCACGCAAACGGTGGATGTCGTGGACGAACGCACGGATGGCAAGGCGGCCAAAGAAGGCATCCTCGCGCTGCAATTGCACGCGGGCGATCCGATGACGGTCCAGTTCAAAAACATCCGAATCAAAACCTTCTCCGACAGCCCTTCGGCGAAGTCTGACCTGGACCTGCTCCAGGGCGAATGGGTGCCGATTGAGATCGTCGCGAACGGGGACAAGGCATCGCAAGAACACCTGGACAACATCAAGGTCAAAATCAGCGGCAATCGCTATTCGGTTGAGTCGGACCATCCCAATCAGGGGACCTTTAAAATCTTTGAATCGGACTCGCCGAAAAAGATGGACGTGACCGGCGATGACGGCGCGGAACTGCCGGCCATCTATGAGATTTCCGGCGACACTTTCAAAGCCTGCTACGCGATCAAGGGAGCTTCGCGTCCGACCGAATTCAAGTCCGCTGAAGGCTCGGACCACGTCTTCGCGGTTTACAAACGCAAGTCGGAGTAATCCCGTCGGAATCGTTTGTTTCATGAAAACAACCCTGCTGACTTTGCTGGCCACGGCGCTGTGCTGGAGCGTCGATGCGCGCGCCGCGGACAAGAGAATCGTTCTCGTCGCCGGTCATCCGAGCCACGGTCCCGGCGAACATGAGTTCAACGCCGGCGTGCAATTGCTGCACCAATGCCTCCAGAACGTGCCCGGGATCACTTCGAGGTTTTACCTGAACGGCTGGCCGAAAGACCCGAAAGCGTTTGACGGCGCGGACACCATCCTGTTCTTCATGGACGGCGGTGCGGGCCATCCGATCATTCAGGACGACCATCTGAAAATCATCGGCGACCTGATGAAGAAAGGCGCCGGACTCGCCTGCGCGCATTACGCGGTCGAGGTCCCCAAGGACAAAGGCGGGCCGGAGTTTCTTGACTGGATTGGCGGTTACTACGAAACCGGATTCTCCACGAATCCGCATTGGGAAGCGGATTTCAAGAGCCTGCCGAATCACCCGATCACGCGCGGCGTGAAACCGTTCAGGATCCGCGACGAATGGTATTACAACATCCGCTTTCGCCCGGAACTGAAAGGCGTCACTTCGATCCTGGTCGGCAAGCCGGACGACGAGACCCGGCAGGGCAAATCGTCTTCGCCGCGCGGACCGTATCCACACGTCGTTGCCGCCAGCGGACGCGAAGAGGTGCTCGCGTGGGCGGTCGAGCGGCCGGACGGCGGGCGCGGCTTCGGCTTCACCGGCGCGCATTTCCACCGGAATTGGGGCAACGAAAATTTCCGCAAGATCGTCCTGAATGCGCTGCTGTGGACTGCTCATGCCGAAGTGCCGCGCAATGGCGTCGAGTGCGCCGTGACCGATGAAGACCTAAAGAAAAACCTCGATCCAAAAGGCAAATAACTTCGCAATCCGGCATGGCTTCCTTCACCAAATCCAAACCGAGATGAAAAAGTTTTCCCTGCGACATACGGCTTTGCTCCTGAGCGCAGCGCTCAGCTTCGCTGCGGATGGTTCGTTTGCCGCCAACCCCGCCGGCGTCGGCCCCGAGGCCGCGCGCGAATCGGTAAGGAAATTTGCCGTCGCGGACGGCCTCGAAGCGTCGCTCTTCGCCTCCGAGCCGATGGTCCGCAATCCGACTGGCATGGACATTGATGAGCGTGGCCGTATCTGGATCACTGAGGGCGTCAACTACCGCTCGACCTTTCAGAAATGGGGAATTCTTCAGCCCGCCGGCGATCGCATTGTGATTCTCGAAGACACCAACGGCGATGGCGTCGCGGACAAGGAGACTGTTTTCTACCAGGACCCGAGCATCAACGCCGCGCTGGGCGTCTGCGTGCTCGGTAACAAGGTGATTGTTTCGAGCTCCCCGAACGTTTTCGTGCTGACCGACACCGACGGCGACGGCAAGGCCGACAGGCGCGAGCTGCTCTTCACCGGCGTCAGCGGCAAAGACCACGACCATGGCGTCCACGCTTTTGTCTTCGGTCCTGACGGCAAGCTCTACTTCAACTTCGGCAATGAGGGAAAACAACTTCGCTATCCGACAGTGAAAGAGATCCCGTTGCACGGCGCAGCGCCTCAGATGGAAACTCGGCCGGTCATCGACCTCGACGGCAACGAAGTGAACAACCACGGCAAGCCGTATCGGATGGGCATGGTGTTTCGTTGCAACCTCGACGGCAGCGAAGTTGAAACGCTCGCGTGGAACTTCCGCAACAACTACGAGGTCGCCGTGGATTCCTTCGGCACGCTCTGGCAATCCGATAACGACGACGACGGCAACTTCGGCGTGCGCATCAATTACGTGATGGAGTTCGGCAACTATGGCTACACCGATGAAATGAACGGCGCGGGCTGGCCGACCGGCTGGGGCAAGGCCAAATCCAAAGGCGCGCCGGAATCGGAAAAAATCTTTTACGAATGGCACCAGTACGACCCCGGTGTCGTGCCGGATTTGCTGCACACCGGCGCCGGTTCGCCCACGGGCATCCTCGTTTACGAAGGCAAATTGCTGCCCGAAACATTCCGCAACCAGGTGATCCATTGCGATGCCGGTCCGCGCGTGGTGCGCGCTTACCCTGTGAAAAACGACGCCGCGGGTTACCAGGCGAAGATGGCGGACCTCCTGACTGCTTCGGACAACTGGTTCCGTCCGTCCGATGTCTGCGTCGCGCCGGACGGGTCGATTTACGTGGCGGATTGGAACGACGCCGGCGTGGGTGGCCACCACATGGAGGACCAGAAACTGGACGCGATGACCGGTCGTGTTTATCGCGTCGCGCCCAAGGGAAACAGGCCGTCGGTGCCAAAGCTGAACTTGAATTCGGCCGCGGGCTGCGTTGCAGCGCTGGAATCGCCGAACTTGTCCGCGCGTTATCTCGCCTGGACGGAGCTGAACAAGATGCAGACAAAGGCGAAGAAAGATTTGCTGAAACTCTGGAAGAACGGTGACGCCCGGATGCGCGCCCGCGCTTTGCATCTGCTTGCCCGCATCAAAGGCAAGGAAAAGAAATACGTCCAGGACGCGATCAAAGATAAGGACGCCGACATCCGCATCACCGGTCTGCGCATCGCGAAGGGACTGAAGCTCGACGTGATTCCCTGCGTGAAAACGCTCGCCAGAGACCCCTCGGCGCAAGTCCGCCGCGAATGCGCCATCGCTTTGCGGTATCACCAATCGCCGGAAGCGCCGAAGCTGTGGGCGCAGCTCGCGTCGCAACACGACGGCAAGGACCGCTGGTATCTCGAAGCGCTCGGCATCGGCGCGGACAAACAGTGGGACAGATTCTTCGACGTCTGGCTGGCGGCTTCGGGCGACCAATGGAACACGCCCGCGGGCCGCGATATCGTCTGGCGCTCGCGCAGCAGCAAGACACCGGCGTTATTGGTCAAGATCATCAACGACAAAGGTCTGAGCGCAAAGGAACGCGACCACTACTTCCGCTCCCTGGATTTCGTCAGCGGCCCGGAGAAGGACGCGGCAATGGCGGAACTCGCGCTGGGCGGGCTGAAATGATTTGCGGCGTTCTCCGCTGTGGGCCTGGCTTTAGCTGGGCGCTGTTTGGTTGGCTTGGTCTTCCGGTCCTGATTACCGCGCTCGCAGGCGAACCCCTTGAGCCGGATCGTGTCGCCACAATGATCGAAGCGTTAACCCGGCTCGGTCCGGAAAAGGTCAACGCCAATCCGAAACTCAAAGAGGCGTTGGAGAAGGTGCTGGAGGCGACGAAAGGCACGCCACAATTCGTCGAACTGGTCCGCGACTTCAATATCAAAGACCGGGACGCGGAGTTGCTCGAGATCGCGGTCAAGAATCCGAACAACTCGACCGGCGTGGAGGCGACACGCCTGATTCTGGCCAACCGGAATTTCCAATTGCTGACATCGTCGCTCGCCGGTACCAACGCGATCAAAGCCGCCGAAGCACTGGGCAACACCGGTGAAAACGGAATCGTTCCGCTGCTGGAGCCGATGGTCGCTGATATGAAACGCGACGTGGCGTTGCGCAAGCAGGCTGTTCGCGCGCTGGTCCAAGCGCAGGAAGGCGCCGCGGCGTTGTTGAAACTTGCGAAAGAACAGAAGCTGCCCGATGACGTGACGCTGCTCGCCAGCTCGGAGCTCAACAACGTTCGCTGGGCAAACCTTAAAGCCGAAGCCGCACAGTTGCTGCCCTTGCCCCAAGCCCGGAACGCTCAGTCGTTGCCGCCGATTTCGGACCTGGTGAAAATGAAAGGTGACGCGGCGAAAGGCGCAGTGATGTATCGCCGCGACACCGTCGGCTGCATCAAATGCCATCAGGTCAACGGCGAGGGCGTCGATTTCGGGCCGAACCTTTCCGAGATCGGGACCAAGCTCGGCAAGGACGCGCTTTACGAAGCAATTCTCGACCCGAGCGCCGGCGTTTCTTTCGGCTACGAAGCCTGGCAAATCGAACTGAAAAACGGCGATGAAGCTTACGGCCTGATCATCAGCGACACCGCCGACGAAATCGCGGTGAAGACGCAGGGCGGCATCGTTGCACGCTATAAAAAATCCGACATCGCGAAGCGCGAGCAACAGAAACTGTCCATCATGCCCGCGGGCTTGCAGCAGACGATGTCCACGCAGGATTTGGCGGACCTGGTAGAGTATTTGTCGTCGCTGAAGAAGGCGGCGCGATGACGGATGCCGCAAACCGCATCCTCAGATCGCGAAGTCGTTGTATTCGGGCTTCACGAGTTCGGTGGGCGGCTGGAGCATACCGGCGGCGACGGTAAGATTCGTTCCTTGCTCGATCAAGATGAAGGAGCCGGTGAGACGGTTGGCGGCGTAACCGTCGAAGACGACCGGTCGGGAGGCGCGCAGGCGGATTTCGCCGATGTCGTTCACGGCCAGCTCGTCCGGCTCCGGCTCCGGGTCAAAGGTCGAGATGTTGATGCGGTTCTCGATGTCGGTGACGATCGCCTGCACGGTTTGGGTGGTGTGTTTGAGAAAATATTTCCGGTCGCGCTGCAAAGGGCGCTGGTGCATCCAGCAAATCTTTGCGTGCAAATCCGCGCTCATGCCCGGCAGGTTTTCCAGTCCAATGATCGTGTCGCCCCGGCTGACGTCCAGATCGTGTTCGAGCACGAGCGTGACCGACTGAGGACAAAAGGCTTCCTGGGGTGAGCCGTCGTAGGTCCAGATTTCCTTCACGGTGCTCTTCGTGCCGCTGGGGAGCACCATCACTTTCTGGCCGACCTTTACAATGCCGCCGGCGATTTGCCCGCTCAGGCCGCGGAAATCGTGCCAGGCCGCGTCGCGCGGATTGTTCGGGCGATTCACCCATTGCACCGGGAGGCGAAACGCGCTCAGGTTCCAGTCGCTCGCGATGTGGACGGTTTCGAGATGCCCGAGCAGAGTCGGCCCTTCATACCATGGCGTGTGCTTGGATCGTTCGACGACATTGTCGCCGTTGAGCGCGCTGATGGGAATGAACTTCACGTCCTTGAAAACATCGAGTCGCGGGAGGAATGCTTCAATTTGGTCGCGGATTTCGAGAAACCGTTCCTCGTTCCAGTCCACGAGATCCATCTTGTTCACGGCGATGACGAGGTGCGGGATGCCGAGCAGGGCGGCGAGGTAGGTGTGCCGGCGGCTTTGTTCGATGACGCCATTGCGCGCGTCCACGAGCACGATGGAGAGGTTCGCGGTCGAAGCGCCCGTGACCATGTTGCGGGTGTATTGCACGTGGCCGGGCGTGTCGGCGACGATGAACTTGCGGCGCGGCGTGGCGAAGTAGCGATAGGCGACGTCGATGGTAATGCCCTGCTCGCGCTCGGCGCGCAGGCCGTCGGTGAGGTTGGCGAGGTTGATAGCGCCGGCGCCGGTGATGTCGGCGGAGCGTTCGAGCGCCTCGAGTTGGTCCTCCATGAGGTTTTTCGAGTCGTAAAGAAGGCGGCCGATGAGGGTGGATTTGCCATCGTCCACGGAGCCGCAGGTGTTGAACCGCAGGATTTCGATCGGGTGATGGGAGTGGGGCATGGAGTTGGCTAAAAGTATCCGGCCTTTTTGCGGTCTTCCATGGCCGCCTCGGAGGTTTTGTCGTCGGCGCGGGAGCCGCGTTCGGTCACGCGGGCGGCGGCGATCTCGGTAATGATGTCGTCCACGCTATCGGCGCGGCTTTCCACCATGCCCGTGCTGATGATATCGCCGATGGTGCGGACGCGCACGACGAGTTCCTTCACCTGGTCGTTGGGTTTGAGCGGCGAGAGGTCGGTGACGGGCAGCCACTGGCCATTGCGCCGAACACACGTTCGCGGGTGGCTGAAATAGATGCGCGGCACTTGCAGCTTTTCGCGCTTGATGTATTCCCATACGTCCAGCTCGGTCCAATTCAAAATCGGAAACGCGCGTATGTTTTACCCGGCATTCACGCGAGCATTGTAGCGGTTCCAGATCTCGGGACGCTGGTACTTCGTGTCCCACTGGCCAAAGCTGTCGCGAAAACTGAAGAAGCGCTCCATGGCGTCCTCCACTTTGCGCACGATGAGCCTGGCGCCGAGCTGGCGGGCACGCCGGTCGCGGAACTCGTTCAGTTCAGGGAAATGATGGCCGGTATCCACGTTGAGCAACGGCAGCGGGAGGTCCGCCGGGCGGAAGGCCTTTTCGGCGAGGCGCAGGAGGCAGATGGAGTCCTTGCCGCCGGAGAACAACAGCGCGGGGCGTTCGAACTCGGCGGCCACTTCGCGCACGACATGGATGGATTCGCTTTCGAGAAGCTGCAGATGGTCGAGCTGGTAGCTGTTCATCAGAGGGTCTGGCGTTTGGCGTCTGGGGTTCGGGATTTGGCGTCTCGGGTCCGGGGATTAGGTTCGATCGCGGAGCGAGCGGATGAGGCCGCTGATCAGCTTGCCCGCCTGAATGCATCGGGCTTTGAGTTTATCTTGCTCAGGAGCAGCGATGAATTTATTGTCGACAAACACGTAGCTCATGGAACGGACTTCACCGCAGGAGCGGCGGGCGATGTTGTAAGCCTGACGTTTCTCCGCGACATGGACGCTTTCCCAGCCTTCGGCAATGTTATTCATTACAGAAACTGCCGCTCGCTGGAGCTGATCGCGCAGGCCGAAATCTTTTGACAGCGGCTCGCTGCGGCACAGCGCATAAATTTCGTTTGTCAATGTCCGTGCCGTTCTCCAAGCTTCCGAGTTTTCAAAAGGCTCACCCATACGCGCCGGTTCCAAGAGCCTAGACGCCAGATCCCAGAGCCTTAGTTCCCCAGGCCGCGTGGAGGCCGCACTCGCGCTTTTCGTCGGCCTTGGCTGGATCGAAGTAGTCCCACTCGTTGGGCAGATTGTGCTGCTTGAGATAGTCGTCCATGTCGGCATCACCGAGGTATAAAACCGGGCTGACCTTAAGCGTGCCGAAGTTCTGGTCTTCCGAGAGAATATCCAGTCCGGCCCGGTTCGGGTTCTGGACCTTGCGCAGCGCGGTGATCCAGACGGTCGGCGCGAGTTCCTTCATGGCGCGCTGGAAAGGCTCCAGCTTCATGAGCGCGCTGAATTGCTTCAAACCTTCCTCGTCATCGGTTGCCGGGATCGGCCCGTAAATCGCCTCCCGGTGGGCGGCGGTGATTCTGGGAAGGTACGACTTGATATTCAGGTGGAGCAGCTTTTTGAGTTGCTCGGCGTGCTGGTAAGTCGCAGGGCGATTGTAGCCGTGATCCACCCACAGCACCGGGATGCCTGGCTCGATCAGCGTGCACAGATGCAGAATGACAGCTTCGTAAGGACGGAAATTGGTCGAAACGACCGCCCGTCCGTTTGACCGGGCGATGGCCCAGCGGATGATTTCAAGCGGAGTCTTATGCCGCAGCTCGGCGTTCCAGCGGCCAATTTGATCGGGAGTTGATTGAATG
>QHNT01000299.1 GCA_003218515.1 Verrucomicrobiota bacterium | reverse complement strand
CTTTTGGGGCGAACACAGTCGCAACGGCCCGACGACCGGATACGACTATCTGACGGCGACGGCGGTTGCGCTCTACTACGAACACAGCCGCGACGCGGCGGCATTGGAAGCGCTCCGGCGCTCGACGGACTTCCACAAGTTCTTCACTTACCCGGACGGCACGCCGGTCGAGACCATCAATGATCGCAACCGTTACTGGGGCGTATCACCGTGGGGTCACTTCGGCTTTTCGCACTTTGCAGATGGACGGCGCTACGCGGAATTTCTGGCGGCGCGGTTGCCGGCACAACCGAAGACAGGACTGGCAGTCCTGAACGAGCCGTCTCCGGGCGGCGCGGTGAGAGCACCGCGCCCTGCCGGCAACGAACTCGACGTGGAGTCGCTCGGGCGCATTGCACAGGATGCGCTCTACTTCCACGAAGGATCGAACGCGCCCATCCCGCAGGACCAGCCGCGTTATCATCATCAGATGTCCGTGCCGGCGGGCATTCGCAAGAGGGGGCCGTGGGTGACCTGCCTTTCGGGCCTGATCGCGACGCCCACGACGAGCCGTTGGTATCTCGACCGGCAGGGTCACTTGAGCGTGTTCCACGAAAAGTTTGGTCTGATCATCACGGGCGCGAACTCGAAGCATCAGCCTGAGTTGGCCACGTTCACCGAAAAAATCGGCGGCCATATCGTGTCCACACCCACCAGCAGCCGGCTCCAGATGGCTGACGATGCTGATCAACTGGCACTGGCCTACAATTCGTTCTTCGCCGTGCTGGAGGTCATGCCGGCTTCGGACAAACGGCAGGAATTTCGCTTCGTCATCACTCCCACCGGGCGGATGGCCGAAGCGGATTTGAATCTGCAACTCATCTTGAAGCCCGGCGAGGCGCTCGAAACTGCGGCGGGGCGAAAGGTCGTGCTTGACGAGAAACCGATTCGATGGAGCGCCGAGGACATGGGTAACTGGATGGCGCATCACGGCTGGACGTTGAAGCTCCCGGACGGCGCGCGCCTGACGTGGCCGGTTTACCCTTTTAATCCATATCGCGACGGACCCGAGACCGGTCTCGGCCACGCGGTCGCGACCGTGTCCTTCGGACTAAACGGGAAGCAGACGATCACACTCGCTGTGGAGGCAAACGAATGATCCGCTCGGACTTCTTTACGGCCGCGTCCGCAAAGCGACGGCTTCGTTTGGTGGCGGCGAACCTCGCGCTGGTCGCGTTCGTCGCCACGACACCGTTCGCACGTGCCGCGACTCCGAACCAGGTGCTCGCAGGGCTGCGCGACTTTTTCACCCGGACCGCGCGCGCCGACGGCTCATTCGCCCCAGGCATAGACCCGGACTATCGCGGGATGTCGGACAGCGCGTACAGCGATCTGGCGGCGGTGACGTACGCGGTGACGTTGCACAAGACTTTCGGCTGGGAACTGCCGCACGAGGAGGCGACGCGACGTTTCCTGCTGTCGCGCCAGCGGCCCAACGGCGATTTTTTCAACGTCGCCGGGACCGTGGACCCCGCGTCGGCTGAGGGCCGGGTCTATAACACCACGCAAGGCATCGTCGCGTTGCGCGCCCTCGGAGCCAAACCGCGTTATGATCCGATGCGCGTCTTTGAAGAAATTGGGGACTACAAAACTTTGCCGGCGTATTTTACGAGCTTTTTTCCTCTCGCTTACCTGGCGTATGGACAGCCGATCCCCGCCGAGGCGGACCGGCGGATTCGAGCAACCATGCGGCAGGCGCCCGACGGATATTTGAACGATCACATCGCAGCGACCTTTCATGCGGCGCATTACTATCGGCTGGTGGGCGAACCGACGCCGATGGCGGACCGAATCGTCGAACGCGCGCTGCGCGATCAGAAACCCGACGGCAGTTGGTTGCTCAACCTCCCCTCGCGGGACCGGCACGCGACGTTTGACGCCGTGTTCACGCTGCGGCAACTCGGACACGGGCGCGCTGACTGCCGGGCGGCCATCGAAAGGGCGGTGCGTTGGGCGCTCGCGTGCCGCAATCCCGACGGTGGTTTTGGCCATTTCCCGGGCTCCGCGTCGGATGCGGACGCGAATTATTTCCAGATCGGCGTTCTGGTCATGGCGGGGTTCCTCAAACCGGCGGACCCGCTGCCTCCGGATGCGCATCTGCTGTCGTGGGGACATCTGATGCCGGTGGCAGGGTTGAATCGTTGAATCGTTGAATCGTTGAATCGTAGAAGAGGGGTGGGAATGATCAAGATGAAACCAGCGAACTTGAGAAAGTGCGTAAGGTAGATGTATGAAGGACAATCAGGAAGATAAACGAACCCTGCGCGTGGCTTCCGTGCAGTTTGAAAGCCTGCCGGGAGACAAGGAAGCCAACTTCCACAAAATCGAAACGTTCGTTGAACAGGCCGCAAGTCAAAACGTGCGCATGATTATTTTCCCCGAATGCTGCATCACGGGATACTGGTTTATCCGAAATCTTTCGGTCCGCGAGTTGGGGCGGATGGCGGAACCGGTTTTCGACGGCCCCAGCTCGCGCCGGTTGGTGGAGTTGGCCAGAAGATCCAGGATGACCCTCGGCGCCGGTTTAGTGGAGAGAGGCGCACGCGGAGAATTCTACAACACCTATGTCGTGGCAATGTCCGACGGGAGCGCACAGCGCCATCGCAAACTGCATGCGTTTGAACACGAGTCGATTCTCAACGGCTCGGATTACACTGTGTTCGACCTTCCGGAGCGGTTTCGGGCGGGGGTGTTGATTTGTTATGATTGCAACCTCATCGAGAATGTCCGCCTGACAGCGTTGCGTGGCGCGGAGATTCTCATCGCGCCGCATCAAACCGGCGGGTGCCGCTCGAAGAATCCGCATCTGATGGGTTTGATCGACCGCCGGCTGTGGGAAAATCGCCGCGCGGATCCTGAAGCGATCGAACGGGAATTCCGGAGCGACAAAGGGCGGGGCTGGCTGATGCGCTGGCTGCCGAGCCGAGCGCATGATAACGGTCTCTTCCTCGTTTTCAGCAATGGCGTGGGTGTGGACGACGACGAGATCCGCACCGGCAATGCGATGATTCTGGACCCTTATGGCCGTGTTCTCGCCGAGACCTGGAAGGCGGACGATGACCTGGTGATTGCCGAGCTCGATGCCAGCCTGTTGGCCGACAGCAGCGGTCGAAGATGGATACGCGCCCGACGACCGGATCTCTACGCGCCGCTCACGGTGCCGACGGGTCTGGAATGCGATACGCGCACGTTGAAGTTTGAGGAATGACTTGCGATACCTTGAGCATCGCATAAAAAGTGAAGACGGGTCTCCTCAACGGGATCAACACGTCGAGCGCCGTGATCCGGTGCGACTGTCACCGCTTAAGTGAAGGCCACGACAATGACAACCACGAAACCAGCACCCGTCATCCGGGTCAATGTCGCGGAGTGGGTTGTGCGGGTGTCCGCGTATTGTGTGCTGGTGAGCAGCGCGGCTTGCGCAGCGGATCGGTTTGAGTTCACGCGCCTGGTCGCTCACTGGGCGGATTACGCGGACCCGGACTATTTGTCGTTCATCGAAGAGGCGAAGCCTGAGGTAGTGCAAGTCGGCTTTTATGGAGCGCACTTCTGGAGCCTGGCCGACACGCCATTTGGGAGCGGTTATCCGGCGCATTTTCCGGTCCGAGGCCATCGGGAGTGCGGGGAGTGGTTCGCGCGGTTCAACGCCGAGTTACATCGCCGCGGCGCGAAGGTGATCGGTCACATGAACGTGAAATTCCTTGTAGGTGATCCGGACAGCCCGGAGGGCCCGCGCGGTTTTTTCCGGTTCTATCGCACTCAATGGGACGAAAAGCTGCTTGGCCCAAAGCCGGTGACGGACCCCGTTGAACTGCTGGAGAAAGATAGATACGGGAAACCAATCGCGGACCACAACTACAACATCGGTGGCATGCGCGAGTATTGGGCCTGTCTGAATAACCCGCATTGGCGCCAGGTGTTGAAGTCCTGGGTGCGCTGCGGCATCTCGCGAGGAGTGGACGGTTTTATCACGAATTATTTTTACCGGCACGATTGCCTCTGTCCGTATTGCGTCGCGGGTTTCCGTCAATACCTGCGTGAGCGATTTACCGTTGCGGACCTCCAACAGCGCTTTGCCATCAGGGAGTTGGACACGCATCAGTTCGACGAAATCGCGGGCTGGCACGATCCGGCGCAATCAACGCCGCTGCGGCGCGAGATGCTGCGGTTTTCGCAAATTGCCAACAAAAAAGCGTTCGACGAAGTGTTCGTGCAGTTCGGACGCTCGCTCAAACCGGACTTGATCGTTGCGCAGTGGAATCACCTGGGTGATTTCAATCAGCTCAACGGCGACGAGCGCTGCCTCTTGCCGGGCGAATTGTGGGGACAGGCCGAGGATTATCTTTGGTATAGCACCGGCGATGCGGCGAATTTCACCGACCTGGCGTCCGGCGTGCTCGGCGAGGCCACTCTGCAAGCGCGGTGCGTCCGTGGCGCGTTCGACGACAAGCCTTTCACGCTTGGTAAATATGAAAGGACCCGCATCCGCGCCGCGATCGCCGAGCTCGCGGCCAACGGCGGAGCGCCGATGGGCTTCTACACCGACTTCAAAGACCCCGGGGCGCGGCGGGAAATCGTGCGCTACTACGGCTTCTTGCGGCAACACGAGAGTTTGTATCGGGCCAATCGATCCTACGCCGAGGTCTTATTGTTGTTCCCGCGCAGTCGCGTGCATGATGGCGACGTGGCGGCAGTCGCACGGTTCAAGGAGATTGGCAGGCGTCTGTTGGATGACCATGTGCTCTTCGATGTTCTTCCCGATGACCGCGCCACTGAATCGGCACGAGCGCGCTACGCCGCGGTCATCGATTGTCTGGACGCGCGAATCGTGGCCACCAACGTCAAGGAGCGACTCCCTTCGGGCCTCAGCCGGTTCGAGGTCCCAGCGCGCGTGCGCGTCTCCGCGTCGCGTCCCGCGCTCGGAAACGAGATCACGTTGCATTTCGTGAACTACAACCGCGAAGAGCCGAAAGGCAGCCGCGGGAACGGGATCAAGGATGAGAAACCGATCGCCGCGTCGGCCTCGGAAGTCGATCTGCGGTTACCCGCGAACTTTCCCTCCCCGGGCCTGCGGCCGCCCTCTCCCCGCCAGGGGTGGAGCGGACCGGGAGAGGGGTGGGTGCGGCGCGTGGAATTTCTCACACCCGAACACGAGCAAAGGCGGGAGGTGCAGTTCGAGCAAAACGGCGCGCGCATTCGCTTTCGTGTTCCGGAGTTTTTGGTTTATGGAGTGGTGCAGGTTCACTTATCGAAATCGGACTAAACCAAAGACCCTGGTCAGAGCAATGAAAACCCGTGCCCATCCTGCCTGCGGATTCCTGCTCCTGCTTCGAGCGATGCTACGCCTCGCCGCAGGCGCGGGAGAGTGTCTCGACCTTCTCGGCGCAGCGGATGAACCGCCGTTTGGAATCGACCACCGAATTCCATGGACCACTTCTCATGTGATCGGCTCACCCGAGCCGCCGTTGCCCTACACTGTCGAAAAGACGTTCACGAACCTCCAATGGCAGGCGCCAATTTTTGTCGCACCTGAGCCGGACACCGACGCGCTTTGGGTGGTTCAGCAGGGCGGGGAGAAAGAGAGGCCGTCGAAAATCCTGCGTGTGCGCGATGACCCGAACACCGATAAGGTGGAGAGCCTGCTCGAGGTAAGCAGCCGCCTGGTTTACAGCGTGGCGTTCCATCCGGGATATCGCACCAACGGCTACGTCTATGTTTTCAGCAACGGCCGAACTCCTGAGCCGGAACGGACCAACCGCATCTCGCGATTTACGGTCGCGCGTCAGGCACCGTACCGGTGCGACCCGCGGTCGGAGCATGAAATCATCGAGTGGCGCTCGGCAGGGCACGACGGCGGCGGCATCGTCTTCGGTCAGGATGGAATGCTCTACATCTCGACCGGTGACGGAACGAGCGATTCGGACGGGTGGGTGACCGGCCAGGACCTGAGCGATCTTCTCGGCGGAGTGCTGCGCATCGATGTCGATCATACGGAAGGAACGCAGTCCTACTCTGTGCCCAAGGACAACCCGTTTGTTGGGAGGATCAATGCGCGACCGGAAATCTGGGCGTATGGTTTGCGCAATCCGTGGCGGATGACGATTGACGGCCAGACGGGGCAAATCTGGGCGGGCAACAACGGCCAGGACCTTTGGGAAACTGCCCACCTCGTGAGGCGCGGCGAGAATTACGGGTGGAGCGTTTATGAAGGAAGCCACCCGTTCTACCTCAACCGCAAGCTCGGTCCGGCTCCCGCCGTCCCTCCCACCATCGAGCACCATCACTCAGAAGCGCGGTCCCTCACGGGAGGGGCAGTTTACTATGGCGGCCACTTTCCCGAACTGACCGGCGTCTATATTTACGGCGACTATTCCACCGGAAAAATCTGGGGCGGACGTCACGATGGCTCGCGGCTGACCTGGCAAAAAGAATTAGCCGACACCGAACTCCAGATCACGGCCTTCGCGGTCGATCAACAGGGCGAGCTGCTCATTGCCGACCACGGCGGAAGCCTCTACCGGCTGGTGCGATCCCCTCAACAGCGTTCGGCGCCCCAATTCCCAACGCGCCTCAGCGAAACCGGGCTGTTCACATCCACGAGGGATTACCGGATGCAGCCGGGGTTGATTCCTTATTCGGTCAACGCGCCGGGTTGGGCGGACGGCGCGTATGCGGAGCGATTCATCGCGTTGCCGGATGACACCCGCATTGAGTACAGCTCCTCGGGTGGCTGGAATTTTACGAACGGGGCGGTGCTGGTCCAAACTCTTTCCATTGAACGGGAGGCGGGCAATTCGGCATCGCGCCGGCGCATCGAGACGCGGCTGCTCTGCCGCCAGAGGGGTCAATGGGCTGGCTACTCCTATCGCTGGGATGAAAGCCAATCCGACGCGACGTTGGTCGGCCCCCAGGGCGAGGTGAGGGAATGTGTCGTCCAGGACCGCCGCTCACCGGGCGGCGCTCGGCGGCAGGTTTGGCGTTTCCCGAGCCGCGCCGAGTGCATGGCTTGTCACAGTCGCGCCGTCAATTTTGTGTTGGGCCTGACGGAGGTCCAGATGAACAGAGTGCATGATTACGGCGGCGTTCGTGACAACCAGTTGCGCACGCTTCAGCACCTGGGCGTATTCACTGGCGCCCACTCCAAACCCGAGTCGGAGTTGCCCAAACTGGTTGATCCGTACGATCCCAAGCAAAAGATTGAAGCGCGCGCACGGTCCTATCTCCACGCCAATTGTTCTCCCTGCCATGTCGAAGCCGGCGGCGGCAATTCCAAGATGGAACTGGGATTCGCGACCCCGCCGGAGCGGATGAATATTTTCGGGACGCGCCCGCAGCATGACACGTTCGGCATCGACAACGCGATGCTGATCTCTCCGGGCGACCCTGAGCGCTCCATCCTTTACCAGCGTTTGTCCCGACGTGGCCGAGGTCAAATGCCGCCGCTGGTGACCACGGTGGTGGATGGAGGAGCCGTGGCCCTGCTTCGGGACTGGATACTCGGCATGAATTCGCAGCAGCAGTTCGTTCGCGATTGGAAAATGGAAGACGTGTTGCCGGCCCTGGATCAGGTCCAATGGGGGCGCTCTTTCGAATCGGGTCGGGCCGCCTACCGCCAGACGGGCTGCGGCCAATGCCATCGGTTTGTTGGCGAAGGCGGGAGCGTCGGGCCCGATCTGAGCGGTGTTGGCCGCCGGCTTGCTCCGCGCGACCTGCTTGAATCGCTCGTTCTACCCTCAAGCGTTATTGCCGAAGGTTATGCGACCAGCGAGATCGAGACAAAATCCGGCGAGGTAGTCACTGGCCGCGTCGAGCGCGAGGACGACCGGGTCATTGTTATTCGACCGCTCTCGGCGACTGAAGAGGTGATGACGATCCGAAAAATCGACACCCGAAGCAGAGCGTTGTCCAAGACCTCCAACATGCCGACCGGCATGCTCAATACCCTGAACGAGAAACATATCCTCGATTTGCTGGCCTACTTGATTTCTGACGG
>QHNT01000486.1 GCA_003218515.1 Verrucomicrobiota bacterium | reverse complement strand
CGCTGACGCATTTCGGCGAGGCGCTTGTTAAACGGGTCGCTGCCCGGCTCGAGCTTTTCCTGCTGAACGAGCGTCTGCTTCATGTCCTCTTCGGTCGTAACGTATTCGGGCAGTTCGGTCACACTGAGATAACTGTAAGCGCACTCCAGGGTTCCAGCAGGAAAACAAGCCTCCAGATCGCGGTGAATCCGGCCGGCCTGACCTAATTCCGCCGCGGTCAGCATGAATACCAGATCCGCTTTGCCGCCAATGTTGACATAAGTGGTCAATCGCGGATGCGACGCGGCGGCGTTGGTCGCGCAAAGCGCTTCGAGTTTCGCGAGCGCGCTGGCAGATTCACCGGGGGACAGTTGGGCCCAACGAACGCGGTGGACGCGATAAAACAGGTGCATGACATGAAGACCCTTCGTCAATTTAACCAGGGGAAGTTCCATAAATCGGATGAACTGGAATTATGGGCAGTCACTCCACCTGCAGCGCCTGATCCAACAGTTGCGGGAGCTGGTCCAGAATGGCCTCATTGCCCGCCACGATCGTGGCACCCGCGGCGGCAGCCGACGCTTGCATTTTTTCGTTCTTTAGCTCGGTGAACGCGAGGACGGGAATGTGCCGGGTCTCCGGGTTCCTCTTCAGCTCACGAATGATCGCGCACATGTCCGCGCAGGCGGAGGCGAGATCAGTCACCAGAATCAGCGGTTTTTCCTGCAAGGCCTGCCGCACGAGCGTTTGGACATCGCTGATGGTTTGCACTCGATAGCCCAAGTCTTGCAAGCGGTTGACCAACTGGCTGCCGGGCAACAGCCTCTCATAGAAAACGAGCGCAAGCGGTGTCGTCATGGTTCAAGCTTGGAACAGACGGTCGCAAATTGCAAAAATTTTCACTGCTGCGTTTTGACTTGACGCCACAATTTCGGATAAGTACGCTGCCCACACTAAGTGGAATATTGCTGGTTCGCCAGCGCGCCGAAGTCGGAGATGAAGATTCTGCCGACTTTTTTGTTCTCCGCAAGGGAACAATTGATGTGTGTATGAATTCTGAGTTTTTAGCGATATTGGAATATTGGGAACGCGAGAAGGGCATCAACAAGGACGTCCTTGTGAAGGCCGTGGAAGAGGCGTTGCTGTCCGCGGCCAAAAAGGCCGTCGGTCCGGCCCGTGAATTGCGCTGCGCCATCGACCCCAAAACCGGCGACATCAGAGCGTTCGCCAAGCTGGTCGTCTCCGACAAGGTCGCTTCCAAGCATGACCAGATTTCTCTCTTTGACGCCCGGCGCCTCAAATCCGACGCCCAACTCGGCGATGAAATCGAAGTGGAGGTGACTCCGGCCAACTTCGGGCGCATCGCCTCGCAGAACGCCAAGCAGGCGCTCATGCAGCACATCCGCCGCGCGGAAAAGGAACTCATTTACTCCGAGTTCAAGGACCGGACCGGCGACATCGTCAGTGGCACCGTCCGTCGTTTCGAGCGTTCGGACGTCACGGTTGACCTGGGCAAATTCGAGGCGTTGCTCCCCAACCGTGAGCGCGTGCCGACCGAGGAATACCAAATCGGCGAACGCATCCGCTGTTACGTCAAGGCGGTCGAACAAAGCCCGCACGGACCGGAGATCATTCTCTCTCGCGCCGACCCGCAGTTCGTCGTGAAGCTTTTTCAGTTGGAGGTCTCCAGCTCAACAACGAGAAGGTGGACATCATCCGCTGGGACCCGAACATCAAATTTTACATGACGAACGCCCTGGCCCCGGCCAAATTGAAGGCCTTTGAAATTGATGAGGCCAACCGACGGGTCAAAATCATTGTCAGTGAGGACCAACTTTCGCTGGCGATAGGCAAGCGCGGCCAGAACGCGCGGCTGACCTCCAAACTCACCGGCTGGCAGGTGGACATTGAACCGGAGCATCTCGCGACGCTGGGGTTCGAGGAGAAAGTGGCTCAAGCGATCAAAGCCGTCGCTTCCATTCCCGGCATTACGCAGGAACAGGCCGACGTGCTGGTGCACCGCGGGTTTTTGAGTTTGGAGGCCTTGCTTCAGGCGGAAGCGAGCGATTTGGCGGAATTTCCGGAGATCGGGGAGCAGGCGTCCGCGATTATTGAGGCGGTTCGGTCGGAAGCCGCCCGGCGCAATCCGAAGATTGGCGAAACATCCGTTGCCTAGTAAAGTCGTGCGCTCGGCAATTCCAACGTCAGCATGTTAAGCGCGTGAAGACTTTGCGGAATATCCGGTCGGAACAGAATATTTATGCCCGTTCGTATTTACGACATCGCGAAGAAACTTGGGATCGAAAGCAAGGAAGTCATTGCCAAGGCCAAGGAACTGGGCATTGCCGGCGCCAAAGTCCCCTCGAGTTCGCTCGATAAAATCACTGCGGAATACCTGGAGGTACAATTGGGCGGCGCCAAACCCCTGGCCGTCGCCGAGGCCCCTCCCGCTCCAGAGCCCGTCGTTATTGTTTCAGCGCCGCCGGAACCGCCATCGCCTCCAATTGAAATATCAACGTCGCCTCTGGCAAGCCCAGTGGGAGTCGAAGCAGGCGCGATTACATCCTCCGCGGAAGTGACGACAAAAGTTGTCGAGGCGAAGGCCGCGCCAATTTCACCCCTGGTGATCACGCCCGCAGAACCGCCCTCTCCGCCCAAGCCGGCGATTGGAGAAAAAGTCGGATTCATTCACCTGCCGCAGAAGTCGGCTCCGAAAACCGCGGCGAAGGTCGGTCCTGCAAAACTCCCCCCCAGACCGGCGGTGATGAGCAGGCCGGCCCGGCCCGCTGACAAGCCAGTCGTCGCCTCCACGCCACAGAAGGCTGCCGCCAAAGCGCCAGCGCAACCCGCTGCGCCGCCGGTGCCTAAATTTGTCCCTCCCGCCACGGGAGAGCTCATCACCC
>QHNT01000298.1 GCA_003218515.1 Verrucomicrobiota bacterium | reverse complement strand
CCAGAACGAACCCCTCTTTCCCCATGAACCGCACTTCGGTAGGGACATCGCGCTGCGATGTCCCCGCCCGCGAAGCAGCGGGCGGCATCGTTGCGCCGCTGAACGCGGCGCGGACGGCGCAGCGCGCCGTCCATCCCAGGTTCAGGGGTTCAAAGCTGTCAATCGGGCGAGTCGCCGGAATAAAATTCTTGAAGATCAGTTCTTTGGTTGCTTCCCGCCGGACTGCTCGCGCTCGAGTTCGTCCAGCAGCGCGTCCACGGCATCGTCCATGGCCTTTTCGCGAACGTGCTTATAGCGAATCGTCCCTTTATGATCGAGCACGTAGGTGGTCGGCCAGCCGCTGACATTCCACCTGGTGGCGATCGGGCCGTCAGTCGTCCCGCCGTCCCACCAGGAACGCCAGGTCATGTTCTCCTTCTTCATCACCTGTTTGAGGTGATCCTTGGGATCACTGTTGACGCCGAGCAACGCGAACGGTCTGCTCTTCAATCTTTTCACGAGCGACCGCTCGTGCGGGTACATGGCCCGGCAGGGGCCTCACCAGTCGCCCCAGAAATCGATGACCACGACTTTGCCCCGATAATCGCTCAACTTGAAACTCTTGCCGTCCACATCCTCGCCTTCGATTTCCGGGGCGACCTTTCCGATGGCAAGGTTCCGCATCTCGAAGAGCTGTCCGCGCGCGGCGTCGGCCAGCGTGCCTCGATAGTTCTCAATGTCTCCAAACTTTTCAATCACCTGCTCAAACAGTTTCTCGGCTTCCGCATTTTTGTCGTGACTCCGGTTGACAAGACCCAGACTGAACGTTGCCTTGCCTTTGACTTCGTGGTGCGGGTTCTTCTGCAGAATGGTTTCGAGCGCCCGTTCGGGATCTTTCGCGTTGGAGTACACCAGCATCTGGGCTGCCTGACCGAGCTTTTCGCTCTGAATGTGGTCCCTCAGCAGAAGCTCCAGGGCTTCGTCAAGGTCCTCTCCGTAGCGCTCGTTCGTGACGACCCAGACCAGGGCGTCGGCGGCAACCGGGTCTTTTGAGTTCTTCCGCGCCAGCTCCAAAAGGCGGCGCGACCAGGCTTTCGGCTGAGGATACTTGTCCGAGAGTTTCTGTCGTTCCTCGTCTGTTTTGGCCGCGTTATACGATTTAGAGAATTCCTGCTGCGCCGCTTCATATTCCTTTACCACCGCCTGATACTGATCCGCCGGTGAAGCGGAAGCCGCGTCCGTCGGCTTTTCCGCTGCTTCGGCCAAAGTGACTGGAATGGACGACAGAACCGATGAAAGGAGTATAACGACGCCGAAGGGAATCTCCTTCGTGAAAACGAAACCGCGGCGTCCGGTGCAAGAGGCTTTCATAAGCTGAACACTAATTCTCCCTGGCTCGCTGGCAACCACAAAATCGGAAGCGCTGCTCTCCTCCCATCGGCGCGTCCAAGGCGTTCCGCATTTTGCGAGCTGCGGCAAATAGCTGCGGAGCAGCGACGAGAAGGTGGCCCACGGCGTCAGCCGTGGGTTGGGGCATTGAACATAGGAGCCGCGAAGCGGCGGAAGAAGGTCTTCCTGGACCGCGACTCTGTCGCCCGCTGACGGGGCTTTCGGCGAGAGCGCATTTTCCCCACGGCTCGCGCCGTGGGCTAACCTCTCGCGCCACTCCGTGGCTGACGGCTCGCTCGCCCGTTGTCCAAATTCTGATTTGCAGGCCACCGATCCTGACCGACGCCTCGCCGCACCTTGACGCGCTGGCGGGTCTCGCCTAGTGTGCGCCCGGAACACAAACATGAATCCGGAAATTACCATCGAGTATTGCGCAGCCTGAAACTACGAACCGAAAGCCGTCAGTTTGGCGGAAAAACTGTTGACGCTTAAGCAGCGAATCGGTTCTTTGAAGCTCGTCCCCTCAGGTGGTGGCGCCTTCGAAATCAGCGTCCATGGGCAGAAGATTTATTCCAAATTGGAGACGGGCGAATTCCCCGACTTCGACGCTATTCTCAAGGCGGTCAAAGGGAAGCTTTGAATGCGCTCTCATTCCGGCCGGTGGGTTCAACTTTCCGGGACCTACTCAAGCGGGAACATCCAACACTGAACATCGAACATCGAACAACCAACCAGCGGTCCCTTCGCCCGTTGGAAGTTCGACGTTCAATGTTGGATGTTCGATGTTCGGCCAGCATTTTCCCCGGAGAGTAATGGGTGCCTGGTGGCCTCCGCGGTCTTCAAAACCGTCGTCGGTCCGTTTCACGGGTCGAGGCAGGTTCGATTCCTGCCCTCTCCGCCAATTCGAATGCGGAATGCGGATTGCGGAATGCGGATTGCGACTTCAACAAGCACCCACGAAATTGGATTCATTCCGCATTCCGCTCTCCGAACTCCGCGTTTTGAAGGAAGGAGGTGGTCGTCGTGTCGCGCGCACAGATTCTTAAACTGACGTCGCTCTCTTCTTGCGCCGGTTGAGCTTCCAAACTGAGCCAAAAAGCCCTGATGCAAGTCTTGCGTCAGCTCCCGCAAGTGCGCGATTCGAACCTGCTGGTTGGAGCAGCCACCGCCGATGACGCCGGTGTTTACCGCATCGACCCCGACCGCGCGCTCGTGCAAACGGTGGACTTCTTCACGCCCATCGTGGACGACCCTTTTGTCTATGGCCAGATCGCCGCGGCCAATGCGTTGTCCGACGTCTATGCCATGGGCGGTCGCCCGCTCACCGCGATGAACCTGTTGGGCGTGCCAACCGACGTGGTGCCGCTCAAGGTCATCAATACCATCCTGCGTGGCGGAGCGGCCAAAGTGAAAGAGGCCAAATGCGTGCTCGTGGGCGGCCACACGATTCGCAACCCGGAACCGGTTTATGGCCTTTCGGTCACCGGCCTGGTCAACCCGCGCCGAATGATTACCAACGCGAACGCGCGACCGGGCGACTTGCTGGTGCTGACCAAGCCGCTCGGCACCGGCATCATTACGACCGGAATCAAGCGGGCTCTAGCGAGCCGCGTTACGGTTCAAAAGGCAATCGACAGCATGTGCACGCTTAATATCATAGGCGCGGACCTGGCGGAGCGCGGATTGGTGCGCGGCGGCACCGACGTGACCGGCTATGGCTTGCTCGGCCACCTTGGCTCCATGTGCCGCGCCAGCGGTGTCGGCGCGCAGATTGAGGCCTCGCGCGTTCCCGTCATCAACGATGAAGTTTTCCGTCTCATCGCGAAAGATTGCATTCCTGGCGGCAGCCGCGAGAATCTAAAAACAGCGAACGCATTCACGGAATGGAACGGTGTCCCGGACGAACGGAAGATTCTGCTCGCCGACGCCCAAACCAGCGGCGGGCTGCTCCTCTGCGTCCGCCCGCAACTGCTGGACGATGTGATGAGAATTTTGAAGAAGCATCGCGCGCCATGCGCTGCTGTTATCGGACGGATCCGGCGGTGGAAGAAACCAGAAATTTCTATGGCAGCGATGAACTGAAATCATGGTCGTCAAACCAATGACGCGGTCATCATGAACCGAAGGCATCTCTCAATTCCAATCTGCCGAACCGGAGTCATTTCGGGAGTCTTGCTCCTCTCCGTCGCTCTATTCTCAGCCTTGTGGAAATCGCAGCCAGTTTATCAAGGACGCGCCCTGTCGTTTTGGCTGAACGAACTAAAGTCGCAGCCGGGTCAAAGGGAATATCTCCGGGCAAAAGCGGCCCTGGTTCATCTGAGTGACGCAGCCGCGCCGCGCGTCGCGCGCCTGCTGAATTACAGGGAGTCGGAGCTGTTGACGGTGATTCGTTCGAAAGCCCCTCCTGCGGCAGCAAGAATTCTGACTCCGAAATTGGACGCACGTATGATTCGGGCTCGCGGGTTTGATGTTCTCCGGGAGATGGGAACCAATGCCAGTCCGGCAGTTCCTGCGTTGGTTCACCTTTTGGAGTCACCGGACTCAATAACCAGAGGAGAGGCAATCCGCGGTCTGGGATACATCGGCCCAAACGCCCGGATGGCTGTTGCGTCCCTGATTGCATTGCTGGAGAAGGACAGCAAGGAAAACAAGATGGAGACCGCGCCCACGCTGGGTGCTATCGGCCCTGCGGCGCGCCCAGCAGTACCGTTTCTCGTTTCCTCAATGAAAAAAAATGAACTGCCGACAATCGTTGCGGTGCGAGCATTGGTTCGCATCGGATATTCGCCGAAAGAGGCGGTGCCTTTGCTGATCGCGCAATTGCGCGCGGACACCAATTCGTTTGCGCGCTCGGCGACGGCATCGTGTCTCGGCCTGATCGGGGCTGACGCCGCGCCGGCGGTTCCGGCTTTGATCGACGCGTTGCGGGACCCCGAAAGTCGCACGCGCGCGCACATAGCCCTTGCGCTCGGGCAAATCGGCCCTGACGCCTCCGGCGCCGTTCCCGTCCTCACGCAACTCCTCAACGACGAGTGGTGGTACGTCCGTCAAAATTCCGCGGCGGCGCTGGGCAAAATCGGGCGCGACGGCAACCCAGCGCTTCCCATGCTCGCGATTCTGGAGCAGCACGATCCAAACGAGGATGTGCGCAACGCCGCTGCTGAGGCCATTGGATTGATCCGATCCGATTCCAAGGAGTCATCAGGCCGATGAACAACCAGGCCAGGAGCAACAAAACAGCAGGCTCTGAAAATCAGCGCCGGCGAGATATTCCCGCCGTGGAAAGAGTCCTTCAGGCGCTCGGCGAAGTTGATTTGCCGCGTCCAGCGGTCCTGGCCATCGTCCGCCGCGAACTGGCTGCGCTGCGCTCGGAGAAAAAGGTTCCCGACTTCGACGGCGTGCTCGCGCGCATCCGTTCCTCCCTTCACGCCTTGCGCTCGGCACGCATCCTGCCCGTCATTAACGGCACCGGCGTCATCGTTCACACCAACCTCGGGCGCTCGCCGCTCGGCCCGACCGTGGTCGAAGCGCTCCAGAGCCTCGCGGCGAATTACAACAATCTCGAATTTGACCTGACTGGCGGCGAGCGCGGCGAGCGGTCGGCTTATCTCGAACATAATCTCGCGCTGCTCTGCGGCGCGGAAGCCGCCACCGTCGCCAACAACTGTGCCGCGGCGCTGTTGCTCATGCTTCGGCATTTTACCTCCGACGAGCGGAAGGAAGTCATCATTTCCCGCGGCGAGTTGATCCAGATTGGGGGCGGGTTCCGCATTCCGGAAATTCTTGAAGCCAGCGGCGCGAAGCTGCGCGAAGTGGGCACGACAAACAAGACGGCGCTGAGCGATTACAGCAAAGCCGTTGGCAAGCAAACGGCCATGATTCTGAAGGTGCACCGCAGCAACTTTTTCATGGGCGGCTTTGTGGAATCACCTTCGACCGAAGAAATCGCCGCGCTGGCGAAGCAGAAACGGCTGACGTTTGTCGAAGACCTCGGCAGCGGCGCGGTCGTGGAAACGGAGAAAATAACCGACATTGAGCACGAGCCGACGCCCGCTGAAGTACTCAAGCGCGGCGTGGACATGGTCTGTTTCAGCGGCGACAAACTGCTCGGCGGGCCTCAGGCCGGCATCATGGCGGGCAAGGAGAAGCTGGTCAGCGCGCTGAAGCGCGAGCCGTTCTTCCGCGCGCTGCGGTGCGATAAGCTGATTCTCTCCGCGCTGGAAACGACCGTGGACCTCTACCTGACCGGGCGCGCAGAGGAGACGATTCCCGCGCTGACGATGCTTCGTGCCTCAACCGAGGAACTGCAGTCTCGCGCTGAGAAGATCAAGGTTGCGCTCGAAGCGTTGCCGATGAAGACGGTCATTGGCGAAGGCAAATCACAAATCGGTGGTGGCACGCTGCCGCGCTCGGCCATTCCTTCTGTCACGCTGGACCTGCAGCCCTTAAACATCTCGGTCACAGATTTCGCCGCGCGACTGCGGGGAGGATCGCCACCAGTTGTCGGCTACGTTGCAGCCGGACGCTTCAAGTTGGACTTGCGCACCGTTTTTCCTCGGCAGGATGAAGAGTTGTTCCGCGCCATTCATTCCGCGTTTGCAACCGGGACCTTATGAAACCCCCGATAGGTTCTCGCGCCCGTCTTCTGATTGCCGCGCTGATCACCCTGTTTGGAGCGGCCCTGTTCGCCGCTGACCTGGCTGGCAAGCAAATCATTCGCCGGTGAAGCCGAACTGACAGCCCGCGAATGACACAGAACCATTTCATTATTGCCACGGCGGGCCACGTTGATCATGGCAAGAGCGCGCTGGTCAAGGCGCTGACCGGCACGGACCCCGACCGTTTGCCGGAGGAAAAAGCGCGTGGCATCACAATTGACCTCGGTTTCGCGCATCTGGAACTGCCCTCAGCCCTCAACCCTCAACCATCAACCTTCCAACTCGGCATCATCGACGTTCCCGGCCACGAAGATTTCGTGAAAAACATGGTGGCGGGCGTCGGCTCGGTTGATCTGGCGCTGTTCGTCGTCGCCGCGGACGACGGCTGGATGCCACAGACCGAGGAGCATTTGCAAATCCTGAGCTATTTGGACGTGAGTCGCGCAGTGGTTGCCCTGACAAAAATCGATTTGACTGAGGACGAAGAAGCCGTCAAAGCGCAGCTCCGCAAGCAACTCACCGTCTCGCCGTTCGCCGAGGCGCCGATCGTCCCGACCTCACTTGTCACTGGCCGCGGCATCGACGAATTGAAAACGACGCTCGCGCTCGTTCTGAGTGATACGCCGCCGCCGCGCGACATCGGCAAACCGCGCCTGCCCGTGGACCGTGTGTTTACGTTGCGCGGCATCGGCACGGTCGTCACCGGCACGTTGACCGGCGGAACGTTGCATCGCGGCCAGGCGGTCGTCGTTCAGCCTTCGGGCCAACCGACGCGCGTCCGCAGCCTGCAAAACCATAATCGCGACGTCCAAGTCAGTGGACCGGGCATGCGCACCGCGCTGAATCTGCCGGACCTTGACGCAGACAGCGTGCAACGCGGCGACATCATCACGCTATCGGAGCATGGCGATCCGAGCGAAACGATGGATGTAATGTTCGAAAGATCCTCGCGGCCAATGACCAGCAAGACCGGCGCCACGCGGCCGCTGAAAGACGGCGCGTTGGTGCGGATTCACCTCGGCAGCACAAACGTGCCCGCGCATGTCTTTTTCCTCCAAACTCGCCAACTCTGCGTCGGCGAGCGCGCGCTTGCGGAACTTCGCCTTGCCTTTCCCGTCTTTGCCTTTGCCGGCGACCGGTTTACCGTGCGAGACTGGTCGGAGCAAACGACGCTTGGCGGCGGTGTGGTTCTCGATCCTGACGCGTGCTCCAAACGGTTCCGCTCAGAACCGCAACGGCAGCTTTTGGAACGACGGGCGCGGTCGCCGAACGACGCGACTGCCTTCGTTCAATCCCAGTTGGGGCGTGACGGCGCTGTCTCAGGCTCTGCCTTGCTGGTCAAGTCACGCTTCAGCGCCGCGGAAATCGCCCGTGCCCTCGCATTGCTGGCCGACGAACGAAAAGCCATCGCCATCGGCGAACGGGTGGCGGATGGGGAGAAGTGGCGGGCTTTGCGCCTGGCCGCGATGGACGCCATTGACGCCGAACACCGCGCGCATCCTCAGCATCCCGGCCTGCCGCTCAGTGAATTGCGGACGGTGCTGGAAAAGTCATTGCCAGACGCGGACGTGTTTGACGCACTGATTGGCGACCTTTGCGCGCAAGGATTCTCACAAGCCGGCCCGGCGATTCGCCGCACGACGCATCGGCCCGCTTTGCCACCCCATTTACAGGCCGCGGCAGCCGGAATTCGAGCGGCGCTCTCGGCCAAACCGTTGGAGCCGCCTTCGCGAAAGGAACTGGCGCCGGATTCACTCAGGCAACAGGCGTTGCGGTTTCTTCTGGAGAGCGGCGAGGCAATTGAACTGGGCGATGAAGTCGTAATGTCAACGGACGCGTTTGTGCGGGCAACCGGGACAGTGAAGCTATTTTTACGGGCGCATGACTCGGCCACAGCCAGCGAATTGCGCCAGGCACTCGGCACCAGTCGCCGCATCGTCATCCCGCTGCTGGAACGCCTCGACAAGGATGGCGTGACGAGCCGCGCCGGAGACAAGCGATTCCTGAAGAAATGACGGATTCCCAACCCATCCCGAATGACCAAACCGGAGGTCGATGATCCTTTGGGCTCCGGCCATTGTTTGCCTGCGGCATTCGAT